>NZ_JBICYT010000040.1:0-40227 GCF_043201215.1 Streptomyces sp. NPDC048331 | reverse complement strand
GTAGCCGGATTTGCACTGGTTGCTGCCAGGCTGGCGGTTGGGGTTCTGGGCATGCGCGGCATCGCGCTCTCCCGGTGTGACGCAGGTGCCGTCGCCTTCGTAGCTGTCGCGGTAGACGTAGCCGGATTTGCACTGGTTGCTGCCAGGCTGGCGGTTGGGGTTCTGGGCATGCGCGGCATCGCGCTCTCCCGGTGTGACGCAGGTGCCGTCGCCCTCGTAGCTGTCACGGTAGACGTAGCCGGATTTGCACTGGCCGTCCGGCCGGCTGTTGGGATCATCGGCGATGCTGCTCGTGATCGTGGGCTGGGATGGGGAGCCGATCGCAGCGGATGCGGGTAGCGCGAATGCGGCGGCGGTGAAGACCACCGCTGTGACGCAGATGCCGAGGCGCGAGATGTGTCGTCCGGGGGACGGGGTGTGGAGGTCGTAGGCCATGTTGTGCTCCTTGACGTGTGTATCCGACGGGAAGAAGCGCCGGAACGAGCCGGCCTCGCCGTGTTCGAAGAGGCCACAGGTCCAGTAGGCGGGCGCACGAAGTCCAATGCCTGCCACGAAAAGAAGTGACTTGACAAGAAAGAGCGTCCTCGGTGGACCGGGTCGGCGCGGCCCGCGCACGACGGTCACTCCTACGAGAAACCGCAGACAGGGGACCTGCTTGCCGACGAGGGCCGGCTGGGGGTCTGCCGGGCGCGAGGTGGCTCGCGGCGCCTTGGGCTCGCGGCGGACGCGTGCTTGCGTAGGCGGCTGGTCGAATACGCCGAGAGTCGTGTCGGGGCGGCGGTGGTCGTGGGCCCTGACACGCTCAGGGCGAGTTTCTGGCCCTGGGCCTTGGCGGCCTCCTCGTAGAGGGCCGGCATCTGGCCGGGGGCGACCAGGCCGGCCGCTTCGGCGATGACCACCGTGTTGGTCTCCGCGACGAAACCGCCGTAGATCTCCGTCCGGCCGGCGGCCGCCTCCAGGGCCGCCTGGTCGGAGCGTGAACGGATCCGGTGGCCCCTCATCGTGGACCGCGCTCGGGAGATCGTGGACGGGTACGCGCCGCTCAAGGTCACGCTGCGGCAGGTGATGCACCGGCTCGCCGCCGAGGGCGTGCTGCCGCACAAGCCGTCGATGTACCGGCGGCTGTCCTCGCAGCTGGTCCAAGCTCGGCGGGAGGGCCGCTTCCCCGACCTGATCCACCATCCCCTGACCCCGCCCGGCGACGCCGCCCCACCCGCAGACCGGGGGATAGGAGGCGGCGCCAGAACATGACCAGCGACCTGTCCGGGCGGGTGGTCGCACGGCTCGGTCACGGCGCCGGCCTGCTGTTTGACCGATCGTTCGAGGGGGGGACGCCACCTGCGGCCAACTGCCGACGGGCTATCAGCAGGGGCGCGGCGGGTGGGCAAGCCCCGCCGCACGAGGGGCTTGCCCGGCATCGGGCCCGCAGGGCGGCATGATCCCCGAGGTCGTGATGCCACCGTCCGGGAGGACAGGGTCCGGACCCGGCCGATCCCACCTCTCAGGCTGTGGACCGGAGTCATGCGACGAAACAAGCAGGAGAACCCGGGCAGACTCGAGCGCCGTGATCCCGACGAGCTGCGGCGCGCACTCACGCGCTACGCGCCTCCCACCCCGACCCGATTTACCGCTTCGTTCCGTTCGAGCGGCCGCAGATGTTGCTGTCCCTGGCCGAGTCGGGCGACATTCTCTGGAGGGTTCGGGTGGAGCTGCCCGCGGAGAGGGCCGGCCTGCGTACGTACGTGCCTGCTGGCCTGCTTATGCGGGTGGGGCGATCATGATTTCGGTTCCGAGGCTGTTCATGCGGGTGTCCTTGTACATGGTGGTTTCGCCGTCGGACCAGCGGATCATGAGGTCGTTGGTGAGGCCGTCGCTGGTGAACTGCCCCGTGGTCATGATGACGCTGTGGGTCCAAGTCTTGTTGGGGCCGTGGATGGGCTGCTCACTGCCCAGGCCGCCGGTGGTGGTGCCGACGTAGTTGTTGAGCGCGCCGCTGGTCCAGCGGACCATGAGGTCCCATTTCTGGTTGCCGGAGTACTGGCCCGCGGTCAGCAGGGTGGCGTCCATCCAGGTGCTGTTGGGGTCCTTGAGCTTGTACTCCTGGCCCATGGTGCCGGCGCTCACGTTGGTGAAGAGGCTGAGTTCGCCGTCGGACCAGCGGACCATGAGGTCGGTGACGTAGGTGGTGGCGTTGAAGCGGCCGGCGGCGATCTGGGTGGCGTGGCTCCAGATGGATCCTGAAGGAGCCATTTCGATTCCGGCGCCGAGGCCGTTGGAGCCGACGTCTCCGTGCAGGGTCATCCTGCCGTCGTCCCAGCGCACCAAGAGGTCGAACTCACCGGTGCCGGTGAAGTCGCCTGCGGTGATGGTGGCGACCGGCTTCCACCCGGCGTTGGGTGCCAGGAGCTGCCGTTCGGGACGGAAGCCTCCGTTGCCGTCACCGGGGTAGAGGGTGGCTTCGCCGTCGGTCCAGATGACGAGCAGGTCGCTGTGACCGGTGCCGGAGAAGTTGCCGGAGGCCATTTGCTTGGCGTGCTTCCACGTCTCGCCGCTTCCCGGCAGGACCGGACCGTCCGTCGGAGGCTGGAAGGTACCGCGGCGGACGTTCTTCGGTCCGATGCCGTTGTTGGCGTCGTTGTAAAGGTCCTGGGCGTCCTTGCCGTAGAGCGGAGCGTAGGAGATCCAGTCGACGTCGCCGCCGCCGCCCATGCCCCCGACGTTCCCGATCACCTCTCCAGTTCTGGCCGAGGCGTTGTATCCCCTGATCCAAGGGCCGCCGGAGACACCACCGTGGTAGCCGCCGCACTCCATCTGCATCTGCCGGAACCCGTGCAGCCGACGGGTCGGTACATCACAGCGGATGGCCTTGTGCTGGCTGTTGTCCTTGGCGTGGGACGGGTAGCCGATGACCGTCACGTTGTGGTCGTACGACGTCGATGTGGTGAAGGTGAGGGCGCCCACGACATCCTCGATCGCGCCCCTGCTGTTGGGGCGACAGTGACGAAGGCGAAGTCCAGGTCCGAGACCGCGGCCCTTGTCTGGCCCGTGCTGGGGTAGCGGGGGTCTTTGTAGACATCGCCGACTGCGAAGAGTCCCCAGGGCTGGTTGGCCGGGATTTTGAGGAACTGGTACTGCGGTACGAAGACACGGTGGGTGGCCGCGTTCAGGCCGTTCGCACAGTGCCCCGCGGTGAGTACCAGGCTCTTTCCCTTGCTGCGCACGACGCTGCCGGTGCAGTAGGTCGCGTTTCCGCCGACCGGCGTGCCGTCGAAGAAGAACGTCCCCACCATCGGGAGGCCGTCGAAGTGCGCGGCGTGGGGCGTGTCCCGTGGTGCAGCGGCGGGCGAGTTGGGTGCTGACGGAGCTTTGGGACCGGCGTCGCGGGCGGCGTCGATCGGCTTGGCCTGGGCCATCCGCTCAGCTGTCCAGTACTGCTCGTCCGCGCTTGGGGCCCGGGAGGCAGGGGGCGATGTGGGGGTGGACGCGGGAGAGGGGGGAGCGCATACCGCTGGTGCGGGCGGAGTGGGAAGCACCGACGCGGAGGGCTTGGAGCCGGCTAAGTCTGAAGGGCTGGGTGTGGGGGGCGACGACGAGGCTGAGGGTGAGGGGAGGGTTATGCCGGCCGGAGAGGGAGCGGCCGACGCTGCCAGGGCAGCAGGGGCGGTGAAGAGCACGGTGCTGGTACCGAGCGCGAGTGCGGTCAACCATCTTGATCTCAATGACTTGCTTCCTGAGTGCAGCGATGACGCCTGGCCAGCGCAGTGTGTTGGTGCGTCAGTTCGATGAAGAGGGCAGAGTAGGTAACGGTGTGAAAGATCGTCAAAGAACTAAGACAGGAGGCAAATAGTGCGATTACGGGCATGGGTCGGCGCGGCGGCCATGACGATTCCGCTGTACCTGGCACTCGGAGCCGAGGGCGCGCAGGCCACTCCGCTTACGGATGTGCCATCGCCGCTTCCAAGCGGCACCGACCAGCCGGTTCGGCCTGGAGAGCAGGTCAGCGTCTCGGTCGGCCTACAGGACTCTGTCGGCAACGGCGACAGGGTCTTCTCAGAGGCGTTCACCGCCGATGGCCGGATGAGGATGAACGACCCGCAGGTCACCGCGGTCGTGACGATCTCGTGCACCGCTGCGCCCGGGGTCTACGAGGTGCGCGTCGGATCAGGCGGGGACCGCAACCCCTCCGAGGTCACGCGGCTCTGGGGGCGGGTCCGGGTGGCTCCGGCTGAAGACACGGATCGTGAAGCGTGCGCCAGGCGGGTCTCCGGGCTGCCGCCTGAGCCCCAGGAGGAGCACTGGCCCGCGGACGTGGAATGGCCCGCGAGCCCATGGGACGTGCGGTCGGTGAGGGCCGGCGGGGAGCTGACGGCGACTGACGGCCTGGGGGCGGGCGGCGACGGAAGTGTCACGTTGACCTCGCCGGTGTTCACACGACCAGTCGTCATGCACGGAGCGAGGCGGGTCTCGGCGGTCGTCCGTATCAGGTGCGACGCGAAACCAGGCCTCTACACCGTGGTCTGGCAAGAGAAGGGGGCGACGTCAAAGGTCTGGGCTCGACTGCGGGTGGAACCCGCAGCCCCTGACTGCCGAGACCCTGCCCCGACGCCGGCCGACCTGTTCAAGAGCGCGCCCGCCTGGCTGGCGGCAGGCATCTGTGCTGCCGCGCTTGCGGCGGGGGTACGTGCCCTGAAGCGGAAGCGGCGTGCCCGCTCTCCCCTGGCATCGTAACCGCGCTCCGGAACGAGTTGTAAATCCTGTTCGCCTGCGCCCCCGATAAGTATTCCGGTTATTCCTGCCGAACCATAAGAAGGGCGCCCCGTCGCCTTCTGAGAGCTGTTGAATCGAGCGGTATGGGAGCGTCGTTCATCGTGGCTGAAACGGTTCCGGAAATGACTTGAAACGTCACCCGGCTGCACGTTCGTCGAGTCGTGGTGGCAGGTCAAGTCCACGTCTCGCCAGGTCAGGCGGGTGTGGAGATATGCTTTACGCCGCTGCGGCTTGAAATAGCACACCTGTCGCGTGCTCACCCGATAAATGGTTGAGTGGGGAACCTCGGTACTTGCTCAAATCTGTTGATCATCCCGCGAAGATCGCTAGTGTTCATTCTGTTCCACCGACCACGACACTAGGTAGATCAGGGAATATCACGTGAAGCTCAAGAATTCAGTTCATGCCGCGATGCTCACCACGGCACTGATAGCGGGAACCGCTGCCCCGGCCATCGCCGCCGGCGGTGGTTCCGCAGTCAGTGCGGCGGACCGGGTCACGGCCACGGTGCAGAAGGCCACCGGTACCGCGGGACGTTGCACCTGACAGCACCAGAGGCACGGTCATGGCGACGGACCGCGGGCTCGTCACCGTGACGACCCCGGCCAGCGCTGACGGGCGGGTGACCGTGGCGGCCTCCGACGGTTCGGCGGTGACGATGACCTTACCCGCTGCGGTCGGCGCCGCAGGTACCACCTCGGCGGCCGGCACCACCCACCGTCTATCCTGACGCGGCCGCGCACACCGACCTCGCCACCCAGGCCACCGTCGGCGGTGGGGCCCGGGCCCTGGTCACCCTCAAGGACGCCAAGGCCCCCACCACACAGCGCTTCAACCTCGGTCTCCCCGAGGGTGCCGGCCTGGTGGCCGATGGGAACGGCGGCTACGACATCGTCACCTCGGCCGGCGGAGCAGGCCTCGTCGCCCGGGGCCACATCGACGCCCCGTGGGCGAAGGACGCCAAGGGCAACTCGGTTCCCACCAGGTACAGCCTTGAGGGCAACACCCTCGTCCAGACCGTTGAGACCGGCCCCGACACCGCTTTCCCCGTGGTGGCCGACCCCCATTACACCTGGGGCATCATCAGCGGCACCGTGTATTTCAACAAGAAGGAGACCAAGGTCCTCGCTCTCGGCGGGACCGTTGTGGGTTGGCTGCCGCACCCGGCCGCGGTCGTCGGGGGCCGCTCCCTCGCGGGCATCGCGGGGTACGCAGTTGCGACCGATCAGTGCATCAAGTTCAAGGTCAACCCCGCGCTGGCACCCCTTTCCCCGGCGGCAGCCGTGGCCGGAAGCGGCACTTACAAGGGCAGCGCCGGCGACGGATACTGCAGGTAAACAGACCGGCAGCCACGCGTTCCCGAACAGGGACGACGGCTGGCCCTGGCAGCCGAAGAGACACATTTCGGCTTCCGATTCAGAAAGGTCGCGGAATGGACACTCTCACCGCTCTGGCGTCGGCCGCTTTCGGCTCCACCGTATACCTTACGACTCTGTCCACGGTGAAATGGCTGAATCAGCTGAACCCGCGTGTTAAAGTCGCGGGTCTGGTTGTGACCGGCCTGGTTCTGTGCGCAATTATCGGGACTATCGCGGTCGCGAGCCAGAGTGTCGTGATCGGATTCATCGTAGGCGCCGGCCTGACACCGCCCGTACACCGATGGATCCTGCACCGCCGCCGGCACGTCGCCAGTTCTTGACCTTCGACGAAGGCGAATATCAGAGAACCCGATAGCGCCCCTCGCGTCGTTCGATGCTGCGGGCGAGGGTGGTGTCAGCGACATCCCACAGGTACGGCGGTGGGCCCCAACGAAGTCCTTCTTGGGGCCCACCGCCGTCCGCCCGGAACGCGCACCGGAGCAGGACACCAGCCCAACAGTGTCAGCGGGACTGTCAGCGCTCGGATGCCGACGGAGGACGAAGCCGCTCAACTGCGCATCGGGGGCGTGCACACGAGTTCCACCGAAGGTCGTGGTCCTCGCCCGATGCCAACACCAGCCACGCACTCCATGACGATTCTATCGAAGGGCGGGTCGCGGGTACCGGTGGGCGACGGGGTCGGGGCTTGTCCCGGCGGCGGATGTCGGGCCGGGCCGGTGGTCCCGGCAGGTGGTGGAGGCGGCCGATCCCGAGGCGGTGCGGGCGGCGCTGCGGGGGATCGAGGCGGGGGTGACGGCGGACCGGCTGACGCAGGCCCTGGGGTGCCGCTCCCGATCCTGCGGCCGAGGGTGACCGCATCGGCGGTCGGCCACCTCGTCCGTGCCGGCCTGCTGGTTTACCTCGGCGGTGAAGTCGCCTTCCCCGTCGTCCACCCGGACCAGGTGGCCGCGCCGGCCCGCCGCCGGGACCTGCCCGCCCTCCTCGACCGGCACGTGCCTCTCGGCCCGGACCAGGCCGCCGGCCTCACGACCGGACAAGTCGCCCTTCGGCGACGGAACGGACCGGATGGTCCCCCGCGCCGATCCTCGTCAGCATCTCCGCCACGGAGTCGAAGTAGTCAGCCAATGACGCGTACTCGCCGGTGACCGTGGGCGCACCCACGAACCATGTGTCGATACGTCCGTCCCTCGCGTCGATGAACTGTCCCCATCCAGCCGTCCCGGTCCGACGGGAACGGGATCCACTCCTCGCGCCAGTCGCCCCGACCGGACAAGGGGTGATTCGCGTAGAGCTTCTCCATCGCCCGGATGCCCAGAAAGAAGCTCCCCTCGTCCGGGAACCCGGCGTAACCGCAGCAGGCGACGTCGTCGTCCACCGCGTCCTCGGGGAGATCCAGGTTGTTCTGCAGCAGCCACGCCCGCAGTTCCTGAGTCAATGAGAGACCCATGCGCTCCTCGGCGGCCGCGAGCATGTGCTCCGGGGCCGGGCCGGGCAGGTCCGCGTGATCGGCCGGAGCATGCTCCCGGAGGAGGTTCATTACGCGGGACCAGCTCTGCACCGCACTCATTCCCCGCTGCCTCTCCGCACGGATTCGCTCTGCCGCTCAACGGGCTCACCTACGGTAGTTCGAACACCTCCCTCAACGGCGCGGCTGCCCTGTGCGTTGCGGTTCTCAACCTGACTCGACCCGAGTCACCCGATCAGTGGCCACTCTGAAAAAGCTCACTGAGCGGGAGAGCACCGACGGGGGAGGAGTGAACACCACCGGCCGCGACCTCGGACTCGGACACGAGGAACACCCGCTGCTCGGTCATCGGGTTCGCGACATCGCCTCCGGCACCGAGGGCGAACCGATGACCGTCGTCCGCGAAGAAGCCGCCGCCCACACCGGACCACGCCGGACCCGCCGCGCCTACATCTGCCCCGAGCGAGCCGGCGGCCGCGCACTACCGACCGCCCTGGGCAGCATCGAATCCCTCGCAGCGCCCTGATCGCTCCGGGACCGCCCTCGGCTACGAAGGCTCCGCCCTTCCTGGCGCGGACGGCTTCGCCGACCGGGCCATCGCCCTCGGCGACCGCCCGTCCCTGCTTCATCACCCGGGTTTCAGCAGCGGCTGCGCGAGGTGCTGACCTGTTTCGATGCGGCGCTGCAGCTGGGCACCACGGGCGGGGTGGACATCGTCAGGAGGTCCGGCGATCCGTGGGTCAAGGTCTGCCTGCTGGGCGAGCGGGAGGAGTCGGTCGGCATCGCTGCAACGCCCCACCCTCGGCGGCTTGTAGTTGGGCCGGACTGCTGATTCGATCGAGCGCGTCGCACGTGCTTCTCTCCCTCGCGCACCCGACCGACCCAAGCTTCGTTCGAAGGTCCGTCGCGTATCGAACCGAGGAGTATGAGCAGTGGAATCCGACAACGACACCTCGCCGGCCCCGCCGAGCCCGCTTCCTCGCCGTGCCGGATGGAGCAGACCCGGCCTCGTCGCCTCGCTCGCCCTGCTGCTGGCCACGGGGGTGGTCGGCACGGTGTCGGCAGCGGCTCGGGACACCGGGGGCCGGTCCGGCGTCTCGAACACGTCGGCCGTCGGGGACGACAAGTGCAAGGGCCGCCCCCACAAGGGGCGTGACTGCGAAAAGGTCACGGCCGGCCCCAGCGGCCCTCCCGGACCTGCGGGCCCCTCGGGCCCGCCCGGACCGTCAGGACCGGCTGGATCCCCTGGTCCTTCGGGTCCGCCCGGACCGTCAGGCTCACCTGGCCCTCAGGGCATTCCCGGCCCCTCGGGTCCGCCCGGACCGTCAGGCTCTCCCGGCCCCTCGGGTCCGCCGGGACCCGACGCGTTGCCCTACCAACGCGAGTCCGCCGACATCACGGCTGCTCCCATGGCGAACACCCAGGGCTTCGCGGTGTGCGATCCCGGCGACATCGCGACCGGAGGGGCGTACACGCTGACGAGCCAGAGCCTCTTCGTCGCGAACATGAGCCTGGACGGATTCAGTGGGTGGCAGGTGAGCGTCGTCAACAACTCTGCCTCCCAATCGACCTTCAGGGTCCGCGTGGTCTGCCTGGACGTCAGCTGACCACGACCGACCACGCAGCGCCGGCGGGTCCCCACTCCGCCGGCGCTCCGCCACAGGGGACCGACGACCCCCCTGGACGCGTCCGCGCGGTGCGCTGCCTTCGGCACGGCCGGCTCCTCGCTCAAGGCCGCGGCATTTTTCGACCGGGCCGGCTCCCAAGAGCAGACCTCCGACCACCTCGTCCCCCACTGGCGCCTCTACGTGTTCGTCTCCCTGCTCGCCGCCCGCCTCGGCGACGAGACCACCGCCGTCGCCGCCCAGGACGCAGCGACGGCGGAGCTCCCCGCGACCCTGCCCTGGTTCGCCACCCACCTGCGGATGCACCGCGGGCTGATGCTCGCCCGTGCCGGCGACAGCGCCGCCGGTACCACCCACGCCCGCGCGGCGCCGGAGGCCCTCCCGCCGGATAAGCACTCCCTGACCCTCCGACTCCTCATGACGGAAGTCGAACAGTCCTGAGCTTGACGTTCATCGTCTGGCTCCGGGCTGAGGGGCTCGCGGGGAAAGGCGTTCAGATCCAGTTGCCCCAGCCGAACGTGGCGATATAGGCGCGGCGGACGGCGTCCCAGCCACGGCCGCTACCGATGTGAATCACTGCCAGTGCAATAAGGAACCAGGCCGTGAAGGCGCCGGTAATGATCAAGGTCCATCGAGGGCCGGAGAAGCCGGCGACGACGATCAAGGCGATCACAACTGGCCTACCGACCCCCGATCGCGGTACGGCCCGGTCGCGCGGTACAACGCGTCGATCCGTCATGAGGACAGTCCGGCGCATCAGGCTGCAACGACCGGTGGGCCTGACCGCCCGGTGGCTTCGGCCCGCACGTGCGCATACGGTCCGGGCCGTCGGGCATCCGCTCAAGGTGATCGAAGCCGAGTCGCCCCAGGGCCAGGACCCGCCCCCGGAAGCCCTCCCACCGGTCCACCCGGTCCATGCTCCGGACGCGTCCCATCGAGCCCTCGCGGCCGCTGTGGCCCCACGGGAGGACGAGGATTCCTGGTAGCCCACCGCCTCTACGGGCTGGGCCGTCCGGGACCTGCTCTTCCACTGCCTCATGGACGGCCGACGCGGCCTCGTGGCCCTGCGGACCCACCCGGTGGCATCCTCCGCCGGTCGGCGGCCCAGACCCGACGGGTTCGTCGCGGCAGCCACGGTGGCAGCAGCCCTCGCTATGCCATCGGCTGAGACCGGGTTGACCCTCCCCCTACGCCAGGCTTGAGGCTGGTGGCGACGAAAGGGCAGGTGGATGAGCTACTCCGTTGGACAGGTCGCGGCATTCGCCGGGGTGACGGTGCGGACATTGCACCACTACGACAAGGTGGGACTGCTCTCGCCCAGCGACCGCAGCCATGCCGGATACCGGCTCTACAGCGAGGCCGACCTGGTCCGCCTCCAACAGATCCTCTTCTACCGCGAGTTGGGCTTCGTCCTCGACGAGATCGCCGCGATGTTCAAGGACCCGCAGGTGAATCCCGTGGAGAAGCTTCTGGCCCGGCAGCAGCAGCTGAACGAGGAGATCGCCAGGCTGCAGCGGCTGGCGGAGGTGGCGGAGCGGGCGATCGAGGTCCAGAGGACCGGGGTGCCCCTTACGCCCGAAGAACGCTTCGAGATCTTCGGCGAGATCACCTTCGACCTGAGTTACGCCACCGAGGCAGAGTTGAAGTGGGCGCATTCCGAAGGGCCGCGCGAGGCGATGGCGCGCGCGGAGGCGCACACCAAGGAGGACTGGCGCCGGCTCATGGGTGAAGCCTCCGCGTGGCGTGCGGAACTACTCGCGGTCTTCGACGAAGGCGAGTCGGCCTGCGGCGAGCGGGCCATGGACCTCGCGGAGGAACATCGATTGCACATAGCACGCTGGTTCACCTCCTGCCCGCCCGACATGCACCGGCGTATCGCGGACGACTTTGTCGCCGACCCACGCGCTTTCGCTCTGGTCGTACCGCCTGCGCAGCAACGTCCGGGCCTGGCCTCGTACACGCGCAAGGCGGTCTACGCCAACACGGCCCGCCACGCCGGTGACAGCACCAACGGTGAGGAGAACCGATGAGAATCATGATCGCCGCGGCGGGATCGCGCGGCGATGTCGCGCCCTACACGGGCCTGGGCGCCGAACTGCGCCGGGCCGGCCACGACGTCGTCCTCGCCGCCACCGACACCTTCGAGCCCCTGGCGCGCGACGCGGGACTGGAGTTCCACAGTCTGCCCGCGGACACGCGGGTGCACGGCGACGTCACCAACCAACGTGACCTCATACGGACCGCCTCAGCCTTCATCACCCAGCTGGGTCTGGGCTTCGCCGACGCGGTGGACAAGGGAACGGACCTGCTTCTGCTGTCGACCACCACGGCCCCCTCGGCTGGCACCTCACCGAGTCCACGGGTATACCGAGCCTCGGCGTGTACCTCCAGCCCACCGCACCGACCGGTGACTTTCCTCCCGTCGTGACCGGCACCCGTTCACTGGGCCGACTCGCCAACCGGGCAACCGGACGCTTCGCCTTGCGGATGGCAGACCGCGTCTACGCCCAGGCGGTCGCACAACTGCGCCACCGCCTCGGCCTCCCCCTGGCCTCCCCCGCCACGCTTCGCCGACGGCAGGAACAGGCGAACTGGCCCATCCTGCACGGCTTCAGCACAGCCCTGGTGCCCCGTCCCTCCGACTGGCGCCCCGGCCTGGACATCGTCGGCAACTGGTGGCCCCATCACCATCCGGAGGAGAGGCTGTCCTCCGAGCTCGAGGACTTCATGTCGGCCGGCCCCCGGCCCGTCCTCATCGGCTTCGGGAGCATGGCGTCCGGCGACGGTGAACGACTGAGCGAGATCGCTGTGCGAGCCCTGCGCCGTGCCCGACTGCGTGGCATCCTCCAAACCGGCAGCGCTGCACTCGCCGCCGACGGGGACGACGTGCTCACGATCGGGGACGTGCCGCACGCCCTGCTGTTCCCGCGGCTGGCCGCGGTGGTCCACCACGGCGGGGCCGGCACCTCCGCCGCGGCGCTACGCGCCGGCGTGCCCGCCGTCCCCGTGCCGGTCACCGCCGATCAGCCGTTCTGGGCAGGGCGACTCGCCGCCATCGGCGCCGCCACCGCTCCCATCCCCTTCCGGTCCCTCACCGCCGAACGGCTTGCCGACTCGCTATGCCAAGCAGTCGAGCAGCAGTCATACAGCCAAGCCGCCGCGACGGCAGCACAACACATGGCGACCGAAGACGGAGCACGAAAGACACTCAAGGCCATCCAACAGTTGACTGATGGATGACAAGACCCGAACCCTGCCAGTAACGGGGAACGGCATAGCACGCGGCCGGCTCGCCGTCCTGGACGGTGACGGCTCCGCGCACGCCATCGACGGGATCGTGCTGTACACCGCGACCGGGGCCCGCGTCCCGAACGGCAACCGCTCCATCTCCGTCATGCCCTGCCAACGCACGACGACGGCCGTCCGGGCCTGGCGGTGCAGCGCGCTGCGGGCCACGTTCGCGAGGCGCACCCCGGCGTGGACGTCGCCGGGGTGCTGCGCATCGTGCCGGACGTCGCCTGTCCGCCGATCGACTGCGCCGACGTCGCGGAGTGGGTGGCGCGGTACGACATGCCGAACGCGCTCCGGGCCGGGGCAGGCCGGCGGGAGTCGGCCGCCCCCGCGCGCGCCTCGTGCGGGGATCACGAGTGTGGAGTGTAGGCGGGCAGGGGTGCGGTGATCGTTCTTCCGCCGCGGCGGAAACGGATGAACATGGTGGGAGCGAGGGTTTTGACCAGGCGTGCTCACCGACCCGGAGGACGACTCGTCCGGCGCTTCGTGCTGCACGCGAACGAGCACGTCCCGCTGCACCGTGTGGAGGACCGCGACGGCCGCTGGATCGCCTTCGAGTACGACGCTTCCGGTGCGCCCACAGCCATCGTGCATCACGGCGGGTACCGGCTGAGCGTCACGCCGTGCCACGGGCGGATCACGGCACACCCAAGGCCCGCGCATGGCCGCCCGGCTGATCGATGCGCTTCCGTGTCGAGTGGGCGGCTGCAGCGTCCGGTGCCGGCAGCTTGGTGAGCCGGGACAAGGGGCCCCTCGACGCTTGCCGGCCTGAACGCCCACCCGGCGGCAAGGCCGGTGAGCGACGATCAAGCTGTTGTCAGCCGCTGGTTCTAAGGTCGGCCCTATGACATCAGACCTGGTCCAGGACTCATGGACTCGCATCGACGCGTGGCTGCGCGAGCACGCGCCCCGCACGTTCGCCACGCTTCGGCCGCCTGCAGGTGGCGAGGAGATCGCGGCAGCGCAACAGGAAATGGGGGTCACCTTCCCTCCGGACCTGGTCGCTTCGCTCCTCCGGCACAACGGGGCGCTGGAGGGACCTGAGGCTTTCCGCTTCAGCACGGGCGACCGGCTGCTCGGAGTGAGCGGGATCCTCGGGGACACCGGGTTCATGCGCGGCATCGACCAGGGCCTCGACGGGGAGACCGAGGACTACTGGCTTCACGATTACGTGAAGTTCGGTTCGTACGACGTGACGTCGGACGGTCTTCTGACGGATTGCCGTACCGGGCGGGACTCCTTCGGTGCGATCGGGCGGTTCTTCGACGAGACCGGCACCGGTTTCGGGAAGGCCGACTCGCTGGGTGAGTATCTGGCCGAATTGGCCGGGATGCTCGAGCGCGGCCAGGACGCTGGTGTCGTCACGTTCAACGGACGGCTGTTCTGGGAGGGGCGTCCGCCTGCCAGGCCGCAGTACAGCGCCGACGAGCCCCTTCCCGCACCGGATGAGCAGCTGCCGGAGCTGGACCTGTCCTACAGCCCCACCGACCTCCTCCACGTGAGCCACCTGGACGGGCATGAGGAACTCGGTGCACTGATCGCGACCCTGCCGTACGAGCAGGTGGTCGACGCCGCGCGGAAGCAGCTGCGCAGACTGGCGGTCGAAACGGGCCTGAACAACTACCCGGAGGTCAAGACGGCCCTGGACGCGTGGGAGCTCGGTGTGCCCCCGCCACAGCCGGACCGGACCGGCCCGCTCGCCTTGCGCCTCCGCGCGGTGCTCGCACAGGCCGACACCGGCCGAGACCACACACGCAGGTGGGCCGCGGAGAAAATAGCCCTCGGGATCTGGGGGTCCCCGTACAGGTCCGTGTGCGAGAGCGCGGAGACCCGGAGTCACTTCACTCTCGACTGGCGTGCGGACCTGCATGCGGACCTGGGCGATCAGCCCCTGCCACCGATACCTGACGACCGATTCTGGGGGGCGCTGCGCAACCCCGCCATCGACTCCAGTTGGTACGCGGCCCAGTACCGCCAAGATCAGGACTGACCCCAAGGGTTTCGGTTCCGGGTGAGCGCTTCATGTGGCGGTCAACGCCAGACGAAGCGCTCACCGAGGATCTTCAGCGCTGCCTCTCCAGCGTGAGGATTGCCTTGACGATCGACGTCATGCGGTTGGGGCTGCACCGGGACCCGCAGGAGATCCGCCAGGACTTCAGGCTCGCGACACCGCTTCAACGGGCGCTCGTGCTGCGGCCGGCGCCCGGTTGAGGGTCTGCCCCGTCACACGGCGTGGCGGGGTCGGGGCGTTCGGGGGCTGGGTCATGATCGGCTGCGTGAAGACTTCCGGACGCCTGGCCGCCCTCGCGGTCGCGGGCTTGCTCGCCGCACTGCCCGCGTGCTCGGAGCCCGACGGCCGTGGCGGTGGTGGGGCGGGGGTCCGTACGGGCGCAGACGGGAGGGCGAGTGCTCGGCCCGGCGTGGACACGGCTGGGACGGCGGCACCTCGAACCGGGTTCCGGGGCGGGCACGCCGCCGCCTCAGGCGCCGGTGACCCGTACTTCCCGGAGCTGGGCAACGTCGGCTACGACGTCACCCACTACGCCCTCACCCTGGCCTACGACCCCGACAGCGGCCGCCTCGAGGGCACTGCGGAGATCACCGCGAAGGCCACTGCGGACCTCAGCGCCTTCAATCTCGACCTCCTCGGCATGCGGGTGCTGAGCGCCACCGTCGACGGGCGCGAGGCCCGGGTTCGGCAGGACGGGCAGGAGCTGACCCTGCGGCCGCACGATCACCTCAGGAAGGGCGCCGCCTTCCGCAGCGTCGTGCGCTACGCGGGCACACCGCAGTCGATCACCCATGACAACGGGTGGCGCGAAGGTTGGTTGAAGACGGACAACGGAGCAGTCGCCTTCGGTGAGCCGACGGGCTCGATGTCCTGGTTCCCGGGCAACCACCACCCCTCGGACAAGGCCTCGTACGACATCACCGTCACGGTTCCCAAAGGGGTGCAGGCGATCTCCAACGGGCGGCTGCGCGCCCGACGCGTCAGCGGCGACCGTGCCACCTTCCACTGGCACCAGGCCGAGCCCATGGCCAGCTACGTGGCGACCGTAGCCATCGGCAGCTACGACATCAGGACCTCCCGAACCCGATCGGGCGTCCCGGTCGTGTCGGCGATGGACACGACCGCGAGCGTGGACGAGGCCGGAGAGGTCCTCAGCAGGTTCCCCGAGATCATGGAATGGGCCGAGGGCAGGTTCGGTCCCTACCCCTTCTCCGCCGCCGGGGTGATCGTCGATCAGGCGGCCGATGTGCCCTACGCCTTGGAGACCCAGACGCGGCCGACCATTCCGGCCGCCATCTTCCACACCACCAACGTGGTGCACGAACTGGCCCACCAGTGGTTCGGCAACTCCGTCACCCCGAGGACCTGGCGGGACATGTGGCTCAACGAGGGCTTCGCGACCTATGCGGAGTGGCTGTGGACCGAGGACCACGGCGGGGCCAGTGCCCAGGATCACTTCGACCGCAACCACGCCAAGGCAGCGGACGACGACGAGTGGGACTTCCCGCCCGCCGAGCCGCCGAGCGCCTCGGACATCTCCGGCCAGCCGGTGTACGTGCGCGGAGCGATGGTGATCCACAGGATCCGTCAGACCGTGGGCGACAAGGCCTTCCGTGCCCTGGTGCGCGGCTGGACCCTGCGTCACCGCCACGGCCACGCCTCCACGGACGACTTCACCGCGTACGCGGAGGCCAAGGCCGGCCGGGACCTCGACCCGATCTGGGACTCGTGGCTCTACGGTGACGGCAAACCCGCGTGAGGGGGTCGACGCGGTGTCAGGTTCTGATGCGCCGGTGGGCGGTCTCGACGAGCTTCATGTACGTGTCCCAGTTCCACACGGGCCCGGGGTCGTCGTGGGTGGACAGCGGGATCTCGACGTGGCCCACGATGTGGTCGCGGTCGACAGGAACGTCGTACTTCGCGCAGATCGTGGCAGCGAGTACGGCGGATGCCTCGTACATCCCGTCGGTGTAAACGGGCTGGTCGGTCCAGCCTTCGTGTTCGATACCGATGCTCCGGTGGTTGTGCCAAACACTGCCGGAGTGCCAAGCGACGTCGCGCTCGCGCACGCACTGAGCGATCCGCGTGCCGGTTGCGCTGACCACGTAGTGCGCGGACACCCTCTCGGCGGGGTCCTTGAACTTGGACAGCATGATCGGCAAGTGGTCCGTCGTCAGATGAATGACGACGTATTCGATGGGATAGTCCTCGGGACGGTCGGAGGACGTGTAGTTGGACTCGGATGCCTCGACCCAGACGGCGGGGGCGTAGTCCACCAAGGCCTGGCGACGCCTGGTCGTAGGCGGCCCGGCTGCGGCGACGGGATCCTTGAGGACAGGACTCGGCAGCGCAACCTTCAGCTTCGCGTCGGACTCCATCAGCCGGGGCAGCTCCACAGCGGCCAGAACAGTACCCGCTGCGCCGGCAGCTCCCCACAACAGCTGTCGACGGCTGAGCGGGCTGTCTTCCATGGCCACTCCTCATGAGGTCGAGCGGGCAGGCAGAGGACGACACGCCGCGAATCATGGCATCACGCTGGATAAGCGGCGCATCTCGTAGTCTGATCCTTCACCGGTGCCCGCACCCCGGCAAGCCGATCCTCCACCACTCGGCGCACACCCTCACCCCTGACCGGGCCCGTCCCCGTCCGTAGGCGTCACCCGTTTCGCTGTCCTACAGGTTCGCCATGCCACCACCCGTCCCGGCCCTTGCCTGTCAACGGCGCTGTCATCCACGGGGTTCCTTTGCCGAGGTTTCCGGTGACATCCGTGCCGGACCGGATGAGGGCAGAGACCTCACGGTGTCGTGGGCGGGGATGGCGTAGAGGCTCACGGGTTGAGGTGCCAGATGGATGCGTTGAGGGCGGTCGCGAAGGCCACCCACAACAGGTAGGGGACGAGGAGCAGCGCCGCGGGAAGGCTGAGCCACCGGAAGCGGACGACGGTCGTGCCGAGCGCGGCCAGGAGAAGCAGGATGTCCAGCAGCGCAAGCCCGTACTGGCGGGCTGCGAAGAACAAGGGGGTCCAGGCGAGGTTGAGCGCGAGCTGGATGGACCACCAGGTCAGTGCCGTTCGGACGCGGTCGCGGTCAGGGTGGCGCCAGACCAGCCAGGCCGCGATGCCGATCGTGGCGTAGAGAGCGGTCCAGACGGGCCCGAAGAGCCACGCTTGGCTGTTGAGCACCGACCTGAACGCCGTACCGATCACGCACCCGGCTCAGAAGCAGGCTTTCGCGGACCTGCTCGCACGCTTGGAGGAGGTGGACGTCATCGAGTCCACCGATGAAGAGATCGCCGCAGCCCAGGCCGAGGTGGCCAAGAACATGGGGTGGTAGGGCCCCAGCGACATTCGGGCTGGGATGGGACTCGCTCGAGGTTCGTGATCGCGGGTTTCCTCGAAGGGCGCCTCGACCGGGTCGCTCGCACGGGGATTCGCCGGACGTGGGGGGCGGCCTTCGTCTGATGATGTGCTCCGACCAAGGTGCACGTGACCGAGACGAAGGCCGTGAGGGTGAGTCTGCTGCTTGACGCTGTTAGGACGGAAGCGTTCGCGGAAGCGTCACGCTTCCGGGGATCTGGCACGTGTTCGGCCTGCAGCCATGGCGGACCGAGACGTTCAAGATCTCACCGGGCCCGTTCCTGATCGACAAGATCCGCGATGTCGTCGGCCTCTACCTGGCCCCGCCGGCCGATGCGGTCGTGTTCGCGGTGGACGAGAAACCGCAGATCCAGGCTCTGGAGCGGACCGCCCCGGTACTGCCGATGATTCCAGGAGTGCCCGAGCGCCGGAGTTTTGACTACGTCCGGCACAGCACGGTCGACCTGTTCGCCGCCCTGAACACCGCGACGGGCAAGGTGATCACGAAGCTGTCCGCGCAGCACAGGGCGGTGGACTTCCGTGACTTCCTCGACGAGATCGACCGTCAGACCGACGAAGGCCTGGCGGTTCATGTGATCTGTGACAACCTCTCCGCCCACAAGGCGCCGGTGGTGCATGTTTGGCTGCTCGCGCACCCCCGCTTCCAGCTCCACTTCACCCCCACGCGAAGCTGCCGACCAGACGCTGACCTTCCTCGCCCTGGAGGGCCGGGTCAGGAAGATCCACGAGGGCTTTCACCGGACTTGTCGCCTCGGCCTGGGAGTGCCCCTGGGAGGCTGTAGGCGCCGGTCCGTCCCGCCGCCGCGGCACCCGCCGCGGCCCGGCGGGGGAGGGTCGGGTCGGGGGCCGTGCGTAGGAGTAGTAGCTCGTGGTAGAGCGGGGCGGTCGCCGCGACCAGCACGCGCGGGTGTCCGCCGGGCCCGGCAGCTCCCCCCGCTCGACGGCGCGGGTGACGACCACCGCGCAGCGTGCGTAGCGGTCCTCCCAGAAGCGGGTCAGGGCCCCCGCTGCTTCGGTCGAGCGGAATCCAGCGGCGATCAGCGCCGTGGTCAGGCTGGGCCCGCCACCTGCCAGGGCCTGGTAGACCTCCTGGTTGAGCGCGGTGAGGTCCCCCTCCAGCGACCCGGTGTCGGGCGGGCTCCACGTGTCGTCGGACGCGGCGTCGAGTACGTCGGCCAGCAGGCCACCGACGTCGCGCCAGCGTCGGTAGACGGTGGTGCGGTGCACGCCCGCCCGTTCGGCGACCGTTTCGACGGTCAGCCCGTCGTACCCGCCCGCCGTGAGCAGCTCGCCCACCGCAGCCAGTACCTGGGCCCGGACCCGGGCGCTCCGCCCGCCCGTCCGGCGCCGCGGTGTGGCCGAATCCGGGCCGCCCAAGCGCAGGGCGACGCCGACTTCCTCGACCGGCTCCGCGACGCCGGGCTGCGCGTGCGGGAGCGTCACGGTGACGACGGCACCCTGGTCGGCCACGCGGTGGCGCTCCCCGGGGACCGCGCGGACCGCGGGTTCCGGCCGGTGTGGTTCTCCGGTTCGACGCTCGCCTACGACCTGTCCCTGCCCCGCGTCCACGAACGCTTCGAGCCCGTCGTCACCGCGGCCGAACTGGGCGCTGGCCGAACACCGGATCCGTGAGGCCTCGGCGCTCCTGGGCCGCGCCGGACGAGCTGATGGTGCCGGGTGATGTCGCCGC
This sequence comes from Streptomyces sp. NPDC048331, assembly GCF_043201215.1. Taxonomy (NCBI): domain Bacteria; kingdom Bacillati; phylum Actinomycetota; class Actinomycetes; order Kitasatosporales; family Streptomycetaceae; genus Streptomyces; species Streptomyces sp. NPDC048331. The sequence goes on along the minus strand of NZ_JBICYT010000040.1, from coordinate 20,622 downwards.
GCTCGGTGGCCTCCTGGCCGTCGCCGCCGAGCACTCTCCGGCTCTGGCCCGTGGCCGCGTCCGCGCGGCGGCCGACGCCTTCGAGCAGGCGGCCCGGCACCGCGCGCAGGAGCTCCGGGCGCAGGCGAAAGCCGCCGCGGAGGCCGCCGTCCTGCTGCGCGAGGCAGCCGCCCTGACCGGCAGCCCGCCCCCGACGACGAAGCCGCGCACCGGTCGAGTGGTGCGCACCGCACACCGTGGCCTGCCCGCCGCCGGGCCCGTTACCGGTGTACCGGCCTGCCCGCGCCCGGGGCAGGGTCCGCCGGACCGGCCCGCCACATCAGCCACTTCGCCGCGCTGACCTGCACGTTCGCCGCTGTCCACAGGCCGACGGCCGTAGAAGGGAGGTGTCCGCCTCCGGGTGTGAGGTGCCTGGACGCACACCGAAAGGGCACGGCCGTGGCAGAGACGAAGTTCGACAAGCAAATGGAGGAGACCGCCGAATCCCTCATGTTCGGCACCGGCCGGTCCCTGGCCGGCCGACGGATGGACGGGGAGCGGAAGACCAACGCGACGTTCTGGCGCTCGGGCACCCGGGTCCCGCCGAAGGTCGAATGCAAGGTGTCCCGTTCCTCCTACCGGGCCGGGTGGAAGCGCCTGACCTTCCGTATCAGCGGTCTGGCCGCGACCGACTCCGGCGGCTACTACGCCCTGTGGGAGAAGACAAGAGGCCACCTTCGCGGCCGTGGCCGACGTCTGGGAGAACCCCGACCCAGCCCTCGAGGCAGTGCGGACAGGCGGCATCGGCCTGGTCTCTGCCGCGGCTGTGGCCGGCGCCGCGTACCGGCTGGCGACCCGCAAGCGCCGGGAAGGCCTCCGTCGACCTGGACGCCGACTCCCCGCACGTCCTGATCTCCGCAGGCACCGGCGGCGGCAAGTCCACCGTCCTGCGCACCACCTGCTGCCGGTTCATCCACAACGGCGCGCACGCGTTCGTCCCGCAGACCCACAGGCCAGGAGCCGAGGCCGAGGAAGACTTCGGGGACGTCACGGTCAAGCCGGTCGGCGAGCTGGTGACCTGCTACCTGTTCGCGTTCCGTATGTCGTACTCGGGCAAGGCCGTCCACCGCATCTTCGCCTCGCGGGCAGGAGGCGTTCTTCGAGTACCGCGTGGCAGCGGCGCGCGGGCCGAACGGGGCCGCTCGGGAACCGTCCCGCCTCACCAATGTCACTGCGGACCGGCACGCCCCGAAACCGCCGTACCGAGGGCAGACGCGGATGCGTCGTATCAGGGCGGACTTTGTTCGCCAAGTCCCGAAATCTCGCAACATGAAGAGCTTCGATTGGCAGGACATGATCGATGCATGGATCCCGCAGAATTCGCGGGCCGCCGGCCTCCTCGAGAAAGGGGCACCCCTCGCCGTTGGTTCGTAGATCTATGCGAGTACGCCCCGACTCGGCAATGTGAGCGAAGCTCTCGTGAACATTGGAAGGTGAGCCGCATTAACTTGAAAGGGTCTCGGTGTCATGAGTGATGAGGTTAAGTGTTCGAACTGCATGCGGTCGATGGAAGAAGGCTGGCTGCTGATCTGGAATCCAATCGTTCTCCTGAATTTCGTCAACTGGCAGCCGGTCAGGCCTGGATACCTCCGCCTTCGGAGGCCTAAGGGATCCGAAAAGGTTATTGTCCCTCGTGCAGGTGGTAAAGGTTGCCCTAGAGCTCGAATTTGCCGACCATGCAAGAACGTCGTTTTCTCATACGCGGAGGATCGGCTTGACTAGGACCGTGTCCTACGTGGTGAGGCGGACGAGTCGTTTGTAGCAGCAGATGGCTGCGGCGAGGCCGAGAAATGCCAGGTAGTTGCGGGGATGGCGCTCGTAGCGGTGGTTGAGCCGGCGGTAGCCGGTCAGCCACGACATGGTCCGCTCGATTACCCGCCGGCGCCGTCCGAGCCGCTCGGACGACTCGACTCCTTGCGGGCGATCCGAAGCCCGATTCGTTTGCCGCGGAGCCATCCGCGCAGGTGGGGAAAGTCGTCGACGACCAGGTCGTACGGACCGCTCAACTCTGCGGCGGGGAACGCGAAAGCGTCACCGCACAGGAAGCGGATGTCGACTCCGGCCTCGTGAGCTCGTGCCTCGCCCCAGGCGACGGCAACGGGAGAGAGGTCGACGGCGTCAACCCCGAAGCCGCGTGCCGCGAGGTAGAGGGCATTGCGGCCCGGCCCGCACCCCAGGTCCAGGGCCCGACCGGGAGCGATCAGGCCTTGGTCGAGGTAGGCGGCCAGGTTCTCGTCCGGCTTGGACACGAAGAACGGGACGGGCTTCGACCGGCTTCGGAGACCAGTCATGATCGTTCGGCGGAAAAGGAGCCGTGCCGTCCGTGGCAGAGGTGACACCATGCGGTGTCATGGCAGATGACAGCACCAGCGCGTTTCAGGCGGGCCAGACGGGGCTCATCGTCCGGATACCGGAGGCGGAGCCGTCCGTCCGCGGGTGGCGTGAACGTCTCGACCCCTCAGCCCAGGCTGGGGTTCCAGCCCACGTCACCGTGCTCTTCCCGTTCCTCGATGAGAGCCGAATAGATGGGCTCCTCTACTCCGCTCTCGCGGACGTGCTCGGCAGCCACCAGGCCTTTGATCTGCGGTTCGAGAGGTGTGGGCGGCTCCCGGAAGTGCTGTATCTCGTGCCCGAGCCTGACACGCAGTTGCGGCAGCTCACGGAGGCGATCGCTGATCGTTGGCCTGAGGCTCCGCCGTATGGCGGCCGGTTCGCCGAGATCGTGCCGCACCTGACCATCGCTCAAGGTCAGGAAGAGGCCGTCCTGGAGGAAATCGAGGCCGACCTCGCCGGCAGGCTCCCGTTCACGTCTCACGTCGCGTCGGTTGAACTCATGGTGCACGACGGGGTGAAGTGGCAAGAGAGGGCGTCGTTCGCACTCGGAGAATGAACCAGGTCATGAGGCTTGGCTGGTCTGCTGCCCCTTGGGGCAGCAGACCAGCAGGGGGCTCCGGTCAGCTGGCTGCAGCGTGCTCGGCGGGTGCTCGGGTGCTGGCGAGGCGATAGGAGTCGGTGCCGGTCTCGATGATGGTGCCGTTGAAGGTGAGGCGGTCGACGATGGCCGCGCAGAGGCGGGGGTCGGTGAACGTCATGGTCCAGCCGCCGAACGACTCGTTCGAGGGGATGGCCACGCTGTTCTTTTCCTCCCGCTCAGTCAGAACCTGGAAGAGAAGTTCGGCGCCGTGGCGGTCGAGTTCCATGTATTCGAGTTCATCGATCTATGCGGATATCGGCATAGATCGACCTATGCCGAGATCGTGACTATCCCGAGTGGGATGCCAGCACGGCTGGCTGCAGCCGGTGCAGGGGTTGCTCGTTTCGGCATAGTCGAGGACGGACGGCGGTCGCTGACGCTGCCCGGCTTCTGACACACTAATGCCATGATCATGCAGCGAAGGGACGATGCCGCGTAGGCGTCCTTCAGACTTGCGCTCAGACTGCCGAAGGTTCGCGGTTGAGCGTGGGCGATATTCGAAGATCGGTCAGGTCTCTGGCTCGGCCCAGGCCGAGATCATTCAGTTGGAGCGAACTTGCTTCGCCCCCGGTGACCTGGGCAAAGCTCTTGCCTCCTGGACTGTGCCGGCGCAGACCCCGCGACGGCGTTCGCCTCTCGTTCGCACGGGCTGTGGCGAACCGTCCTGTTGTCCACCGGAGCCAGGTGTGTGGCGGGACCTCCTTGAGGTTGCCGTGTATGCCTTGCCGCCGAAGTCCGCGCGCGAGCTTGCCCGCATCGTCGGGCGCCTCGACAGCAGAATTCTCGATCACCCGGCCCTGAGACACACCGTCTCGCCGTGCGGCCCATGGCAGGAACGTGAGCAGCGGAACCAAGCCGCGCGGTCCGGCCACCCGGCGACGACCCGACTCCCACAGGTCGGCGAGGTGCTGGTTCAGCCGCCCCTCGTCCAGATCGGCAACATCGAGGCCCTGCCTCGATAGCCACAGGCCGACCTGGCCCAGATCCTTGAGCATGTTCCTGGCGGTCAGGGTCGTGTACCCGCGTTCCGCCAGCCATGCCCGGTAGCTCTCGACCTGCGGTGCCAGAGCACCCGCTTTCCGACGCGACCCCGCCACGGCCCCACCCCCTTCGCGGGAGCCCCCTGCCCCCACGATCAAGAGCTGCCCGGCGCGGGACTATGCAGAAGCCAACACGCCCGTATTCACACGAAAGAGGCCATCGCCGGCGACCCACTCGACATAGTCGCAGTCTCCGCACAGGTCGAGGCAGAGGAGGTCAACGCGGCCGTAGCGGGCGATCGTCTTGGAGAGCTGCTTCTCGTCCTCCCGCGCACACCGGTTCACCGGCGAAACGCCACTGCACCCACGCTTGGCCGCCCGGGCCAGCCGGCCGCCGCCGCGGATCGAGCGGCCGGCTCCCCCGCGACTCTCGTGTCGGCCGCCGCCCACGCGTGCCGGGGACGAAGCGTGGAGTAGGGCTTTGGAGGAGATACGGCCGAAGGGCGCCCCCGCGGGGGCGCCCTTCGGCCGTATCTCCTCCAAAGCCCTTTCGGAGCACTACGAGCCGTGCCCATCCTGCTCTGGAGGGCAGGTCTCGACCGCAGGCCCGCCCCCAACACACAACGGTGGAAGGAATCTATGCGCTCCCGATCACTCTTACGTTTCCGGCCCGCCCGGTCCGTCTTCTGGGCACTGTGCGTGACGCTGATATCCACTGCGGCAGCGCTCGGCACTGGGCTTGCGGCCCCGGCCCCGACTGTCGCCGCCACCACCGACGATGTGGTCAGCAGCCACTGGATCGGACTGGGCTACAACCAGAACCCCCAGCCGCCGAGCGGCACGAGCTGGAACACCGCCGACTGGAATCGGATGGTGTCCCGCACCGATTACATGAAACCGGGCGTGGTCCGGGTCATGTTCAACCTGCCCTGGTTCTGGAGCGGCACTGACGCGGGCGGCACCTACGACTTCACCAGCTCCGCCTATCTGAACGCCGAGAAGGTGATCAAGCACTATGTGGACAAGGGCGTACCGGTTGTCAGCGGGCTGTTCGGCATCGACAACCTGACCTACACCTCCCCGAACACGGCCGCCATCCAGACGACGCTGGTCAAGCGTCTGCAGGCCGCCGGAGCCGCGCCGACGTACTGGGTCGGTGTCAACGAGCCCAACGTCGCCAACGATTCGAAGTCTTATACGTACACCGACTGGCAGACAGCGACCACCGCCCTCGCGTCCGCCTTCGCATCCGCCGGGGTGGACACCACCAGAACGGTCATCTCAGGCGCCGACAGTGCCGAAGCCGGTATCAGCTCCTATGGCGGTGACCTCGGCCGCCAGACCGCACCCGAGTGCAATTCTGGGTGCAACGCGGCCCTGGTCTGGAAGCTTGCCGCGCTCAACACGTTCACCGCACAGGTCTACGCGGACAGCGCCACCGACACGGCGATCACCTTCCAGACCTCGTCGGACGGCACGGTCTGGAAGAACCTGGCGGTCGCGCCGCCCACGCCGGTCGCCCTGGTCACCGGCAGGAACGGAGGCGGAATGTGGAGCTACACGTACACCGCCTCCGGCATCACCGGCAGCAAGTACCTCCGCCTGTCCGTGGCCTCCTCGACCCTTGAACACTCGATCGGGTCGATGCACATCGCCAACAACAGCACGACCGTCGAGGACTCACTCGACGATCTGACACTGACACTGGCCGACATGAACACCGGCACCTGGAAGGGCAACAACTCCTGGTGGCTGCGCTCTGCACAGAGCGGCCTGCTGGGAGCGAGCGAGGCCCACTTCTACGGCCAGGAGCTGTACGGCGCAGACCCGGCGTACGTCGAGCCCGTGATGGACGAGGCGGTGTCCCAGATCAGGCTGGCGGCGCCGGGCGGTCCGGTGTTGCTGGGTGAGACAGGGATGAAGGCCCTTCAGTACCCGGACGGCACCAAGGACTACCGATTCGCGCTCGACACGACGCAGCCGTTGCGCATGGCGGATCTGGCAGTGCAGGAAGCCCGCAGCGGCGTGGACGGAGCGGCAGCCTGGTGCCTCGACGGCTATGCCTCGACCACGTTCTGCGGGATGTGGGGGCGGGGTGACGACGACCCTGACAAGGTGTCGGCCCACTCCACGGCGCTACGGCCGTGGTTCTACACCTGGAGTCTGCTGACCCGGTACCTGCCGAACGGGTCCACCATCCATGCGCCGGCCGAGCCGACGGGCGTGCGCGTGCTGGCTGCACAACTGCCTGGTGGAGGCTGGACGTTCGTCCTCGTCAACCGCACGTCCGTCGCACAGACGGTGAGGCTGACCGAGCCTACTGGGTGGATCACCCTCAACAAGTACCTCTACACCGACGGTGCCACCCCGAGCACCGACGCCAACGGCTTCCCCACAAAGGTCGGCACGGTGGCGAAGAACTTCACCAACGGACAGACGCTGACGGTGGGTGCCAACTCCGTCCTGGTGCTCACCACCGAGCCGTGAGTGAGCCCCCGACGACCGGGGGCTGAACGTCTGAGGGTGTCGGCCACCGTAGCGGCCGCCACGGTTCACGGTGCCGACACCCGGGCGGATCCGCCGCCCACCACCGCGGGCGGGGGTGGCGTACGAGCAGAAACTGGACGGCCACCGGGCGCTCCTGTTCCCCGCGGCCGTGCCGGGCGGGCACGGTGCTGGTGCAGACCCGCTGCGGAGCGCTGGTCCAGGACCGGTGGCCGGACCTGGTGGCGCCGCCGAATCACAGTTGCCGCCCGGCCTGGTCCTCGATGGCGAACTCGTCGTCGTGGACATCGAGGCCGGCCGGTTGTCCTTCGAGGCGTTGCAGCGCCGGGCCGCCACCCGCGCCCGCGGCGCCCTGGCCTTCGTCACGCGGTGGCCGGCCTACTTCGTCGCCTTCGACCTCTTGCAGCATGACGGCCAGGAGCTTTTGAGGCGCCCGTACGTGGAGCGGCGCGCACTGCTGGAAGGACTGTTCTCCGAGCACGCACTGGCGGCCCCCTGGACGCTCTGCCCGATGACGACGGACCTGGCCAAGGCGCGGGAATGGCTGGAGTCCTGGACGGACGTGTCGGGCGTGGAGGGCTCCTGATCATCAAGCCCCTGAACAGCCGCTACCCGCCCGGCTACCGCGGCTGGACCAAGATCAGAAGACGGGACACCCCGGAGATGATCGTCGGCGCGATCACCGGCACCCTGACCCGCCCGCAGCTCCTCGTCCTGGGCCGCCACGACCAGAACGGCCGACTGCGCGCGGTCGGCCGCACCGTACCGCTGCGCCCGGACGCCGCCCGGCAGGTCGCAGAGCAGCTCACCGCGGCCGCGCCCAGGGCACCCGTGGGATGGTGTGCGCTTCTCGGCGACGTGGGGGAGCCGCGACGTCCTCGACACCACTCTCGTCCGCCCCGTCCTGGTCGCCGAGGTCAGCGCCGACCGCGCCATCGACCACGGCGGCATCTACCGCCACCCACTCCGCTTCCAGCGCCTTCGCCTGGACGTGGCCGCGGACGACGTCCCGCAGTTCGGGGCGGGGTTGGCTGCGGGCTGATACGGCAGGGGGCAGTCACGGGAGGCAGTAGGGGAAACAGGGCCGACCCTGGGGACGGCCCTGCCTGTGCGGCATGCGCGCGGCAACGCGGTGCGGCTGTGTCCTTGCCGCGACGTCACCTGCTTCAGGGGTTCCGCCCGCCTCCCGGCGGGCTTGGGCGCGAGGTCCACCGCAGCCAGGTCTACCGAGTCAAGCAGCAGCGCGACCGGCTCCGAGCCCCAACCTTCGTACCCGCACCACGCAGTGAAGGCTGAGAATGAGGCATGAGCAGATTCGCAGAGGTGATCGTGTTGGCGAGGGACGCCGAAGATGTGATGGAGCCGCTGACACGGCCGGATGAGAGCCGCGAGTGGCACCAGTGTTTCAAGCGCATCGACGACGGGATGTTCTACGGATCGGGTGTGCCCTCGAAGGAGTGCTACACGTGGATCATCCAATTCATGCGCCACAACTGGCACGGTCTGCTGTTCCACCTCGAATCCCTGTCGTGGCCTGACCCCCGATCGGTCCAAGTGCTCGTGCGCGACGAGGAGGACTCCTGCTTCGGGTTGTGGATGATCTACGGAGGATCGCTCCTCGAGGTGACTCTGCCGCACACGAAGCGCGAGCCGTACGCACCCAGCATCACCGGGCACTTGACCAGGACCGACGACTTCTGAGTGTGAGAGCGGGGGATGGATGAACGCTTGTAGGGCGCGTCTACTTCCGTCTGTATGAACGAAATGAGTCCGGCTGACCGGGTTGGGGCGGCGTGCAGTGGCGTTTCGCCGGTGAACCGGCGTGCTCGGGCGGGTGAACCGGGCCGAGGTGGCCAGTTGGTGACGGTGCGGTGGTTGGTACAACCGGCCCATGATGATCATGAAGCGGTCCGCTCTCGCGGCCGCCGCGCTCACCCTGACCCTGACTCTGCCCACGGCCGCGCACGCGGCCACCCAACCCGCCGCCCCCGCTCCGGCCGTGGCGGTCGTGCCGCAGGTGCTGCCGATTGGGGTCGCGGTGTCCGCGCTGCCGCTCGCCACCGAGGACCGGACCGGCTATCAGCGGACCTCCTTCCGGCACTGGAACGCCGGAGAGATTCCGGCGGACGGTTGCAACACCCGCCAGGAGGTGCTCCTGGCCGAGGCGGTCGTGTATCCGGAGATCGGGCCGGGCTGCACCCTGACCGGCGGCGTGTGGTGGTCGTACTACGACGAGCGGGAGGTGCCACCGGCCGGGGCGCTGGACATCGACCACATGGTCCCGCTCGCCGAGGCGTGGGATTCGAAGTAGGCGGTGTTGTGCTGGCTGCATCATTCCGCCTGCCCCAGGAAGGGGCCCTGTCCTGGCCGGGGAGGAGCAGCCTGCCACTCGTACGGTGGCGATGAGGTCTTCGGCCTCGGGTGACCTCGCTTCGACGCCACGATGTTGCATCGGGTGCAACCGTGGGAGCGGGCGTGGATGCAGTCGATGTGCCGGGCTCGATGCGCTTGGTGATGCCGGGCAATGTTCGGTCCTTGGACCCGGCGCCTGCGATGTTCGACGCGATGCTCGTGGGCTGGACTCGGCAGCAGCAGAGCCGCCTTCTGGCGAGGAAGACGATCGCCGACCGAATGAGTCTGGTACGCCGGTTCGCCCTGTTCAACGGCACGTACCCGTGGGAGTGGACCGCAGAGGATGTCGAGGCCTACTTCTCCGCTCAGATGTCCAGCCAGTCCCCGCTCGCGCACTCCACGGTGCGGGGCCAGCAGAGCGACCTGCGCCTGTTCTGCACGTTCGTCACCGATGCCCGCTACGGGTGGGCGGCTGCCTGCCTGGAGGAGTTCGGGCGGGCACCGGTCCAGGTCTGCCACGACTCGGTCGGCTCTTCACCCACGCCGACCTCGATACCGTCGCCGGATCGGGACGCGGTGCCGCGCAGAGCACGGACTACCTACGCGGTCTCCTGGTCGCCTTCGGCGTCCTGCCTCCACGCGACGAACACCTCGCGGCCATCGAGCGCCACCTCGCCCGCACACTGGTCCGGCACCCGAAGTACGCCATGCTCCTTGGGCCATTCGTCCGCTGGTCGGTGCTGCCCCGGGCCCGTCGCCGGGCCGCCCGCTCGGCCGGCACCCGCGGCCGCGCACGGTGGGCGTACACCCGCATCAACACGGCCGTCGCCCTTCTCGAGCATCTCGCCTCGCTCGACCTCACCTTGTCCGCGGCCACCCAGCTGGAGGTTGATCGGTGGCTCGCCGCCGGCCCCAGCACCCGCTACGAGGTGCGGGACTTCTTGGTCTGGACGGCTCGGCGCGGCCACAGCGGCGACCTACTGGTCCCTCACCGAGGCAAGGCCGAGCCGGAGGGAATGGACGAGGACATCCACTGGGACCTACTCCAGCAGTGCCTCCACGACGAGGACCTCCCCCTGGACGTGAGGGCGGCTGGGTCCCTGCTCCTGCTGTTCGGCCAGTACCTCACCCACATCATCGCCCTCCCCCCCCCCGGGCACCTCGGCGTCCAGGACGGCCACCAGACCATCCCGCACGGTCCGCTACGAGCTGTTCGAGACCCTCCGTCTGCCGGGGGAGCCGCCCCGTCACCCCAGCGAGTTCGACCGCCTCCTCAGGGCCGGACCACGGCCCGGATGGCCTCGATCACCGGGCGTTGGTCACCTGGCCGCATGATGGCGAGCGTGACCTTGACTTCCGGTTCGCCGGCCTGACGGCAGCGGATCACGTACCCGAGGCGCCCTGCCTCCTTCACCTCGCAGCCCGCCGCTACGCGATGTCCGGCGATCGCCGGAAGCCCAAGCTGTCCCCAGCCCCCCAAAAGCAACTACACGCGAACAGACACCCGTTGGACCGCTCCCGCCACCCCTTCAGGATGCGCCGTCGCCGGGAGCGCCGAACCCGACCCGCTGTGATCCACGGGGCGGAAATCACCTGCGTACGCCGTCCCTTCGGTCTGTAGGGTGGCGGGCGACCAGTACATGAGAGCTCGCCTCGGGCGGCTCTGCCCACAGGGGGATCTACCACCATGCGCACGTTCGCAGCCGCTGCCGCGGTCTCGTCCGCGATCATTCTCGGCCTCTCCACCGCCGTGCCCGCCCACGCCGCCGAACCCGATGGGCCGGCGGACGCGGGCTTCGTCTCCGATGCCCTCACACCCGCCGACCTTTCCGAGGAGGGGGCCATCTTCGGCGAGGAGGGCCCTGACTCCGCCGCGGTCTCGCAGCCGCAGGGCGCTCCGAGCGCCGGCGTTTTCTACACCAACGGCGACAACGTCCACATATCGAGCACGGCCCCGGCCGCCGCGTCCGGGCACGGTTGGTGGGTCAAGATCAGCGGTCCCGGCACCAAGGCCAAGGTCACCATCGAGCTCCAGGCACTGGACTACCGCGACAACAAGTGGAAGACCGTCGCCACCGGCAGCAAGACGGTGTACTCCGGTACCGGCAGCGCCAACCGCGCAGCCGCCCGCAAGGTCTGCACGAACCGCATCATGCAGGTGCAGTGGCGCAGCCGGATCGACGTGGACATCATCGGTGTCAATGACTCGCCGGAGAAGGCCATCACCAAGACCCAGAAGCTGTGGTGCGGCGCGTTCTGACGCCCCGACGTGTCGTTCTGACGCAACCTCGGTGTCCTGCCCCTGCGATCGGGGCAGGACACCGCCCCATCGAGCACGAGGAGAGCGCCGTGCCGGAAGCCTCCATTCCCGCGCCCATGATCATGGGGGTCCACGGCGTACTCGCCCTGCACCCGTGGGTGGACGCCGAGACCCAGGACGTCTTCGCACTCGCGGTCAGGCGTACGGTCGCCTACGGCTGGAGCTCCTTCCACGCCGCAGGGCCGCACGGCGTGCGCTGGGGCCACAACGACGCGGGTGGCGACTGGGGACAGCAGGGGCGCGACCGTCGGACGGGCGAGGGCGAGAGGGTGCGCCAACTTGCCTGGCTTCAGGTCGACGTCGCCGACGCACCGCCTGGGCAGCGCCTGCCCGTGCTCCCGATGGCCACCGTGCTCGGCGACGCCCTCCACCGCGTCGGCGACTTCCGCCTCACCGGCCTGCACACCGTAGCCCCCTTGTACGAGGCACAGGACGCCCGCGCCGATCTGGCCGTCGCTGCCGAGTGGTTCGCCCTGGCCGATCCCGTCGGCTCGGCCGGGTTCACCGTGTCGGTCGCCGGCACGAAGACCGCCGACCTCCCAGGTCGGATGCCCGAGATTCTCGCGGCCGCCCTTGAGAGCTCGTACGGGCAACTCACCATCGAGCCGGAGCCGTCCGATGACGCCACCCCGGAGCCCGGGCTGGCGCTGCCCCTGGCCGGGGAGACGGAAACGGGCCACCTCCGGTACGGGCAGTCCTTCCGCTGCACCGCCCGCGAGTGGTCGCTGGACTGCGCCACCTGGGTCACCGAGATCCTCATCGACGCTCTCCGCGCGACAGGCATCACCCAGCCGGCGCTCATCAAGGTGTCGAGGACCCCGCGCGTGGGCGGCGCCCAGGTCCTGTCCGGCGGATCAGGGCCGCAGCCATAGCCGTTCCATCTCCACGCCGGCCGCAGTGAGCAACGGTGACGGCCGACACCTTCGCGTCCCCGAGGCCGGCGCCGGCCGCCTGGGACGCGGTGGGGACCGTGGGTAGGGAGACAACGCCCGGTCGAAGACGACAGGCCCGCACGGTAACGCGGAGCACCCCACCTCCAAGCCGGTCGACCTCATCACCGCAGGCCTGCGCAACAGCTGCGCCCACGAGGCACTCGTTAGCGAGCCCTTCGGCAGAGAACACCGGATCCGTTGAAGTGTCCGAACTCCTGGGCCGCGCCGAGCAGGGCAAGGGCGCCGGTGACGTCGCCGCGCTCGGCGACCTCCTGGCCGTCGCGGCCTCGCACGCACCGGCCGTGGCGCGTGACCGCGTCCAGCGGGCGGCCGATGCCTTCGAGCAGGCCGCCCGCGATTCCGGCGCCCGCGCTCTGCAAGGCCGCGCACGGGCCGGCCGGCGCGCCTCGGCATGCGCTCTGGAACACGCTCCGCGCGCGGCCGGGGCGGAGGCGCGGCGGTCGTCCTCACCCCGCTGACCGCGCTCGTGGAGGCGGTGGAGGCTGCCGCCGACTGGGTGGCGGGCGCGGACAGGGCCGGAAGATCGGCATCGGGCGGACAGCGGAACCCACCCGGCAATAGAGTGGACGCCGGGTCGGGGATCTGAGGTGAACAGCACCGGCTGAGCCGGGACGCCTTACCGAGCGGGGGACGCATGGTTGGCTGGTGGCGGAGACGGGCCACGCGTGAGCGTGACGTGCCGGAGACTGCGCAACCGCGATCCGGACCGGGATGTGGACTGCCGGCCGGGCCGGTGCACGGGACCCTGGCCGGAGAAGCCGTCGGGCCCGACGGGCCGCAGGGCGTGACGCTCTCCGTGTTCGACGACGGCGTGGTGCTGACCGAGGACGCCGGCACGGGCGGCCCCCACGTGTACCGGTGGGCGCAGGTCGCCCGCCTGTGGTGCGCCAACGACGTCGACGGCAGCCATGCACCGGACGGCACGGTGGTCACGCAGTGGGTACACGTGCTGCGGATGGAGTTCACCGACGGCACGGTCTTCGCCTCGCGGATGACCGACCCGCCCATCGCCACACCGGAGGCCGTCTTCCTCTCGGGCCGCCTGTCCCCGTCTCCGCCCTCCGTCATCGCACCTCTGGTGGACCGGATCAGGGGCCCGGTGACCGCGCTGCATCTCGCCCGGGCCAGAGGATCCCTCGCGGCCGGCGAGGAGGTGGAGTTCGGCCCGCTCACCGCCACCGCGGACGGGCTGCGCCACGACGGCGAAGACATCACCTGGCACAGCATCACCTCGTGCCGCTACGGCGTCGTCATCGCCGACGAGGACGAGAGCGAGCTGGGCGCGCTGCTGCGCATGGAGTACCGGGCGGCCGAGGGCGGCGTGTACGGGTTCCCGTTCCACTGGCTGCGCATACCGGCACTCGACGTACCGGACATGGATGTCCTGATCGGGCTCGTCGACGAGAACCGCACCTGAGCGCGGTCCGCCCCGTCACCGCTTCCTGGCGCGCCGGGCCGGGTTCGGCCGAGCGTCCCGAACCGACGTCCAGCTCCGAAGCCCTCGCCGCGCCCGCGGCAGACCGCCGTGATGGCCTACCGGCTGGTGATGACCATCAACGACGCCGCCCGCCGCGCCTTGTCGGACCCGATGCTGCGTCGGTGGGAACACGACCCCGGCGAGCGCCCCGACCGCGAGTACACAAAGAAGTAGGAAATCTCAATGATCAATGATTACCATCAGGCCGTTGTGGGACTCCTCGGTAAGCCGATGCATGTATTCGCCAATCACGTCGCCTGGCAGCCGATCGAGGAATCAATCGGTACGTCGCTGCCGCAGGACTACAAGGACTTGATCGACGCGTATGCGCCTGTTCAAGTAAACGGCCATCTGCGCCTGGAGCATCCGGTCAACGAGTCTTACGAGCTTGGGGCATGGATCGACGAGACAGTCGAAGATTTCCAAGAAATGGATTGGGAGGCAGGCTTTTCGTGTCCGGGATACGAGAAGTCCGGGCCAAGTTTTGGGGGTCACGGCGGGATGATCCCTCTTGCCTGCACGGACAGGTCCGAATATGTTTTCCTAGCGCCAGGAATCAACTCCGGACAGTGAGCCCTTTTCAACCTGACGGTGGGGCTGTGGTGTTGGTCGGTGTGCGCTGTACGGAACGACGAAGCTCCTGGTAGACGGGTTCTCGACCAAGATCACCCGTGTCTGCCAGGAGCTTCGCGTGCTTGTCTACCCGTCGTCGATCAATCTGTCCAGCCGCACCCTGCGACACCTGACCGAGCAGCTCGCAGTTCGGCAACGGGAGATCGGTACGCGATGGCGGCGACTGCCCGTCGGCCGTCAGGCCCTGCTCGCCCTGGCCCACCTTCGATGCGGCGACACCTACGCCCAGCTCGCCGCAGGGTTCGGAATCGGCATCGCGACCGTCTACCGGTACATACGCGAGGCCATCGATGTCCTGGCCGCTCGCGCACCGACCTTGGCCACGGCGATGGAGACGGCCCGGACGAAGGCGTTCGTGATCCTGGACGGCACGCTGTTGCCGATCGACCGGATCGCCGCCGACACCCCCTACTACTCGGGAAAACACAAGCGGCACGGCATGAACGTCCAGGTCCTCACCGACCCGTTCGGCCGACTGCTCTGGGCATCACCGGCTCTGCCCGGAGCCACTCACGACCTGACCGCGGCCCGAAGCCATGGCATCGTCGACGCGCTCGCCGCTGTGGGCCTGAAGTGCTGGGCGGACAAGGCCTACCAAGGCGCCGGTCGGCACATTCGAGTCCCCTTCCGGGGCCGCCGGCTCGAAAGTTGGAAGCGACGGCATAACAGCAGTCACGCCAAGATCCGATGCGTCGGGGAGCAGGCCATGGCCGTGCTGAAGGGTTGGCGCCTCCTGCGGAAGCTCCGCTGCAGCACCAACCGGATCACCGACATCGTGAAGGCAGTCCTCGTCCTCCACCACGCCTCAACCTGAGGTTGGAAAAGGCTCAGGTACATGAAGGGCGGGATCGGCCTCGCTGCAGATCTTTCGGCTCACACAGAAGAAACCGATTCCACACCATCGAGAGCCATCCAGATTGACCAACGACTGCACTTGCGCCTTCCAGAAGTCCACATCTACTGGAAGGACTCCGCATGGCTTTCGTACGGACTTTCACTCCACACCGCAGAACTTTCACGCAATGATGGAGGACACCTCCTCGTCGTCGTCGATTCTTTCACCTACCCCGGCGCCGACTACCAGGCGGAGGTGGCAGCCTTGGCAATCGACGGGTGGGTCCACCAGAATCTGAACACCCCTCCCTGCGGAATCTCGGTAAGCTTCCACCAGTCACACCGGAAGTTCTGCTTCGACTGGGGGCCCGGCATGATTCCGTTTTGTGACGACCTTCCAGGCTGAGCCCCGATCTGGCCAGGTGCGAGACATTCCAGCGCAGCTGACCGTGGAATGGAATCCGCCGCTCATTCCGGGCCCTCCCACACCTGCACCTCGGCCTCACCCGGAGTGCGGCGCAGCCAGCATGGCCCGCTGGAGAGGGACAGCTCCGAGATCCGCTGCGCCGCTTCGACGGCGGCCGGCTCGTGGCCCCGGATCTCGATGGTGATGACGTTCTCATCGTTCCTGCCTTCGGCAACCTGCCTGCCAGGCAGCGGTTGCCGCTCGTGCGCCAGGTGCACCCCGTCGAGTGCTTGAAGTGTTCGGCGCTGTCCTGACCTCCATTGAGCCCCGCGCGGGTGCTCCCGGTCATGGCGCGGAAAGTCGGGGCTTGACAGCCCGGCCGCACCCTGAGCCCGGTCACCGGCCGTGTACCGGCTCGGCGTAGCCGCCCTCCTCAGGGTCCCGCCGGGCATCCGCGTACACCCGGACCTGCACTTCGTTCTCTCCCGGGGTGCGCTGCAGGTGGCACGGTCCGCTGGAGAGGGCCCCCGTGTCCTAGCTCAGACACCAGCCGCAAAGTAGCGATCCGCCCCTCGGGGTCAGCTGTCGACGGGCGCCGCCGCCGGATTGAGGGTCTTGTGCACGACGCCGACGGACACCTTCACCGGGTGTGAGTAGTTGGCGTACAGAAAGTGCCGCTGAGATTGATCATGGTCGGCTAGCACACCGGCCGGGGTACTGCTGGGCTTCGGGGAAAGCCCGCCGGGCGGGTTCCGGCGCTGGCTACGGTCCGCTTCGTGCCGGTGGAGTTCTTAACTGATGAGCAGGCCGTTATCTGTACCTGGCCGTGAGAAGAGCCAAGCTGAGCAGGCTATCTACTTCGCTGACGGTGTCAGCGAAGCGGCTCCCCCGCGGTTTCGGACCGGGTTGCGGTGACATCCCCAGTCCGGCTTGTCGGTGGGCGTCCAGGCCATGGTGACCGGCTGTTGGAAGGTGTCCTCGATCCAGCGGTGGATGGCCTCCTGAGCGGACTCGGGTGAACCGTCGGGCGATTCGTTG
Organism: Streptomyces sp. NPDC048331; assembly: GCF_043201215.1. Classification (NCBI taxonomy): domain Bacteria; kingdom Bacillati; phylum Actinomycetota; class Actinomycetes; order Kitasatosporales; family Streptomycetaceae; genus Streptomyces; species Streptomyces sp. NPDC048331. The sequence goes on along the minus strand of NZ_JBICYT010000040.1, from coordinate 4,111 downwards.
GGAAGCGCGCCGTCCAGGACACCGCCAGGATCGGCGAGGTAGACCGCGAAGCGCCACTTGTCCGGGGTCCTGAACAGCACGACCGTGGCGGGTCGGCCCAGTCGGCTGCGCCAGTCCTTTCTGGTCCTGGGCATCAGCTACTTGCCTTCCATTCGTCGAGCTTGATCTTCACCTGGTAGTTGTGGCTGGCATGCCAGATGACTTCGCCGCTGACGCGGGTTCCGATCAGCGGGAGTACTGCGTCCCGGGGCATCGCCGTGATCTCGGCCAGGCCGATCGCGTCCGGGGCGTTGTCGATGGTCATGAAGACGCCGAAGGGCCGGCGGCCGACGACCTCGCCGGTCACCGAGGTTCCGACGGGCAAGGCCAGGCAGGTCGCGGACCAGGCTGCCCGGGACCGAGCTCCGGCCTCGACGCCGTTGTCCGGCCACGAGTATTCGTCCATGCGCCGATCATGACATGCGCCGGTTTCGCCTCGAACGGGTTGGTTCAGGGGCGGACTGGGAGAGCGTCAGTCGCGCTGGGCCGCGGACTGCGTGGGGATGCGCCGGCGAAGGTCGCGGAGTTGTCCGAGTGCGACGGCGAGCTCGGTCCGGAGCCGCTCGTTGTCCTCGTTGAGTTTCCGGTTGGCCCCCCGCAACGCTCGCACGATGGCTTCGTGGGACTTGGTGGTGATGCGCTCGTTGTGGGGCAAGGCGGGTCGGCCCGAGGTGGGCTGTCCACCGGCGAGGGCCCGCATTCTGGCCAGCAGGGCTGACTGGGCGTCGTCGTAGAGGAACGTCCGGGAGACTCCCGCTCGGGAGGCGACGCCGGCAACGGTGACAGACCCGCCGTCGCGCTCCAGGCTGTCGAGGGCGGCCTGGACGCGGGCGATGCAGTCCAGGCGCCGCTGTCGCGCGGCCTCGGCCAGGTGGGTCGAATTGTCAGCCCGCATCGGCTGCTTGCCCGGTGGACTTCACCGGCAACGTGGGGGCCTCCAAGGAGAACCAGCTCGTCGCCCCCAACGACACGTGGGATCACGCCACCATCCTTTCCGGCGGTGACTATTCGGACAATCCATGGCCGGACGACACCATCGTCCGCTGGACCGATGGAGAGATGACTCTCTACACGGACGGCAGCGGCACCACGATCGGCGCGGAAGACAAGATCGTCAGCGCAGCCTTGTGAACCCCCAGACATCATTGTGAGGAGAGAAATGAAGCGCAAGAAGATAGCCTCCGTCGCTGCTGCCTGTGCCCTCCCGATAGCGGCTCTGCAGGTTGCCGGCGCCGTCGCCGCGACCGCAGCGCCGGCACCAGGGCAGGGCAGCTGCGGGACTTGGGTCAGCGGTCCGGGCCAGACCGGCAATGTCACCTGCCCGTCGGGCGGGACTCGACAGTTCCGTGCCAAGGTCACCTGCGTGACCAGTCACGGAACTACCTTCACCGTGTACGGGGGGTGGCTGTACCAGGGCGTTTCGGAGGGCACGTGCTCTCTGAACGGGGAGGCGGGCGTGTTGAGCATCGACTGGGACCGGCGTAACAAGGGCTGACCCCTCCCCGGGGGGGGGGGGGGGGGGGGGGGGGGGGGGGGGGGGCGGCGCCGGGGCCCCCGCCCCCCCCCCCGCCCGCCCCCCCCCCCCCCCCCCCCCCCCCCCCCCCCGCCGGGGAACCTGCGGGCCGGATGCCACGTCTCCTCAGTACAGGGGAACAGTCGAGAGAGCGGAAACCCATGAACCTCAACCACCAGAGTGACTCCGCCTCTTCTCGCGGTGCCGCTCCGAAACTTTATTCCGGCCGCCGTCGCGGGATCTTTCTCAGCGCGGTGACTGTCGTCCTTTTAGCCGGCGCGACGCTGTCCTGTAGCAGCCAAGACAGCTCCCAGGACGCTGCGCCCTCACCAACGTGGACATCGCAGATGAACCCGGCCACGGAAGCGTTCCGCAAGTACCTTGCGAAAGACAAGGCGAACGAAGATCTGACGGACCTTTTCATACACGTGGTGGATGCACCCGACGGTCAGCCTGTGGCGGCCCGCATCCTTACCGGTCTCAACCGTGATTCTGCGGGAACCGAAATCGACAAGGCGAAGGCGGATAGGACAGCCAGAGCTTTCGCCGACTGGCACGCGGCCGACTTCAAGGACCACGGTACCGTCAGGGTCTCCGGCCAGATAGGCAAGGCGTTGGCCACCATGGAATGGTGAACGCTGCCGGTTCAGTGGTCGTTTTGATGACTGGATTTGGGGTCGTATTTCCCCGTGCCTGGTGTCACTGGATGCTGTCGGCCGGAGCGGTGACCGGCGGCGTGTGACGGCAGCCGGGGTCCTGCCCGCAGCCGACAGCGTCACGGGGCTGAGAGCCGCCGGTCCGAAGGCTGCTCTCGCAGTCGCCATTGCACCCTCTTCCGGATGGAGCCTGCTGTCGACGCGCGCGAGCGCGGAGAGTCCCACCCGGACGGGGGTTCCTGCGGCGCACCTTCTGGGTTCGGAAGGACACGGCGAGGCAATCGGTGCCGGTGAACCCGGCCCGGGACCGGTCGGACCGCAGGAATGTCGCCTCGACTGCCGAGTCCTCCAAGCAGGACGTGGATGGCCTGGATTCCTGTTCTCCTGCGTGAGCAGGTCCCTGCGAGTATGTCGCCCTCGCTGACGACGCTGAACGCCAGGCCCTGCTCGGTGTCGCGGAGGACTGCTCCAACACAACCGTCGTCCACGAGCCCGCCCCGTGATCATCGATGCGGGCGGACCGGGCCCGCACCGGTCCCATGCTCCACTTCTCCCGGCGGCCGGCTACAGCGGCGGAGCCGGGGAGCCGATGCCAAAGCGCATCTCCCCGGCCGAGTGACGGACCCCCTCGGGCTGCGCGTCGTCATCGAGCACCCCAAGGAGGATCATCAGGGCCCGCGCCTCGTCCCCGCTGATCAGTTTCAGGGCGGCTCCGTGACCCCGTCGAGAAGTACGTCCAGCATCGCGTCCATGCAGGCAACAAACGCCGAACCGCCCATCACGTCACCCCGTCCGCCCCAGCAGTCCGGTCCGCAGCGGGAACGAGATGACGCATTCAGGGGGCCGGCCGCCGGGGCGCGGGCGGGCGCACCGTGAACTCTCCGTCGCGGTACTCCACGACGAGCTCGGGTTCCCCGCCGGGTGCGGCGACGGCCTGGTGGTGCAGGTCGGAGCGCGCCCGGCCGGTCAGAGGTTCGCTTCGCCAGTGGGGGTGGGAGCCGATGAGGCAGAAGAGCCTGGTCAGCTCGCTCCGGAGCTCGGCCGTTCCCGTCTCCGGCTGCAGGGCCAGGCGGTTGAAGGTGCGGATCTGCTGCTGCTTGAGGCGGATCAGATCCTCCGGGAAACGGTTTTACGCCATGGCTTGATTACATCAGGTGCCCGCCGAGTGATTGCTGGTCGTCACTCGGCGGGCCGCCCGGCCGCCCGTCGACGGGACGTGCCACCTGATACCGAAACCGCATACCTCTGACGGAATACCAGAACCGCAATTTTCGTCGGGTACTTCGGGGTGATGGGGTGGAATTCCGGGTGCTACACGGCGCGGGTTTTGATGCATCCATTTCGGGTGCGTGGTCAGGGTGTTGGAGTGTATGTCCTTGATGTGCAGTCAGAGGGTGTGCTTGATTCTGGCATTTGATTCTTCGGGGCTGTCGTCATTTGGAAATGGCGTTCGTGCTGTTGTCGACCCGGTTATTGGTGTAGACCAAGTTTAGTAGCGGGCGGAGATGGTGTGACGGTTCGTGACGAATCTGGGGGCGGGGGGCGTGGGGGTGGGCGGGGATGGGGCTGGCGGTCATACTGTTGCGGAGAGGGAGCGCGCAGCGCGACCGGCGGCAGCTAGCAGGGGAGCCTCTGGAGGGGTTCGGTCCTCGGGGTCGATTCCCTGACAGCCCCTCAAAACCTGTTGACCTGCTAGAATTATTCGAAGGAACCGGCGAACGACCCCGCTTCTCTTGCCAGCCGGCCACCGCGGACCGGCAGTCCCCGCACCGACCGGGACCACCCCGCCGTCACCGCAGGTGACGGCCCATCTGGCACACTTCGTCCGGCGTCGCGCAGCGACGCAGCCCCCTTGGGAGTGACGCAGTCACTCCGCGTCGTGTCTCCGCAGGAGACCGCGCGC
>NZ_JBICYT010000039.1:0-62762 GCF_043201215.1 Streptomyces sp. NPDC048331 | reverse complement strand
ACGACTACGCCCGTGGCGGCCCCCAGACGGACACCTGCCGGGCCGACCACGCGGACCACATCACAGAATGCCCCTGACCCCCACCCGCTGCCCCCCCCGGCCCAGTGGGGCCGGGGGGTTCCCCGTTTGCAGCGAGGCCAGGACCCGGAGGAGTAGAGCGCGGCGAGACGGTCGGGCCGACTCGGGTGCGGCGTCGAAGTTGGCCGGCCTGCCCCCCTCCACGACCGATGCGGCAATCAAGTTCCGGGAAGAACAAATCCTCCTGGTCATGCCCGCAGCAGAGCACGCTGATGCTGACCTTGGAGGACTCAAAACACTCTGGCCTGCGGAAACATCGGGAAATCCAATGGTTCTGGAACTGGATCGGACGGTCACACGATGATATCGCGCAGGCCCGAGAAGACTGGATGAACGGGTCGCGATACGGCGAGGTCAAGGGCTACGACGGCCCTCCGATTCCGGCTCCAGAACTCCCGCCGGCGCACCTGAGAGCCATGGGCAGGGTGCGTTGACCTGCTGCTTTATGCAGACGAGGGCTGGGTGCGGCGCTCGCACTCAGCCCTCCGCATTTCTTGGTGGAAGAGAAGCTGCCGAGCGCGGCCCGACAGCCTTCAGCGTGGGTGGTCGAGTCTCACGTGTTGCAGGCTGTAATCGGCTTTGCTCGGACGAATACTGACCTTTTGCTGACTTTACTGACGAGTAGTTAGATTGGCTCGCGGGCCGTACTGAGTCCCGGTCTCGACGATGGGCAGCGGGAGCTGCCGTTGCATCGCCGGCGCCCTGCGGCCTCGTCGGCGGAGGAGCCCAGGGGTGCGATCCGTCGCCGGGGTGCGTGCGCGGGTACGTTCCAGCCCTTGTGGACAGGTGGCAATAGCCTCGTTGGTCCGGTCTCGACCGCGAGGCGGTCATGGAAGTCTGCGCGGGCGCGCGAGGCTCACGGCGTGGGGGTGCGTTACGGGCGATGCCTTGACGCATATGCGACGCGCGTGACGCACGTTTGACGCACGGGCGGCGCAACTTCTGATGGGTCGTCATGCGTGATGGGCGACCGCTGGGCGGCCCTCAGCTGTACCGCGGCAGGGCTCTTGAAGTGGCTGGGGCGCCGGCTGCCGAGCTATTGGCATCCGTGCCTCATCCGGTTCTGGGCGGTATCGTTCCGTGGCGCCAGGTGGGATGCCGTCGGGCTGGCGGAGGGCGTGAGCGTCGTACGCACCCGGGGCACGCCGTGACTCCGGGCCGGACCCGGACCGAAGCCGAAACGTGGTTCGGCTGAACCACTCAAGCCGAACTCGGGATCCATCGACCTGCGCACAAGAAGGGCTTCCACCGAGCCCTCTGGTGCGGCCGGGCCGGAGGCGGTCGGGGGCGTTCAGTTCCGGAGGTTCTTCAGGGCCGACGTACCGCCGAAGACCCGGTCCAGGGCTCGGTCGGGCAGCAGCCTGGACAGCACGCGGCTGCCGGCCGCGTCGCGGCCGACGGTGTACCGGGTCCTGGGCCGTTGGGCGACCAGCGCGCGGAAGACCACCCGGGCGACGTCGTCGACGGTCGTGCGGCTGCTGCGGGCCGAGGTCTCGTTGGCCTCCATGAAGCCGAGGAACGAGTCGCGGTAGAGCTCCCGGACCTGCTCGGGAGCGCCCTCCAGAGCGCGGTTGCCCGTCTCTGACATCTTGGACCAGAGGGGGGTCAAGACGGCGCCCGGCTGGATCACCACGACGGGGATGCGCTGTGGGGCGAGCTCCCGGCGGAGCGCGTCGCTGAGGGCCTCCTTGGCGAACTGGGAGGCGGCGTAGGCGCCGAGGTAGGGAAGGGCGACGTTCCCGAGGCCCGAGGACACGTTAACGATCCGCCCGGTGGCGGCACGCAGCAGCGGCAGGAAGCCCTGGACCATCCGCACCTGGCCGATCACGTTGATGTCGAGCTGCCGGTGCATCTGCTCCATGGGTACGCACTCCAGCGGAGCCGTGACCGCGATGCCCGCGTTGTTGACCAGTCCCCACAGTCCGGCGCCGCCGAGGAGTCCGGTCACCTCGTCCGCGGCCGCCCGGACCGACTTCTCGTCCGTCACGTCGACGATCACCGGGGTCAGCCGGCCGGTTGCGGCCGCGCGCAGTCGTTCCCCGTCCTCGGGGCGGCGTACCCCGGCGAGGACGTGGAAGCCGACCCGGGACATGTGGAGTGCGCAGGCTTCCCCCAGTCCGGAGGAGGCCCCGGTGATCAGTACGGCCCGGCCTGCGGGTGACATCGGACCCGACGTTTTCGACACGTGTTCACTCCGGTTGAGAACTGGGAGGCGGGCGGGGCCGTGCCCCGCGGGCCGGGCGGCGGGTCGTGCCGCCCCTTCGCCGTCGTGGCAACGGTCATGCGGCCGGCGCCTTCGGCTCCCGGAGCAGACGGCGTCCGGCGAACGCGCGTTGCGTTCCGCTTCCGTGGGCGGGCTTTCAGTATGTGTGGCAGGTCGTGCCGAGCGCACTCCTACGGGTGGCCCGGTTGGGCCGAAGGAGTGGAAGGCGAGGATGAGCACTTTTGTGCGGGATGTACCCCGCGCAAAAGTGCTGGTGTACATCCCCCCTCGTCCCCAAGGAGGACACGTGACCGCCGCAGTACAGGACGTCATCACCATCAAGCTCGAGCGCACCTTCGACACCATGGACGCCAACAACGACGGCCACCTGGACTGGTCGGACTACCAGCAGCTCGCCGACCGCTACATCAAGGCGTACGGCCTCGACAAGAACGACCGCCGGGCCAGGGCACTGCAGACCTTCTGCCAGATCTACTGGCTGGAGCTGCTGCGCCACGCGGGCGTCGAAGGCGACCGGCTGACGAAGGACCAGTTCGTCACCGCCAACCGCCTCGCCGTCGTCGACACCAGCCGCCTCAACGTGACCGAGGGTGGCGGTCACGCGATCTTCGACGTCATCGACGTCGACGGCGACAACGAGATCAGCAAGGACGAGTTCGCGCGCTTCCTGCGGGACGTGTGGAAGAGCGAAGCGCCCGACGCGATGGACATGTTCACGCAGCTGGACACCGACGGCGACGGCGCCATCTCGCGCCACGAGTTCATCCGCGCCGTTCGCGAGCACTTCCTGTCGAACGACCCGGAGGCACCGGGCAGCCTGTTCTTCGGGCGCGTCTGAGCGGATCCGGCCGGTCCGTACGGGTCGGCAGCGTGCAGGCACCCAGCGCACCCGTCGCCCCTTCACCGGACCCACCGGATCCACCGCACCCGCTCCGCCGGGCACGGCCCCGTACCCGCCTCTCCCCGGGGGCGGGTGACGGGCGTGCCCGGCGGACGTGTGTGCCGGGCCGCCGTCGCCCGTTGCGCCGGACAGGTGAGACCCGTGTCCCCGAAACGGTGAAAACGCAGCTCGTTCGCCCTGTTCGGGTCGGCGGGCTTGGCACCATCGTCACGCTCCCCGCTCCCCGGAGGGCCCCTCCTCCAGCCACGGCGCGTGGCTCGACCCATCGTGAAAGGTCTCCTTCATGCTGACGCAGAACCGTCATACGTCCGGCGACGTGGGGACCTTCTACGACCGTCACACGGACGTGTACGACCACGCCCTCGGCGGTAACATCCACGTCGGCTACTGGGAGGACGACGCGGACGGCAGCTCCATGCGGGAGGCGACGGACCGGCTGACGGACCTCGTCACCGAACGCCTCGCCCCGGCCGAGGGGCAGCACCTGCTCGACGTGGGCTGCGGCCACGGCAGCACCGCGGCGCGCATCGTCGCCCGCCACGCAGTGGAGATCACCGGCATCAGCGTCAGCGACTACCAGGTGGACCTGGCCAACAACCGTCCCCTGTCCCCGGCCCTCCCCGGACGGGCCACGTTCCGGCTGGCGGATGCCATGGAGAACCCCTTCGAGGACGGGACCTTCGACGGCGCGTACGCCATCGAGTCCCTGATGCACATGAAGGACAAGAAGGCGGCCCTCGGTCACATCGCACGGGTCCTGCGTCCCGGCGGCCGGCTGGTCATCGCCGAGCACAGCCTCGCGGGCGAGCTCACCGGTCCGGACGCGGCCCGCATGGCCGACGCGTACGCGTACTTCAAGTTCTCCCTGACAACCGACATGTACGGGGAACTGCTGCGCGAGGCCGGTCTCGAAGTGGTGGACCACACCGACATCACAGGGAACGTCCAGCGCTGCTACGACAGCATGATCAGCGGCTGGCGGGACGCCGCGGACAACTCCAGCGGTGAGACGTCGCGCGAGTGGGCGACGGCGGCCGACCTGGGTCACTGGTTCTTCCTCGAGGTCCCGGAACTCCGCTACGGGCTCCTGACCGCCGTTCGCCGCTGAGTACTGCGAGCGCCGAGCACCGACGTCCACCGACTACCGCCGCCGAGGTCGTACACCATGTCCTCCCCGCCCTCCCGCGACCGCTGCCCCTACCGCGTGGACGGCAGCGCCGCGGACATCCACGGCGAAGCCGGGGCGCTGCGCGCGCTGGGGCCGGCTGCCCGGGTCGAACTGCCCGGCGGGGTACCGGCGTGGTCGGTGACCGACCCGGGTCTCGTCCGACGATTACTGGTCCACCCCCGGGTCTCCAAGGACGCCCACCAGCACTGGCCCGCCTTCGTCGACGGCGACCTCCCCGCCGACTGGCCCCTGCGGATCTGGGTCGACATCCGCACCGTCCAGACCGCCTACGGGCCCGACCACACCCGGTTGCGCCACCCCCTGGTGCCCGCGTTCGGCGCCCGCCGCGTGCGGGCGCTCGCCCCGTGGATCGAGGAGACCACCACGGCACTCCTCGACGACCTCGCCCGGGAGGCGGTCCTCGCCCCCGGCCGGGTCGTGGACCTGCGGAAGTGGTACGCCACGCGGTTGCCGTGGCGGACGGTCACCACGCTGGTGGGGCTGCCGGAATCCATGCACGACGGCTTCCAGGCCGTCAACGACATGGTCTTCACCACCGACCTGAGCGCGGAGCAGGCGAGCGACACCGAGGCGGAGGCCGCACGGCTCCTCGCGGAGCTGATCGCGCTCAAGTCCGAGCGGCCCGGCGACGACATCGCCACCGCACTGGTCGACGCGCACCGCGAGGGCCTGCTCGACGAGCGGGAGGTGGGGGACAACATCTGGATGGTGCTCGGCGCCGGTTACGGGACCACGGCGAACCTCCTCGACCACGCCGTGGTCAACCTGCTCACCCACCCGGAACAGCGGGACCTGGCCGTGTCGGGCAGGGTCGGCTGGGACCGGGTCGTGGAGGAGACACTGCGCCACCAGGCTCCGGTGGCCAGCTTCATGATGCGTTTCCCCACCGAGGACCTCCACGACGAGCCGACGGGACTGACGTTCGAGCGGGGCGAAGCCCTCGTCATCAACTACGCGGCGGTCGGCCGCGATCCCGGAGTGCACGGCCCGGAGGCCGATCTCTTCGACGTCACCCGCCCCACCGTCCGCGAGCACCTGGCCTTCAGCCACGGCCCCACCTACTGCCTGGGAGCCGAACTCGCCCGGCTGGAAGGCCGCATCGCGCTGTCCGCGCTCTTCTCCAGGTTCCCGGACCTCCGGCTCGCCGTCGGTCCCGACCGCCTGTCCCCCCTGCCCTCCCTCATCTTCAACGGCCACCGGGAGATCCCGGTACGGCTCGAAGGAAACCCCCACAGTTGAGCACCCACCTCGGATCACCGCGCCCCTTGACGTCGTACCAGCGAGACATCTGGTCCGTCGGATCCCGAACCCCGGAATCACCGCAGTTCAACTGCGTGCTCCACGAGCGTCTGCACGGAGGCGTCGACCACCGCGGGCTCGCCGCCTGCGCGGAACGCGTGCTGCACCGACACGAGACGTTCCGGCTGCGGTTCGCCGACAGCGCCGGCGTCCCCTTCCAACGGGTGGCGCCGGATCCGGTCCCGGTCGCCGTGGTCGACCTCTCGGAGGCGTCCGAACCGGACGCCGCCCGCGCCGAGTGGATGCGCGCGTCGATGGAGCGCGCCCTGCCGCTGGACGGCGGCCCCCTCGTCGAGGCCACGGTCCTCCTGGAGGGTCCGGACGTCACGCACCTGCACGTCAAGGCGCACCACATCGTCGCCGACGGCTGGACCCTCGACCGGCTGGGCCACGAGATCCTCCGGGAGTACGCACGGGCGCCGGAGGGCGGCTCCGTCCCGGAGCAGACCCGCTTCCGGGAGGACGGCCACGTCCCGGGGGGCGACCGGCGGGAGACCGACGGGGGAGCCCCCTCCTACCTGGCGCTCGTCGAGGAGGACGCCGCCTACCTCGCGGGGCCCGACGGAGACCGCGACCGCGCCTTCCACCGGGAGTACCTCGCGGGTGTGGCGCCCGTACTGTTCACCCGTACGACGGACGACGGCCCGCGCGAGCGGGGGAGCCACTCGTTCGTCCTCGACGGCGCCCTCGTCGACCGTGTCCGCGCCGCGGGCCACTGGCCCTCCACCTACGTCGCGGCCATGCTCGGCGTGTGGCTGACGCGCCTGCACCGCGGCGAGGAGGCGGTGCTCGGCGTCCCCTTCCTCAACCGTCCGACGAAGCGGCACAGGGACGTCCTCGGCCAGTTCGCCAACACCCTTCCGCTGCGGATCGCGGCCCCCGGCGGACTGACCGTCCGGGAACTCCTCGCCGAGGTCCGGGACACGACCCGCCGGCTCCGGCGCCACGAACGGCTCCCGCTCGGCGAGGTCATGCGCGAGGCGTCCCCGGCGGCCGGGGGCCCGCGGCAGCTCTTCGACGTGACGCTCTCCTCCGTGAACTGGTCCCGTCCGGACGTCCCGGGGATCGTCCGGCGCAGCGCCCTGATGGCCCCCTGCCACGACCAGGCGGCGCTGGGCGTCATGGTCTCCGCCTTCGACGACACGTCCGACGTCCGCGTCGACCTGGACTGCGCCCGCGACGTCTTCGACGATGACTTCCCCGTCGCCGCCGCGGCCGGCCACCTCAGGACGCTCCTGGAGCACGGGGCGGACCGGCTGGACCGGCCGCTCCGAGACGTGCCCATGCTGACTCCGGCCGAGCACCGGGACCTCACCGCCGGACGCGCGCACGGCCCCCGGGTGCCCTACGCGGACCGGGCGACCCTGCACGGGCTGTTCGAGGCCCGGGCCGCCGCCCACCCGGAACGGACCGCCGTCGTCACGGCGTCCGGCGAAGCGCTGACCTACGCCGAGCTCGACGAGCGGGCCGACCGCGTCGCCCGCGCCCTGCGGGCGGAGGGCGTCGGCCCGGACGACCGCGTCGCGGTGATGATGGAGCGGGGGCCGCGGCTGCCGGTCGCGCTGCTCGGCATCCTGAAGGCCGGCGGCGCCTACGTGCCCGTGGATCCCGACCACCCGTCCGAGCGCGTGGACTTCCTGCTGCGCGACAGCCGCGCCAGGCTGGTGATCGTCGACGGCGGGTCCGCCGGCCTCCCCCCGAGCGCCGGCGAAGCCCCCTCCGACCACCCCCCACGCGTACCGGTCCGGCCGATCGACGACCTGCTGAACGGCGGCGGCGCCCCGGTCGAGCCGGTCGCCACCTCCCGGAACCTCGCCTACGTCATCTACACCTCCGGCTCCACCGGGCAGCCCAAGGGCGTCATGGTCGAGCACCACAGCGTGGTCAACCGCCTCGCCTGGATGCAGCGCCGCTACCCGCTCGGGGAAGGGGACGTGCTCCTGCAGAAGACGCCGGTCTCCTTCGACGTCTCGGTGTGGGAACTGTTCTGGTGGGCCGTCGAGGGCGCGACCGTGGCCCTGCTGCCGCCCGGCGGCCAGCGCGACCCGCGCGAGGTCCTGAGAGCCGTCCGCGAGCACGGAGTCACCGCCGTGCACTTCGTCCCCTCGATGCTCGGCCCGTTCCTCGACCTGTTGGAGGAGTCGCCGGAGGCACGCCGGGGCATCGCGTCCCTGCGGTACGTCCACTGCAGCGGCGAGGCCCTGGCCGGGGCACAGGTCGAACGGTTCAACCGTCTCGCCGACCGGTGCCGTCGCGAGAACGGCGGCGAGGAGCCGACCCGGCTCGTGAACCTGTACGGCCCGACCGAGGCGACGGTCGACGTCTCGTCCTACGACTGTCCGACCGGCCCCGGCCACGCCGTCGTACGGGTCCCCATCGGCCGGCCGATCGACAACACCGGGCTGTACGTGCTGGGCGTCGACGACGTGCCGCAGCCCGTCGGCGTCGCCGGCGAGCTGTGCATCGGCGGAGTCGGAGTCGCCCGGGGCTACCTCGACCGTCCGGAGCTGACCGCCGAGAAGTTCGGCGAAGACCCGTTCGTACCGGGCGGCCGGCTCTACCGCAGCGGGGACCTGGCCCGGTGGCTCGCGGACGGCACCCTGGAGTACCTCGGACGGATCGACGACCAGGTCAAGATCCGGGGGCAGCGCGTCGAGCCCGGCGAGGTGGCGGCAGCCCTGCGAGCGGTCCCCGGGGTGCGCGACGCCGTCGTGGTGGCACGTACCACCGCCGACCGGGGAGTCGTCCTGGCCGCCTACTACGTCGCCGGGGCCGCGACCGGCCTCGACCCGGCGCTGCTGCGCGAGCGGCTCGGACGGGCGCTGCCGGCGTTCATGGTCCCGGCGTCCTTCACCCGGATCGACGCGGTCCCGCTGTCTCCCAACGGCAAGGCCGACCACCGCGCCCTCCCCGCGCCGGACGACACCGCGGGGATCTCCGGGGCCGCCGGAAGCGGGCGGCCGCGCGACCGCGCCGAGGCGGTCCTCGCCGAGGTCTGGGCCCGCGTCCTGGGCCACGACGCGGTGGGGGTGCACGACGACTACTTCGCCCTCGGCGGCGACTCGATCACCATGCTCAGGGTGCGCGCCGAGGCGGAGGCCCGGGGCCTGCGCCTCTCGCTCACCGACATCCTGAGGAACCCGACGGTGGCGGGTCTCGCCCCGTACGCCGAGGAGTGCGACGCGCCGGGCACCGAGGCCGGCCCGGCTCCGTTCGCCCTCGTGGCCGACGTGGACCGGGCCCGGCTGCGGGACGCCGAGGACGCCCATCCGCTGACCCGGCTCCAGCTCGGCCTGCTCTACCACAGCCGTCGGTACGAGTCCTCGGCCCGGTACCGGGACGTCTTCCGGTACACCCTGGAGATGCCGTGGGACGAGGAGGAGTTCCGCCGCGCCTTCGACCGGCTGACGGCCCGGCACCCGGTGCTGCGCTCCGCCTTCGACCTGAATGGCGCCGAGCCGTTGCAGGTCGTCCTGCCCCGGGCGTGCGGTGGCCTGGAGGTCGCCGACCTGCGTGCGCTGGACGACGCGGCGGCCGAGGCCGAGGTGGCCGCGCACGTCGAGGAGCGCCGCCGCCACCCGTACGTCTTCGACCGGCCGCCGCTGTACCTGTTCCGCGCCCATGTGCGCCCCGCGGCGGTCGACCTGGTCCTCAGCTTCCACCACGCGCTCCTCGACGGCGGGAGCGTCGCCACCCTGCTCCAGGAGCTGCTCCAGGACTACGCCCACGGCCTCGGCCTGGACACCGGCCCCGTGGACGGAGCGGCGCCCCCCTCACCGGCGGCCCACGTGCGGCTGGAGCGGGCCGCCCTGCGTTCGCCGGAGTCCCGGCGGTACTGGCGCGAGAAGCTGGCAGGCTGCGAGCCCCTGCCGGTCGAGTCGTTCTCGCCCCACCTGCCCGGCACCGGCCACCGTCCGGCCTCCCGGCGGGTCGACCTGCCCGCCGCACTCGTCGAGCGGGTGCGGAGCCTCGCCGCCGAACACGCCCTGCCCGTCAAGTCCGTGCTCTTCGCGGCGCACGCCCTGACGCTTGCGGCGCTCGCCGGCACCCGTGACGTCACCACGGGCCTCGTCACCCACGGCCGCCCCGGGACAGCCGGTGCGGAGCGCACCGCCGGGCTCTTCCTGAACACCGTGCCCGTACGGCTGGACACCGCGCGGGACAGCTGGCTGGAGGTGGCACGCGCCAGCTTCCGCCAGGAGCAGGAGGACCACCCCCATCGCCACTACCCGCTGAGCGCCGTCCAGGAGGATCACGGCGGCCCCGTCCTGGACACCGCCTTCAACTACGTGCGCTTCCGCCAGCTCTCGCGCGTGTTCGACGTGCCCGGTCTGCGCCTGACCGGGTTCCGCACCTGGGAGGAGAACGACTTCCGCCTCCTGGTGAACGCGATCACCGAACCGGACGGCACCGGCACGTGGCTACGGGTCGACTGCGACGGGGAGACCTTCCCGGCCGAGCAGGGCGACCTCTACGCGGAGTGCTATCTGGGCGTCCTGCGCCGTCTGGCGGAACAGCCGCACGAAGCGCCGGACTTCGCCTTCCTCGCCCCCCGCCCCCTCCTCGCCCCTCGGGCGGAGCACCCCACGGTCGTCTCCCGCTTCGCCGAGCAGGCGGCCCGCACCCCGGACGCGACCGCCGTGGTGGGGGGCGGGGAACGGTGGAGCTACGCCCGGCTGGCCAGTGCCGCGGAGAACGTGGCCGGGCGGCTGTGCGCGCTCGGCGCGCCGGCGAACGCCCGGATCGGGGTCGCCATGAACCGGTCCCCGCTGACCATGGCGGTGCTGCTGGGCGTCCTGCGCGCCGGATGCGCGGTCGTCCCGATGGATGTCGGCTATCCGCCCGCCCGGCTGGCCACCATGGTGGAGCAGGCCCGGCCCTTCCGCGTCGTGGCCGAGGCCGCACACGCCCACCTGGCCGGCGACCCGGCACTGCTGCTGCCCGCCGAGTCGGTGGCCTCACCCGCACCGGGCGGCGGACCGGCCGCACCGGCGGGGAGCGGACCGGGCGGCGAGGACACCGCGTACGTCCTCTTCACCTCGGGCTCCACCGGGACCCCCAAGGGCGTCGTCATGCCGCACCGCACCCTGGCCGCGCTGGTGGCCTGGCAGGCGACGGCGCCCAGCGCGGTCCCGGGCGGCGTCACGCTCCAGTTCGCGCCGCTGAGCTTCGACATCTCCTTCCAGGAGATCTTCTCCACGCTGTGCTCCGGCGGCACCCTGTGTCTGGCCGACGACGCGCGGCGGCGCGACATGCCCGCGCTGCTGCGCCTGCTCGACCGCGAGCGCGTCGAGCAGGTCTTCCTCCCCCCGGTGGCCCTCCAGCAGCTCGCCGAGTCCGCCGGGGCGCTGGGCGTCACACCGACGGCCCTGCGGTCGGTGATCACCTGCGGCGAGCAGCTGCGCGTGACGCCGGAGATCCGCGCGTTCTGCGCCGGGCTCCCGGGGGCCGTCCTGGAGAACCACTACGGACCCACCGAGACGCACGTGGTCACCGCGTTCACCATGGACGGGGACCCCGCGGCCTTCCCCGCGCTGCCGCCGATCGGCCGCGCCGTCGACGGCGCCGAGGTGCACGTCCTGGACAAGCGGATGCGCCCGGTGCCGATCGGGGCGCGGGGCGACGTGTACCTGGGCGGCAACTTCCTGGCCGACGGCTACGAGGGCCGCCCCGACCTGACCAAGGAGCGCTTTCTGCCGCACCCGTTCGCGGACGGGGGTCAACGGCTCTACTACACGGGGGACGTCGGCATGGTGCTTCCGGGCGGCGACGTCGTCTTCCTCGGGCGCGACGACGCGCAGGTGAAGGTACGGGGCTTCCGCGTGGAACCGGCCGAGGTGGAACTGGCCGTCACCGGCCTGGCCCACGGCTTTCCCGGCCTGCGCGACGCCGCGGTCGTGGCCCGCGAGCGGGCGGACGGCGAGACCTTCCTCGCCGCTTTCCTCCTCGGCGAGGGCACGGACGAGGACCTGGCCGGTGTCCGCGAGGGGCTGCGCGCCGTGCTGCCCGCTCACATGGTCCCCTCCCACCTGCAATGGGTCTCCCGGTGGCCGCTGACGCCCAGCGGCAAGCGCGACGACGCCGCACTGCGCCGCACCCCGCTGGCCGCCCCCGGCCGCGCTCCCGACACCGGTCCGCGCGACGCGTACGAGCGGACGCTGACCGAGATGATGGCGGACACCCTGGGCCTGGACGCGGTGGGGACGCACGACAGCCTCTTCGACCTCGGCGGCACCTCGCTGACCGCGATGCGGCTGGTGGTCCGGATCGAGCGGCTCTACCGGGTGCGCCTCCCCCTGGCCGATTTCGTCGCGACGCCCACCCCCGCCGGGCTCGCGGCCCGGCTGCGCGACGGTGGCGCGGAGGCCGCGTTCGATCCCCTGGTGCCGCTCCGCCCGCAGGGCACCCGACCACCACTGTTCATGGTCCACCCGATGGGCGGCACCGTGCTGTGCTACGTCGCGTTCGCCCGGCACTTCCCGGCCGACCGGCCGCTGTACGCGTTCCAGGCGGCCGGGGCCGACCCCGGCACCACGCCGCTGGGCACGGTGGAGGACCTGGCGGACAGCTACCTCACCGCGCTGCGCAGGGTGCGCCCGCACGGCCCGTACACCATCGGCGGATGGTCCTTCGGCGGCTTCGTCGCCTTCGAGATCGCCCGCCGGCTGAGGGCGCAGGGCGAGCGGGTGACCCTGCTGGTGGTGGACACCACCGCCCTGGACCAGGGACCACGCTCCTCCCACGACGACGAGGCCATGCTGGAGTGGTTCTTCCACGAGCTGCTCTGGCCGCGCGACGGGGGCACGGCACCCGCTCCGGCCGTCCCGGGCGGGGCCGGCCCGGCGGAGGAGAGGTTCGCGGCCATGGCCCGCGTCGCGGGCGAGCGCGGCATCCTGCCGGCCGACAGCTCCGGGTCCGTCGTCCGCCGCCTGTTCGACGTCTACCGGGCGAACTGGCAGGCGACGCTGGCCTACCGGCCCCCGCGCGAGGACCAGGACCTCACGCTGGTCCGGGCAGCTGAGCCGCTGCCGACCGTCCTGTCCGCCATGCACGGCGCCGCCCGCACCCGCCATCAGGACCCCTGCAACGGCTGGAGCGCCGTGACCGGCGGACGGATCCGAACGGTCCGGGTCCCCGGGGACCACCTGACGATGATGGAAGAGCCGCACGTGGCCCGTCTGGCGAGCATCCTCGCCGGACTGACCGACGTATCCGACCACGACCACGGAGTGGGCTGACGCCATGCCATTGGGACGTCCCGCGAAAGTCCTCGTCATCGGTGCCGGCATCGGCGGTCTGACGTGCGCGGTCGCACTCCGGCGCGTCGGCGTCGACGTCGAGGTGTACGAACGCGCCGCCGAGCTGCGCGAGGCCGGCTCCGGCCTGTCGGTCATGAGTAACGCCGTCACCGCCCTCGCGGGCCTCGGCATCGACCTGGGCCTGGAGAAACGCGGCCGGGCCGTGGAGTCGTTCAGGATCATGGACCGGCGCGGCCGGCTCATCAGGGACCTGCCGTTCGGGGAGGCCTGCGAGCGGGCGGGCGCGCGGAGCTTCTGCCTCAGCCGCGCGGACCTCCAGGAGGCCCTGCTGGCGGAGGCCGGCGACTGCCCGGTCCACCTGGGGGCGACCGCCGTCGGCTTCGACACCGCGGGTCCGGGGGTCACCGTCCGCTTCGAGGACGGCCGTTCGGCGAGCGGGGACGTCCTCGTCGGCGCCGACGGGTTCCACTCGGCCGTACGGCGCCACCTCGTCGGGCCAGAGCGGCCGCGGGACTGCGACCACCTCTTCCGGCTCGGCATCGTCCCCTTCCGGCACCCGCGCCTCACCGAGGGGGCCGTACGCCACTACTGGGGGCGCGGACAGCGTTTCGGCCTCATCGACATCGGCCACGGCCGGTGCTACTGGTGGGCCGCCATGAGCACCGGCCCCGGGGCGCCCGCCCCGGAACGCGTCAAGGACGCCGTCCGACGGGCGTACGAAGGGTGGGCCGAGGAGGTGCGGGCGGCGATCGAGGCCACCCCCGAGGCGGACATCCTCACCGTCCCCTCGCGCGACCGGCCCTTCCTGGAGCGGTGGGGCGAGGGACCCCTCACCCTCCTCGGCGACGCCGCCCACCCCATGCTGACCACGCTCGCCCAGGGTGCGGGCACGGCCATGGAGGACGCCGTCGTCCTGGCCCGCGCG
This sequence comes from Streptomyces sp. NPDC048331, assembly GCF_043201215.1. Lineage (NCBI taxonomy): Bacteria > Bacillati > Actinomycetota > Actinomycetes > Kitasatosporales > Streptomycetaceae > Streptomyces > Streptomyces sp. NPDC048331. Next base: position 48,887 of record NZ_JBICYT010000039.1, on the reverse strand, counting down.
CTGGCCGATCCGGCGACGCGTGACGACCCGGTGCGGGCCCTGCGCGCGTACGAGGACCTGCGCCGCGACCGCGCACGGGCGATGGTGGCCGGCTCCCGCGACATGAACAGGCTGACCCAGGGGGCCCATCCGCACCGGCGCGTGCTCCGCGACGCCTACTTCCGGCTGGTGCCCCGCCGCGTCCTCGTCCGCCAGACCGCGCAGGCCCTCACGTACCCCCCGGGCGGGCGGACCGCCGGGCCCGGTGACGTCCGCCGGGACCTGAGCCCCCTGGAACGGCTGTACTGGATCGCCGACCGGACGTCGCCGCTCAACGTCGTCGCCCGCGCCCGGGTCCACGGGCGTCTGTCCCCGTCGCTGCACCGCCGCGCCCTGGACGTCCTCCAGCTACGGCACCCCCTGCTGCGCGTCGCGATCACCGACGACGGGACCGGAGCACACCCCGCCTTCGTCCCCCTGGACGGACGACAGATCCCGCTCCGGCTCGTCCACGTGCGACCGGACGATCCCACCGCGGATACCCGGTGGCAGCACGAGGTCGATGAGCGAGAGCTCGCGGAGGGCCTGGACTGGCGCACCGGACCGCTGCTACGGGCCCTGGTGATCACATCGGCAGGAGGCGAAGACGAGGCCGAGGTCCACGACCTGCTCCTGACGGTCTCGCACGTCGTCGCCGACGGCAAGACGTGCCTGTCCCTGGTCCGCGAGTGGATCGAGATCGCCGCACTGCTGGACCGCGAGGCATCGCCGCAGACCGTTGCCCGGCGGGTCCTCCCCGCGACGGACGACCTGCTCCCGCGTCGCCTCCGGGGCGCGGCGGGCGCCGCCGGGTTCCGGGCCCTGATGCGCCGGGAGGAACGGGCGTCCGTGACCCGCCCCGCACAGCGGATCGTCCCCGACGGGCACGTCCCGTTCGAGCGGCGGCGCACCCGGATGACGCACCGGTCCCTCACCGCCGACCAGTTGCAGCACTTGGTGCGGGCGGCCAGGCGGCACGGCACCACGGTCCACGGGGCCCTGGCCGCCGCGATGGTGTCGGCGGTCGCCCGGGACGCGGGCACCCCGGCCGCCGCGTACTTCTCGATCGGTTCGCCGGTCGACTTCCGCGCCGACCTCGAACCGCCCGTCCTCCCGGACGAGGTCGGCACCTACGTGGCCACGGTCCCCACCCGCGTCCGGTACGAGCCGGGCGGGTCGCTGTGGCCCATGGCCCGGGACATCAGCCGGGACCTGGCGCGGCGCCGGAAGCGGAAGGACCACCTGGCGACGATCAGCCTGCCGCGCGTGGCGGGCCCCGGTTCGCTGGCGGACGGCGCCTCGTTCATGCGATTCATGGACGAGAAGGGGCCGATCAACCTCTGCCTGTCCAACGTCGGCCGCTACGACTTCCCCGACCGGACGGGCCCTTGGCGAATCGACGGCGCCCAGTTCCTCACGGGCGTCTCGGTGATGGGCGCCGTCGTGGCGACGGCGACCACCGTGCACGGCACGCTCGCCTGGAACTTCGGCTATGTCGAGGGCCTGGTCACGGAGTCGCGCGCGCGGCGCGTCGCCGACGACTCCGTACGGATCGTGCTGTCCGCCCTCGCCGAGTGACCGATCACGCCGGGCCAATGGCCTCCTTCCCCAGCTCCCGTCGGCCCTCCTCTCCCTCTTGAAAGGTCCCGTTCCGATGACCGGTGCTCCCGACCGCACACCGACACGACGCCGTGTCCTGCCCGCCGGCGAGAGCGGTTCGCTGTGGGAGGTCCGGCCCTCGTGCGGGATCTTGAAGTTCCGTGGCATGCGTCTGCGGCTCATGGTGGAGGACCCCTCGGAGGTCCTGTTCCCGACCGACTGCGGACTGAGCCTGCTCAGCGCGCTCGACGGCGCCGGCACCCCCGTACTGGAGGGCGTCAACGCCCTTGACATCGGCGCCGGTTCCGGTCTCTACAGCGTCGCCCTGCTCGCGGCCGGCGCCGAGCGGGTGACCGCCCTGGACATCAACCCCGCCTCCGTCGCCCAGACCGTGGCCAACGTGACGGCCAACGGGCTCGACCGCTCACGACTGACGTGCGTCACGTCGCCGCTGGAGGAGTACGCGCCGAGCGAGCGGTTCGACCTGGTGATCACCAACCCGCCGCACCTTCCCCACGACCCGGGCTACGCCAGGACGGACGGGCTGGAGACGGCCCTCGTCGCCCGGCGGGGCGGCCGCGCGGTGTACGACGCCGTCGTCGACCGCGTGGACGGGCTCCTGGCGCCGGGCGGCTGCCTGCTCATGGCGCACTCATCCCTCGCCGACGTCCCCCGGACCGTCGCGGAGCTCACCTCGCGCGGCTACGATGCCGAGACGCTGGAGGTCTTCGAGATGGACATCCCGCTGCTGGCGTACGCCGAGCACCGGGAGGCCCTGCAACTCCGTCTGAAGGAACTGCGGGAGCAGGGCCGGGCGGAGTTCGACGGATCGCGTTTCACGGTGCACGCCCTGCTGTTCCGGCGCCCCCGGGGCGCCGCCCGCCGCTGACGCCCCTCGCGGAGACGGCCGGCGGATGTCAGAGCGACGCGTCCCGCATGCCCTGCCTGTTCCGCTCGTCCTGCATCAGCCGTGCGATGTCGGCGACGGTGTCGGCTTCCCCCAGGGCGTCGAAGCTGATCTTCAGTCCGGCCTCCTCCTCCAGTACGAAGGACAGCTCCACCACGAACAGCGAGTCCAGTCCGAGGGCCGGCGGGGTGGCCTCGGGGGTCACCAGCTCGGGCCGCACCTGGAACCTGCCGGTCAGGATGCCGACCAGGGTGTCGTACATGTCGTTCCTCCGGAATGAGCGGGACGGGTCAGTGCGGTCGTGCGAGGCTCGGCCACACGAGGGTGGTGGCGCCCCAGGCGAGGCCGCCGCCGAAGGCGGTGAGCAGGACCCGGTGTCCGGGTTCGAGGTCTCCCGCGCGGTCGGCGCGGTCGAGCAGGATCGGGATCGAGGCAGCCGAGGTGTTGCCGACCCGCTCGATGTCGGACAGCACGCGGTCCGCCGCGACGCCCAGCCGCTGCGCGAGCATGGTCAGGATCCGCGCGTTCGCCTGGTGCGCGACGATCCGGTCCGCCTCCTCCGGCTTCCACCGCGCGGCGTCCAGCGCCGCGCGCGAGGCGGACGTCATGTGCTCCACGGCCCGCCAGAACACCTCCCGACCCTCCAGGCGCATGTACGGGTCGGCCGGGGCGCCTCCGGCCGTCGAGCGTTCCTCGGCCCCTCCGCCCCGTACGGTGATCAGATCGCGCCCGCCACCGTCACTGCCGAGGACGCAGGCCCCGAGGGCGCCGGGCTCCTCGTCGCGGCCCGCGCGCAGGACGACGGCGCCGGCGCCGTCTCCGAAGAGCATGCTCGTGGGGTCGGCCGGGTCGACGTTCAGCGAGAGCGTGTCCGCGCCGACGACCAGGACGCTGTCGGCCGTGCCCGCGGCGATCAGGCCCTGGGCGACCCCCAGTCCGTAGACGAAGCCGGCGCACACGGCCTGGACGTCCAGTGCGGCCGCCCCGGTCATCCCGAGGCGCGAGGCGACGCTCGGGGCGGTGCCGGGGCACGGTCTGTCCGGGGTCGTGGTGGCGACGACCACGGCCGCGACGTCACCGACCGCCGCCCGGGAGAGGGCCTCGCGGCCGGCCGCGACGGCCAGGTCCCCGCTGGTGGTGCCCGGCTCCACGACGTGCCGGAACCGGATGCCGGAGCGCTGGAAGATCCATTCGGGCGACCGGCCCAGGCGCTCCGCCAGTTCCTCGTTGGCCACCCGGCGCGGCGGCACGTACGACCCGACTCCCACCAGGACGGACGCCGGGACCGCTCGGTTCCTCACTGCCCCTGCCTTCGCTCCGGGAGACGGACCGGAAGCCTCGCGGAGATGTCCGCTCCAGACCTTCGGCAGTTCTCCCGACTACAGCCCCATGTGGCCACGTGCATGCGTAGATCCCCCATCGGGCACAGTGGTACCACGTCCAGAAGCCCGATGATCCGAGCGACGCGCGGTCCTGGACCACGAGGCGCCGCCGACGGGTTCTCGGAGGCAGTCGCCTGCGTGTCGGTGACCTTTCCCCGGCTGGCACTCCCGCTGAGCCCGCAGAGCCCGCTGAGCCCGCTGAACGGAAAGCGGAAGCCTTCGTCCGGTCCGCTGCGGCGGGTCGGGCGTTGCCCTACTGCGAGAGGTGTCGTTCGAGTGGGGTGCGGAAGCTGGGGCGGATGCGGGTTTCGCCGAGGAAGGCGGCGAGCCGTGCGGCGTGTGTGGTGATCGAGGTTCGGGCGTCGCGGTTGATGCCGGTACCGGCGAGGAGTCGGGTGACGATTTCGCCGTCGGGGCGTTGGGCCCAGCCGCCGATGATGCGGCCGTTCCACCAGAGGGTGGGGCCGATGTTCCCGTACCGGTCGAACAGCTCAGGGGCGTGGGTGGGGTCGAGGTACCAGTCGCGGTGGCGCCAGCCCATGGGGGTGGGGTCGAGTGCGGGCAGCAGGGCGGCGGCCGGCTCGGGGGCGGTGGGTGGGTCGAGTTGGGAGGGCAGGGCGTGTCCGGGGCCGCTGGTCAGGCCGACGTCGACGGCGGCTGTGGCAGCGAGGGCCGTGCGGGTGTCGGTCAGGGTCCAGCCGGTCCACCACTTGAGGTCTTCGGTGGTGGCGGGGCCGAAGGACTCCAGGTAGGCGGTGGCGAGTTCGGCGCGGGCCTGGTCGGCGGGGAGTTCGGGGTGGGGTTCGGCGATGGTCCAGCGGAACTGGGAGGAGGCCCAGGTGCCCAGGGGGCGGCCGCGGCGGATGCGGCCTTCGGCGGCGAGGGCGGACAGGACCCGGTTGGTCAGTCGCGGCCTGGACTCGTACGGCTTGCCGGCTGCGACGACGATCCGCTCACGCAGCTGGGGTACGGCGTCGGCGAGCTGGGTCGCGGACGCCTCGCCGCGCTCGGCGAGCGCGGCCAGGACAGCCTGTTCGGTGGCCCTCAGCCAGCGTGCGTCGTGGCCGAGCTGTGCGTTCAGGACCTTGAGGAGGTTTCTGCGTTCGCGGGCCGCGACGGTGCGTGCGGTGGAGGCGTCGATGACGGGTGCCAGGTGGCGGGGGACGACGAACATGGTGCGGCGCATGCACAGCATCCGCACCAGGGTGTGGTCGGTGTAGAGGGCGCGTTCGGCCTCGGCGAGGGACGGGGTGGCCAGGCGGGCGGCGAGGCCGAGGTGGACGGTGGCCGGGTCCGTGGCGTGCAGGGCGAGCACGGCGCCGACGGCTTGTTCGGGGGTGGCCGCGCGGGCCGCGGGAGTGAGCAGGTGCCGGGCGGTGAGCAGATGCCGCCGGTGCTCGTCGGTGATCTTCGGCCGTTTCGAGGTCATGATCGGAAACCCGGAGGCCGCGGCTGCCGGGCGGGTGTCCCTTCGGATGGGGCGGACGGAGCGGGGCGGCCCCGGGGCGCGGTGGCGTCCCGGGGCCGTGCTGCTGGTGGCGACGGCCGGTCAGCCGTCGATGGCCGCGAGCCATTCGGTGAGCAGCTTGCCGATCTCTTCGGGGCGTTCCTGCTGGAGCCAGTGGCCTGCGCCGTCGAGGATGTGGGTGGCGTGGATGTTCGGCATGGTGTGCTCGAACGCCTTGATGACCTCGCCCTGCATCATGACGGTGCCGTCCAGGGCGCCGCCGATGAACAGCGAGGGCTGGGTGATCGGCGCCCCGGCGTGGGGCTGGAGGTCCGCCCAGTCCTGGTCGAAGTTGCGGTACCGGTTCAGGGCGCCGACGAAGCCGGTGCGCTCGAACTCGCCGGCGTACACGTCCAGGTCGGCGTCCGAGAGCCAGCCGGGCTGAGCCTTGGGGAAGCGTTCGCGCATCTGGTGCCCGTGGGGGACCAGGACGGCCGGGGGCTCGGTCGGGCCGGCCATGGTGTCGGGGGACATGCAGGCGTAGAAGCCGCGCAGCCAGCCCCGCACGTCGGGTTCGATCTCCGCCTCGGCGCGGCCGGGCTCCTGGAAGTAGGCCACGTAGAACTCGTGCTCCGGAGGGGCCATGTGCGCGAACATCTCGCCCGGCTTCGGCCCGCCCGCAGGCGCGTACGGGATCGACATCAGGGCGACGGCCCGGAACGTCTCCGGGGCGAGGAGTGCGGAGTTCGCGGCGATGACGGACCCCCAGTCGTGGCCCACGAGGACGGCCTGCTCCTCGCCGAGGGCCTTGACGACGGCCACGTTGTCGGCGACCAGGTCGCCGATGCGGTAGTCGGAGACGTCGGCGGGCCTGGAGGAGCGGCCGTAGCCGCGCACGTCGATCGCGACGGCCCGGTAGCCGGCCGCGGCCAGCGCGGGGAGCTGGTGGCGCCAGGAGTACCAGGACTCCGGGAAGCCGTGCAGCAGCAGGACCAGCGGGCCGCTGCCCTGCTCCACCAAGTGGATCCGGCCCGCGGGACCCTTGACGGTGCGGTGGACGGGCTCGGTGAGGGCGTTGTTCGCCACGGGGATCATCCTCCACGGATGCACGAAAACTACACGGGGTGGTCCGTCCGGTACACGGGGGCGCCCTCGCTCACTATCGGGCGGCGTGGAACGCCCGCCACTGGAGGCGCTGCCGGGTCCGGACGGACCACCGGCTTACGAGAACCACGCTAGGACCCATTGCGGACAGATACGGTCCGCAATTGAGTGCGCGGCTTTCGTGGCCCCGGGCCGGGTGCGCTCCGGCACCACGCCTCGGCGCGCGGTGGGCGGGAGCCCGGCCGGTCGCGCGGCCCGTTCAGCGGCCCTTACCCAGGGTGTCGGCGCCGCTGATCGCGGATCACGCCGGAACGCCCGTCGACGCCTGCCTCGGCAGCCTTCTCGGCGTACCTGCTCCGGCCGGCCGATGATGCGCCCTCGGCCACCGCTGGACCTGCTACGGCTCGGCGTGAGGTCCGACTCCTTGTACGGGGCGTTGCCCATCATGTCGGGTTCGGTGCGGGCCAGGGTGGCCTGGGGATCGCGGGTGCCGACGTACACCTGGTGGCCCAGTTCGGCCAGTTTGGCGGCGTGCGCTCGGCCTCCGCCGCCGGTGCCGAGGACGGCGATCTTCGTGGACTCATGACGGACTCCTTGTGCGTGAGGGGTTGGTGCGAGGCGTTGTGCGGTGCCGGGCTTTCCGGGTGACTCCGATGACGTGGTCGTTCAGGGGGGCAGCAGCTCGCACGGGTTGGCGTCGCGTCCCGCGGCGCTTCTTCAATTAGTACATAGGTACAGATTGCCTGTCCAGCGTTACTGGTAAATCGGGCGAAAGTAGCAGAATCGGGGCGGGGGATGCCATGTCTGCTGCGTCCGCTTAGCGGTGGAACTCCTCAACTGGTCGGCGTCGACGAGCGGCGATCTGACGGTCTCGGAAGTGTCGGTTAGGATTGATACATTCGTTCAGGAATTTGGTTCTCTGATCGTGTGCGAGGCTCCAGGGAGTGATGTGGTGATGGCGGATGCGGGCGGCCCCAAGCGGCGCCGGTACGACCCGCGGGCGCGGGCCGAGGAAGTCGTCGCGGCCGCCGAGCGGGTCATCGCCGCCCGCGGTATCGAAGGGCTGACCCACCGGGCGGTGGCCGAGGAGGCCGGTGTCCCGCTGGGTGCGACGACGTACCACTTCGCAGGCAAGGACGACCTGATCCGAGCCGCTCTGCAGCGCTCGGTCGACCACTTCACCGCCTACCTGGACGACTGGGTGGCCCGGCGCCCCGAGCTCACACCGCAGCAGCTCGCCGTGCTGCTCGCCGACGCGCTGCTCGACGGCTTCGGCCCCCAGCGCGGTCAGCAGGTCGTGGAGTTCGAGCTGTATCTGGCCGCGCTGCGCCGCCCGGCGCTGAGGCCCATCGCCGACCGGTACATCGAGGCGAGTGTCGACGCCCTGTCCCGGTACGTCGATCCGCTCACCGCCCGCGCCGCCGCCGTGGCCGCGAACGGGCTGACCCTGCGGGGCCTGGCCGGCAGTGAACCCCCGACGCGTGCCGAGGTGGAGGGCATCCTGCGGCTCATCCTCACCGCCGCCCCCGCCCGCCCGGACATCCAGGACAGCTGAGGAACCACCGTGAGCAGCATCCCCCGCCCTCGGATCACCGACCGTGAGAGGCGCGCCCGCCTGGTGCGCCGGTAGCTCCTCCACCCCGGGGCGCGGGTCGCCGGCGTACGGGAGGCGGCGCGGTCGGTGCTGGCGCTGCACGCCACCGACGCGGCGACCGTGTACCTCTCCGCCGCCGCCCGGCTCGCCGCCCCCTGTGCCGATTCGGTGGAGCGGGAGCTGTACGAGAGGGCCGCGCTGCTGCGGATGACCGCGATGCGCTGCACCCTCTTCGTGACGCCCAGCGAGCTCGCCCCGGTGCTGCTGGCGGCGGTCGGGCGGCCCCACGCGGCCGTACGCCGCAAGCAGCTGCTGCGGCAGCTGGAGTCGTCCGGGATCGGGGACGAGCGATGGCTTTCGACGGTGTCCCGCCATGTCCTGGCCGCTCTCGCCGGGCAGGGCGAGGCGAGCACCACCGAACTGGCCGCCGAAGTGAGCGGGCTGGAGCGGCAGATCGTCGTCGCGCCCGGCAAGCGGTACGAGTCGCGCCGCAGCGTCGCCGCCGATCTGCTGTTCGTGCTGGCCGCCGAAGGGCGTGTCGTGCGCGCGACGCGAAGGGGCGGCTGGACCAGCAACCAGCACGCCTGGGCCCTGGGCCCGGACCTTCCCGGGATGGAACCGGCGTCTGCGCGGGCCGAGCTGGTGCGGCTCTGGCTGGGCGCCTTCGGCCCCGGCACCGTTGCCGACGTGCAATGGTGGACCGGCTGGACCGTCACCGACACCCGCAAGGCCATCGCCGCTTCGGGAGCGGTGGACGTCGACCTGGACGAGGGCACGGGACACGCCCTCGCCGGGGACCTGGAGCCGGCCGGTGGCGCCGAGCCCTCGGCGGTGCTGCTGCCCGCCCTGGACCCCACCCCCATGGGCTGGCGTGACCGGGGCTTCCACCTCGACCCCGCCCACGTCCCCGCGCTCTTCGACCGGATGGGCAACATCGGCCCCACCGTGTGGTGGGACGGCCGGATCGTCGGCGGATGGGCCCAGCGCGAGGACGGCACCCTGAACTGGCGGCTGCTCACCAACCCCGGCCGCGAGGCCCGGTCAGCCGTCGAGACCGAGGCGCACAGGATCGCGTCCTTCCTCGGGGAGCGTCGCTTCACCCCTGCCTACCGCACGCCGCTGGAGCGCGAACTCGCCTGCTGAGCCGTTCCTCGGGGGCGGTCTGCACATCGCCGCGATGCTGATGCGACATGTGCCGTGGCGCTCCCGGCGCTGCACGGCAGCCGACGACCGGGAGTGGGCGGCCGCGAGTGGGGCCTGTGCTCGGCCGCTCTCCGGTAAGCCGGCCCCTTCGCCGTGGGATCCGGCCATGGCGCGCGCGGGCGGTCGCGCACCGCACTGCGCGACGTGCACGTTCCATGACTCTGTGTGGTGCTTTCCGGCCAAGCTCGACAAAGCGTGGAGGGAATGTGATCAGCCTGTGTAATTTCGAGCGGCCGGGGAGCGCCGTGCTCCCTGCCTTCGCGCGCCCCACGTCCATGGCGTGCCAACGGAGTTCGCCTCATCGTCTTCGCAGGGGGATCCCATGAGTAGTCCGAGCGCCGGAACACCGGCCACCAACACGTCGGGGACGCAGACGCCCGCGTTCGAAGTGGACAAGGCCATGCTCGACGGCCCGACGCCCAAGGACCTGCTGCCGACAACCGGCAACTACCCGGTGGAGATCGTCCGCTACCGCTCGGTGGTGCTCACCGACATCCCCGGGGCGAAGCCTACGCGCAAGCTGACCGGCGCGATCGACCTGGGCGAGGAGAACCTGCCGTTCTACGACCGCCCGGCCGAGGGCATGATCGTCACCACGGAACAGAGCTGGTCGGCGCAGGGCGTCACGCTCGGCCGACTGCTGCACAGCCTCGCGCTCGCCCCCGGCGAGAGCACCAGGGTCGCCGTCGTCGACTGGCAGCGCACCACCAAGGCCACGGGCACCGAGACGACCGCCGAGGCCGACACGCTCTCCAGCACCACCGACCAGGCCCGGTCGATCAGCGAGGTCGCGAACGCGATCGCCCGCGAGGAGCAGTACGGCAACTCCCAGGCGTTCCAGACCAGCAAGTCCTCCAGCTCCGGCGGCAGCATCGGGGTCTCGTTCTTCGGGATGGGCGGCGGGGGCAACTGGGGCGAGTCGTCGAACACGGGCTTCGCGACCGCGGTGTCGCGCTCGACCGGCGTGAAGTCGGTCGCCGAGGAGGCGACGCAGCGGATCAGTGCCCGGACCCAGCAGCTCGCGACCGCGGCCCGCAGCCGGAACATGACGGTCGTGCGCGAGACGTCGCAGGCGGAGAAGGACCAGGTCCTCACCCGGGTGGTCACCAACTACAACCACATGCACGCGATGTCGGTGCAGTACTACGAGGTCGTCCAGGTCTACAACGTGACGACCAAGCCGACCAAGCTGGAACGCTGCCTGTTCATCCCGCTGCAGGAGCTCCACTTCAACTACTCGAGCCTGCAGCGGTACAAGGAGGTGCTCGCCTCGGTGGCGCCGGCCGACTGGGCGGCGAAGATCCGGGCGGCCAACCCCTTCGACACCACCGTGCGCAAGCTGGACGCGTGCACCGCTCCGGAGGCGCCGCCGGCCCAGGAGTTCGACGGGGTGGATCTGGTCGACCTGACCGCGTCGGCCGCGGGCGTGTACGGGGTGCGCAAGAACGACGGCAGCCCGGTCCGGTTCGATCCGGCGGCCCGGCAATGGAACCCGTTACCGTCCACCGGCCTGGACAGCAGCCTGATCCGCATCGCACCGGGCAAGAACACCGTCTGGGCGCTGAAGACCGACAACACGCTCGTGCAGTTCGACGGGACCATCTGGAAACCCGACCCGCAGGCCCCGACGGGCCTGAGCCTCGCCTGCGGAACGGACGAGGTGCTCTACGTCGTCGCGGCCACGGACAACATGCTCTGGCAGCGCGCCGCGAACGGCACCTGGCAGAACCTGAACATCGCGGCCGACGAGGTCGCCGTGGTCGGCAAGGACAAGGCCTGGTACTCCCGGCAGGGGCGGGCGTACGCGCGCCAAGGCACCACCTGGTCGGAGCGCAATCCATCGCTGACGAACGTGCAGCGCCTGTCGGCCGCCGCGGACGGCATCCTCTTCGCCACCACGACCGACGGCAAGGTCACCTTCGTGGATTCTGGCACGTTGAGCGCGGCCACCGCCGGCATCAAGAACGTCCTCCAAGCGCTGGCCAACGGGACGACGACGAAGATCGTCTCGTCCGTCAGCGGAGACTACTGGCTGACCCGCAGCAACGGCTCCCTCTTCCGTATCCTCGGCGCCGCACGGGAGACGCCGGTGCCCTTCGACGTCCCGCCGAAGGCCGACTCCCCGTACGCGACGAAGATCGACGCCTGGTACGACGAGGTCGGAATCCGCAGCATCCAGGTGGTCTTCCAGGGACAGACCTTCCGCTGCGGCGACACCGGCGGCTCCGGTGTCCAGCAGCGCACGTCCTACACCTTCCCGGGCGGCGACAAGCTGATCTCCGTCGACGCCTGGTCCGGCACCGGCGCCCGCGGCAGCCTCGCCGGGCTGCGCCTGACCATGACCTCGGGCGTGGCGAACTTCGGAATCGCCGCCACGACCAGCGTCCCGCCGGACCTGACGGAAGACGCCGGCGGCGCCGCCATCTGCGGACTCTTCGGCTCGACAGTGAAGTCCGACAGCCGCACGTACGTCTCGTCGATCGGCTTCTACGTGCGCGGCGGGAACGTGGCACAGGCGGTACTGGACCACCTGAACGACAACCGCCGCCACTACAGCCAGGCCGTCTGGGCCAACGCCGACGAGCTGACGCTCAGCCGCATCCTCGCCAACTACTCCTACACACCGGCCGGCTCCAACGCCGCACCGGTCCTGCTCGGCACCCTGCTGGACCCCAAGCCGATCGCCGCCACCGGCAACTACCTCGGCTTCCGCTGGAACTTCGCCAGCGAGAAGGAGCGGGACGACTGGACCAACTCCCGGAAGGCGGGCGACAACACCTTCGGCACTCCGGTGACCAACACGATCGCCATCGCGACCAAGGGCGTCTTCGCCGAGGCCGTTCTGGGCCGGTCCAACGCGGCCGAGAAGATCGATCTCACCCGCTTCTGGAACTGGAAGGACTCGCCCATCCAGATCACACCGGCCGATATCGCGCCGGTGTCCACCGCCTCCCGCGCGCAGAACCTCGACACCACGGTGGCCGCTCTCGGATCGACCCAGGCGAAGTTCAGTCCGCTCGCGGCGACGCCCGACCCGGTCGGCCTCCAGACAGCGCAGGCCATCGCCACCGCGAGCCTGTTCCGCGACATGAGCGGTCTCAACACCATGAGCCAGGTGCTCACCAAGGGCATCGAGGCCGCCGCCGGCAACGACAAGGAGGCCGGCCAGCGCGCCCAGGAGGCGTTGAAGACCGCCACCGAACACCTGCAGAAGATGAGCCAGATCGCCGTCGACGCCGCCGGCAAGGTCGCACCGGCCGTGACCGGCGGCGCCAACCTCAGTGCCCTCGGCGGCATGTTGAACCAGGGCGGCAAGGCAGCTTCCGACACCAAGCCCGACGCATCGTCCAACGGAGGCTCCGCAGCCAAATCCTGACGCCGCACCCGAGCGGGCCCGGGCCGCGGGGCCCGGGCCCGCTCGGCCTGAACGACGGAAGGCGCCGGACGGTCGCGCCCGAGAGAGGTGGGCGGGGAAGACGCTCGGAGTCGGAGGCCACCCTTTCGAATCGAGGCACGAGCTGTGGAGACGCTCGGCGCCGACAGGATGAGCAGCGGGCCAGGACAGAACGTGAAGCCCGTTGGCAAGCGCCCATGGGTGTTGCGAACGAACGTGCTGTCCGCGAGCAGCCGGCCGAGGTGCTGCGTGAAGAGGCCAGGGGTTGGCAGGAGGCCTCTGTCCTCAGTGCGTACTGCCTGGCCCTGGAACGTCGTATCGAGGAGTCGGGCGGCGTTGTGGACGAGCAGGCTCTGGACTCGGCGTCGGTTGCAATGGCTGGGGGAGGGGACCGCCCCCTCCCCGCGATCCGATGGCGCTCTCCGCATGGCGACGGATCGTAGGCGGCCCCTCACGACAGGCGCGGCGGCCAGCATGCTGCTTCCTGCGCCGCGATTCCGCCGTGAGCTGTCGGCCGCCTGGTCGCCGGCTCCGCCTCCGGCTGCGCCGACTGCTTCTCGGTCAGTCTGGGAAGCGACGCGGGTCCCGGCGACCGCAGAACCGGCGGACGGTCCCCGCCCCATGTCCGCCGCCACCGCTGCACCGACCGGCCACTGACCCGCAGGTTCTTGGCGATCACTGCACTCGCCTCACCCAGGGCGAACCGTTCCGCCGCCTTGAGTCGTAACCCCGTGGGGAACTGCCGCCGCTCGGCTGTGCAGCCGTCTGTGAGGTGGCTGCGGGTCCTGGATGTGCCGTAGGCCGCCCTGGACGAGGTGGCCGGGCTGGGTGAGGCGACCGCGGTCGGTGGAGATGGTTCAACCCCGCGGGCCTGCAGCGCGGAGCTTCGCCCTCTTCCTCCGGCTGAGGAGGGCGAGGATGATGCCGCCGGCGAGCAGGGCGCCGCCGAGGGTGAGGATCACCGGGGTCTGGTCGGACGAGCCGGTCTCGGCCAGAGGGCCTCCGTCGTTGGCGACGTCGGGTGCGTTGCCGGTGTCCATAGGGATCTCGTCAGCGGGGCCGGTGGTCGTGTCCGGTGCAACCGGGCCGGTCGCGGAGGGCGAGGGGGTGGCCGAGACGCCGGGGTGCGAGGTCGGCGCCGTGACCGACGGGGACGTCCGGGGGGAGGGGGACGAGCTCGGCGTGGAGGCTCCCGGGGAGATGGGGGTAATGGTGATGTCGTCGTAGAAGTTCACCACCGCCGGCCCATTGCCCGCCTTGTGGCCCTTCCACGCCTGCCAGTTGGGGCGGTACAGGCCGATCTTGTGGTAGGGGGCGGTGTCCTGGTGATAGCTGTTCGGGCCGGTGTGCGAGCCCACCTGGGCGCCGTCGAGCCGGGCGGTGATGGAGCCGGTGGTGGTGGCGGTGGACCAGGTGATGTCGAAGGACCACTGGTTCCAGCGTCCGAGGCGGACGGGACCGAGGTCGTACCTGACCCCGCGCACGGGCTGCCTGCTCTCGTCCGCCTTCTCAGAGGCTCCCTTCCAGTTGACGATCATCAGCCACCGGTCGCCCTTGACGGCGAGGACGACCGCGGGGAAGGTTCCCGTCCCGCCGTGCCACTGGGAGACGATCGTCTGGGCGTCGTAGCTGACCCAGTCGGTGGGCAGGTAGTTGGCGAAGGTGTAGCGGTAACTTCCGTACGGCACGCGCGCGGTGGCGATTTCGGTGCGGTGGGAGTTGCCGTCGTCGGGCATGGCGAACCGTACGGCCTTGCCGCCTCGTCCACCTGGCGCCGTGGTCACACTCACGGTGCCCGTGCCTTCAATACCCTTGCGGGGAAACGCGGACGTGGTCCCGGACTCGAATCCGTCCTTGAAGGGGACAGGAGTGAGGGCGCGGTCTGCGGCGGCCTCGGTCGCCGCGAGTCCCACCACCAAGACGGCCGCCGCGGCCGCGCCGATCCGACGTCTACGACTGTGAGGCTGGAGCATGAACTGTCCTTGAAGAGGGGGAGTCTGTGCCGGCGTGCGGACGAGCGGATGGCTGCCCCTGAGTGCGTGGCGGCCTCGGCCGCCACGGAGCAACCACGCCGAGCCATGCAATCGCTCGTAAGCAAACACTTTCGCACGTGATGGCACATCACATCCTGGCGGATCCCGTACGTCAAGGGTGGACGGAGGATGAGATCCGCTTGTGATGTTCCGATGGGTCGGAGGTCTCTTGGCGACGTGATACTTGCGTGAACACCCTTTCCTACGGCGCCCCATGAGGGGGCAACAGAGGTGTGTAGCCGCAGCTTTCGCGGTGGAAGGCGTCCAACTGCGCGGTCAGCTCCGCCCCGACCGCCCCGCCTCGGTCTCGTCGTCCGGACCGTCTGTCCGGGGGTGCCGTTGTACGTGGAGTACGCGCTCACGGAGCTGGGCAGCAGCGTCGCGTTGCCCCTGATGCAGATGAAGGACAGGGGCGAGGCCCACCTCCCCGAGATCAGCGGCGTGGAGGATGCGTAGGCGTCAGCCGCGCGTTGCGGTCTCCGCCGTGGGGCGTTCCTCGCGCCTCCTCTTCCGCCTGCGGCGGCGCCGTTCCAGCAGTACGGCCGCAGGCAGTGCCAGGACTGCCGTGAGAAGCCACGGAATGCGCAGGTAGCCGTCGGAGCCCGTGCCTTGGACGACGTTCGCGCTCGCCGTCACGGTGATGCGGCCCCAGCCCGCGAGCGGAGCGCCGGCCCAGGTCTCGGTCAGCCGTACCTTCTGGCCCGGGAGCAGTTCGGCCGGTACCCCGGCCAGCCGCCGCCCGTCCGGGCCCCCCAGGATCAGCCCCTCGGTACGCAGGGAGACCAGCGGGGAGAGCGTGACGTTTCCCGTGTTGCGGACGGTGTACGAGACGGTCGATTCGCTGCCGTCCGTCCACGGCAGCAACGGGCTCCGTGCCGTGAACCGTACGTCCTCCACCGCGAGGGCGGGCCGTTCCGGGCCCTCCACACGCAGGTACACCCGCGCTCCGACGGCGCGCTGGACACCGACGTGAGAGCCGTCCGCCGGCCGTACCCGGGTGTCGACCGCGACGAATGCGCCCACGTGGTCCCCGGGCTGGGCGTCGGCCGGGACGTTCAGGGTCAGGCCCACGGTCACCGAGGAGCGCGCGGGTACGGTGACCGTGTCCTGCTCCGGCCTGCCCCACGCGCCGACATCGTGCTGGGCCTCCTCGATGCCGCGTACGGCCAGTCCGCCGTCGCGTTCGGTGTTGTGGGCGTCGGCGACGTAGAGGCGGAACGTCAGCTCCCCGCCGGTGGTGTTGGTCACGACGGCGCGGTCCGTGAGGGTCGCTCCGGGCCGGGCCGGGAGTTCGAAGGCGGCCCGCGGGGTGAGCGGGGAGTCGGCGGGCCGGACGGACCATTCGCCGTTGTCCGCCGCGTGTGCCGGGGCGGGGGAGAGGGCGGTCAAGAGGAGAAGAAGGAGGACTGTGGACGCGGTGCGCATGGGCCGTCAGCTTTCGGGGCGGGGGGGGGGGGGGGGGGCGGGGGGGGGGGGCGCGGCGGGGGCGGGGGGGGGGGCGGGGGCCGGGGGGGGGGCGGGGGGGGGTGGGGGGGGGGGGGCGGGGGGGGTGGGGGGGGGGGGGGGCGGGGGGCGGCGCCCCCCCCCGCCGCGCCCCCCCCCCCCCCCCCCCCCGCGGCCGCGGTCAGAGGAGGGTCAGGGTGAGCGTGCCGGTGTAGCTGCCGACGGGGGCGTACCGGGGGATGCCGAGGGAGACGCCGGCGTCTGCCGTGAACTCCCCGCCCGTGAGCTCCCCGCCGGCGGGGGCGGACGCCAGCGTCGCACCGTCCTTGCCGACGGTCCCGGGGGATCCCGCCGTACAGGTGCTGGGGCTGTCGGGCTGCGTGGCGCAGGTGGGGGTCCAGGTGAGCCGGTCGGCGTCGATCTTTCCGCGCGGTCCGGTGAAGTCGGTGACCTTGCCGGTGAGCGACCAGCCGGCCGTGCCGCCGCGGAGGTCCTTGACGGTGACGGTGCCCAGTTGTCCGGCTGCGGCGCCGCCGCTGCCGAAGTCCACGGACGCAAGCTGCACCGGATCCGCCGTGGTGGCCATGGTCAGGACGCCCGCGCCGACCGTGGCCGTGAGCCGCCGTTCCGCCGCGCCGGGAGCGGGCGGGTCGGTCGGGTCCGCCGGTCCGCTCGGGTCGGTGGCGGCGGACACCTTCCATACCTGGCCGGGCGAGCCGTCGCAGGCCGACTGGACGATCCCGGCGCCCGCCGCGGTGGAGCCGTCCCGCACGGCCAGGCACTTGCTGCTGTGCTTGGCGACGACGCGCACGACCCCGTCGGAGAGGGTTTCGAAGCGCCAGCGCTGGTTGTCGCTCGAGCCGCAGTCGTACTGCTTGACCTCGGCGCCGTCGGCGGTCGACCGGTCCGCGACGTCGAGGCACTTGCCGCTGTGCTGGGCGAGGATCCGGACGTACCCGTTGCTGTTGTCGGTGAACCGCCACTGGCTGTTGAGGACGGGGGCGCAGGTCTCCTGCGTCACCGGCACCTGGTTGTCCGAGGAACTGCCGGGCACGGTGGCACAGGCACCGCTGCGCTTGTTGGCCATCGTGTGCAGCGGGTCGCCCCCGGCGCCTGACAGGCGGCCCGTGGCGGTGTCGACGGAGACCTGCGGGTACCAGGGCAGGATCATGGTGGTGGGCGTCGGGAACTCCAGGGGGAGCCAGACGTAGGTGGAGTCGTTGACGTGCCGTGGGTCCGACCAGACGCCTGCCCAGCGGTCCCCCATGTAGAGGAACGAGGTGGTCTCGCTGCCCTCCACGGGGAGGACGAAGGCCGTCTGCGAGTGGTGGCCGTTGTGGTTGCCGACGTCCTCCATCGGTGACCACGGTCCTGCCAGGCTGGTGGCGGTGGCGTACTTCTGCTGGTTGGGATCCCAGTAGCTGGTCCCCGACGTGAGCATGAAGTAGACGTCGCCGCGCTTGAACAGGGCGGGTGACTCCCGGTGCTGGCCGGGCCACGGATTGGCCACCAGGCTCTTGATCTGGGTGTAGTCGTCGGTCAGTTCGTAGATGTGCAGATCCGCGTTGTAGTTGGCCGCGGAGATCATGTAGGCCTTGCCGGTGGCCCTGTCCTCGTACACGGTGATGTCACGGGACATGTGCTCGTCGCCGGAGGGGTCCTTGGGCCGGAAAGAGCCCTTCCAGGTGTAGGGGCCGTCCACCGTGGAGGAGACCGCCACGGCGGCGCGGGCCTCGGCGTAGGAGTCGTCGGCCTCCTTGTGCATCCACATGACGAACTGCTTCGTCTTCTCGTTGTAGAGGACCTTGGGCCGCTCGATCACGGCGGAGCGGATCTCGGGATCGGTCTCCTGCGTCAGGACGTGCCCGCGGGGCTCCCAGTTCTTGAGGTCCTTGGAGCGGTAGGCCGAGACATAGCGGAACTTGTTGTCGTCCCCGCGGTCCTCCCCGAACCAGTAGTAGTAGTCGTCGACTTTGAGTACGCCACCACCGTGCGCCTGCACCCGCTGTCCCGTGGTGTCCGGGAACTGGGTGCCGGTTTCGGTGGTGACGGGCGCCGCCAGCGCCGTCGGCACTCCTCCGAGGGAGGGGAGGAGCAGGCTCAGGCCGACGAGGACGGATCTCATTCTTCGCATGCAGATCCCTGATGTCACCGCGCGCATGCCGA
Organism: Streptomyces sp. NPDC048331; assembly: GCF_043201215.1. Classification (NCBI taxonomy): domain Bacteria; kingdom Bacillati; phylum Actinomycetota; class Actinomycetes; order Kitasatosporales; family Streptomycetaceae; genus Streptomyces; species Streptomyces sp. NPDC048331. Next base: position 30,597 of record NZ_JBICYT010000039.1, on the reverse strand, counting down.
GCCTGTGCGTATGAGGGTCCCGCCCCGCATACGCACAGGAACAAACAATTCTGCGCGTGAACCAACAATTTAGAGCAGAGGTTGGTGCACGCCTCGGGTGAATGTCAACGGCTGGTAAACACTTTCGACGCTCCGTGTGGCAGTCCGCGCACAGCGTTACGCAACGGGGTAACCGGGCTCTGGGTCAGAGGGTGTTCGCGAGCGGGACGGAGACCTGCTTCAGCCATGTCCCGGCCGCGAAGTCGCGGGCCCTGATGACCACGCGGTCGCGGTACACCTCCACCTGGAGCCCTTGGTTGAAGGTGCCCGGCACCGGGCTCTCGCCCCCTTGGCCGTTGTCGGCGAAACCGGTCTGCACGGCCCCGGTGTTGACCACCGAGAAGCCGTCCAGGTTCGCCGTGCCGGGTACGACCCGCCTCACGTACCAGTCGGACAGCGCCAGGTTCCAGTGCGTGTGCCCGCTGAACAGGAACACGTCGCGGTGGCGCCCCAGCAGGCCGAGCAGCACATCGGCCTGGAGGTAGTCGTTCAGGTAGAGCTTGTTCCGCGAGCCGGAGACCGTTTCGGGCAGGGGGTGGTGGGTGATCACCATGACCGGCTTGCGGCGCCTCGCCCAGTGGCGCAGGCGTTCGTCGAGCCAGCGCAACTGCGCCTCGCTCAGCCATACTTCGTCCCAGAGCCGGGCGTCGTGGTAGTGCATGTACCGCTCGGTGCCGAGGGAGAGGACGGGGATGCCGTCGAAGGCCGTCTCCGCGTACACCGTGCCGCGCTCCGCGAACCGGTGGAAGCTGCGGAACAGGGAGTCCTCCGTGGTGCCATTGGGCCAGGTGGACAGCGAAAGGGTCTGCGGATCGGCGTACTTGGGCACGTAGAACTCGTGGTTCCCGATGGCCCACGCGATCTCGCGCGGCCGCGGGCCGCGGTCCAGGACCTCCCGCACCGCCGCGTACTCGGAGTCGTAGCCGCGCGGGGTGATGTCGCCGGCGACCGCGAGCCCCGCACCGTGCGGCGCGGTGGCCCGGATGTCGCGCAGGGCGACGGCGAAGTCGCCCAGGTCGCCCTGGATGTCGCTGATGACGTTGAACGTGCTCACGGGCCGGGCGGTGGCGGGTCCGGGCGGCTGGGCCCGGGCCGGCGACGGGCTCGCGGCGCCGAGGGCGACGGCGCCCGCCGCCGCGGTGAGCAGAGACCTGCGGTGCATGGTGGGGTCCTTCCGTCAGAACCGGGCCGCCCCGGGTGGGCGGCCGGTGGGGGCCCGCTATGTTTACGCAATCAATGCGGCCGGCGGATGAATGCCGGGCAACGCCTCCGCCCGCCGTGGCGGCCTCACGAGGGCGCGGCGATCCTCCAGGACTGATTGCGGCCGGTGTTGGGGCGGTAGACGCCGACCTCGGCGCCGTCCGCGGTGGAGGCGCCCGTGACGTCGAGGAGCATGCCGGTCTCGGCGTTGACCAGGGTGTGGTGCCCGTCCCCGGAGGTCGACAGCATCCACTGCCGCGCCTCCGCCGGCCCCGGCGGCAGCAGGGTGAGCCGGCCCTCAGCGACGGCGAGCACCTTGCCGCTGCCCGCGTTCGTCACCCGGTAGGAGGCCGTGCTGCTCCAGTCCCCGGGCGCCGTCCGGGTGAGCGTCCACCGCTGCGCGGGATCAGGCCCGTGCGCCGGGCGCTGGACGAGCGTGTCCCCGTGCCCCGCCGTGACGGCGGTGAGGGCCAGGCCGCTGTGGTCGTTGACGAGGAGCCGGGGCTCGGCGGAGGGTCCGGCCTTGCGGGCGTCGACACCGGAGGCGCCCGGGATGACCAGGGTGGTGACCGACTGGGGGGCGAGGGAGACGGTCAGGCGCCGGCCGGCCACCGGGATGTCGGCCCCGCGCTGCAGGTTGTGCGCCGGGTCCGTGGTGTAGCGCTGCACGGGGGCGGGGGAGAGGGCCTGGAAGGCGGAGAGGTCCAGGTCGATCGTGCGGTACGCCCCGGTGGAGTTGGTGTGCACCACGACCGCCCCCTGACCGCCCGGCCGCACGGCGGCCAGGGTGTCGGGGTCGTCGGTGGTGATGACGCGGGAGCCGGGGCGGACGAACCGGCTGTACTGCGCCATCGCCCAGTACTTCTTGTTCCGGCGCAGCGGCTCGTGCGCGGCGTCGGCCGGGGTGAAGTCGGTTTGGATCAGGCCCCAGTTGGAGTTCTCGTGGGCCGGGGTCATGTTCTCGTAGTCCTCCACGGCCTGCCACATCACCCAGGCGCGCGGTTCGAGCCGGGTGAGGTCGTCGGTGATGCGGTCGGCGAGGTCGAGGGCCGGCCGCATGTCGGTGAAGCTCTGGGGGACGGAGCCGCCGAGGTCCACCTCCGACATCCACAGCGGGGTGCGCGTCCCCTTGGCGATGTCCCGGACGCCGGTCCGACCGCCGGTCCCGTAGGTGTGCGTGTTGAGCCGCCCGAGGGCGCTGCGGGTCTCGCTGTCGTAGCTGTCCCAGTTGGCGCGGAAGAGGTCAGGGTCCGTCTCGTCCATCGCGGCGATCGGCGTCTCCAGGCCCTCGCGGTCCAGCTCCGTGCGGAGGGCCTTGATCATCGCGGCCTGGGAGGAGGGCTCCCAGTGCGAGCCCTCCTGCCCCCCGCCCGCCCGCCAGTAGCTCGTGGCCGGCTCGTTGACGGGCGAGACGGAGTCGAAGGTGACCCCCGTGCTGTGCTGCACGCGCCGCACGGCGCCGGCGAGGTAGGCGGCGAAGCGCTCGTACTGGCCGGGCCGGAGGTTGTCCTGCCGGGGATCGGCCGTGCCCGAGACGAGCCCGCTGCGGGTCATGAAGTAGGGCGGGGAGTTCGAGAACGCTTCGAAGGTGTCGGCGCCCCGGGCCTTGGCGGCCCGCAGCCACCAGCGCTGGTGGGCGTCGGCGTACGGATCCCAGTGGGCCGGGTCGGCCGGGTCCCACCAGTCGGGGGTCTCGGGGCCGGGCCGCTTCCAGTGGCCCGGCACGGCGGCCCCGGCCCGCATGTAGGGCGCGGTCTCGGGGCTGTCGCCGCCGCCGATGTTGTAGCGGGCGATGGTGAAGCCGAGGCCGTCGGCGCCGTACAGGGCGTCGGCGAGGCGGTTGCGCTGCGCCTCGGGCCAGCCGCCCGTGACGTTGGCGAACCAGGCGAGGGCGGTGCCCCATCCCTCGAACGGCGCCTGCTGGTAGCCGGGATCGAGGTGGACGGCGACCGCTGCCGCCGGCTGGGCGGGCGCCGCTTCGGCCGAGGGTGCCGAGGGTAAGGACGCTCCGCCGAAGAGGAGTGCGGCGAGGGTCGCGAGCGCGCCTCTGAGTGTGGTGAGCCGGCGCCGGCGGGCGGCGGCACCGGGCGGGCTGCTGGTCCGGGACACAGGGTTCTCCTGTCGTGGCGGGTGCCGGTGCGGGTGGGCCTCTGAGGATGTTTGCGTTAACATTCGGAGGTGGGGTGAGTGTCGGAGCGGCGGGTGGGGGTGTCAAGAGAACCGGCGGGTAATGCCCACGGGACCCGCGCCGTGCGGCAGCGCTACCATCCGTACGGACTGCACCACGCAGTCGGTTCGGAGAAAGTGGGGAGGTCCGGTTCACATGCCGCGCGAAGGCGGAGCAAGATCACCGAGGTCCCGTCCGCTGCGCCAGTCGCCCTCGATGGCCGACGTCGCCGCGCTGGCGGGGGTCTCGGCGCAGACGGTCTCCCGCGTGGCCAACCATCGCGAGAACGTGGATGCGGCCACCCGCGAGCGGGTCCTCGCCGCGATGAAGATGCTCGGCTACCGGCCCAATTCGGCCGCGCGGGCGCTCGTCACCGGGCGCTTCGGCACCCTCGGCGTCATCAGCTTCGACATCAGCGCCTACGGCAACGCCCGGACCTTCGCCGCAATCTCCGACGCAGCCCGCGAGGCCGATCTGCTGGTGAACTTCATGGGCGCCCGGGCCCAGACCGGGGCCGCCGTGCGCCAGGCGTTCCAGCACCTCATGGTGCAGTCGGTGGACGGCATCATCCTCATCGAGTCGCAGATCCTGGACACTCCCGAGCTGCGCCTGCCCTCCGGCGTCCCCGTGGTCTTCGCGGACGGGGACACCGGCCACCGGTACGCGAACGTCGACTTCGACCAGGCCGAGGGCACCCGCGAGGCCGTGGCCCACCTGCTGGGTCTCGGCCACCGCACGGTCTGGCACCTCGCGGGCCCCCGCGACTCCTACGCGGCACGCCGGCGGGCCGAGGCGTGGCACCGCACGCTCCGGGACGCGGGCGCCGTCGCCCCGCCGCTGCTCTACGGGGACTGGTCCGCGGCCTCCGGCTACCGCGCGGGCCGGGAACTGGCCGGGCGGCCGGAGGTCACCGCCGTCTTCGCGGCCAACGACCAGATGGCGCTCGGCGTCATGCGGGCCCTGAGCGAGGCGGGCCGGCGTGTGCCGCAGGACGTGAGCGTGACCGGATTCGACGACATCCCCGAGGCGGCCTACTTCCCCGCCCCCCTCACCACGGTGCGCCAGGACTTCGACGCGGTGGGCCGCCACTGCGTGACGCTGCTCCTGGAGGAGATCCGCGGCGGGACGGGAGGCCCGCGTCAGGCGTCGGTGGCGCCCGTCCTTGTGGTGCGTGAGAGCACCGCGCCGCCCCCGGCCGGCTGAGACCGCGTCATACCGTCCGGGTCTTCGCCGCCCGGGCGGCCCGGCGTCCCTCGGCCACGGTGCCGAAGGTCTCGCGGTCGTCGAGGAAGCCTTCGAGGGCGAAGGTGGCCGCTCCGAGGGCCACCGCGTTGCCCCGTACGGTGCTCGGCTGAAAGGCGGCCGCCTGGAGCGTCGCCGCGAGCGCGTGCTCCGCGACGACCTCTCGGGTCTGCCGGAGCAGCGGCGCGCCGAGCCGGTCGGCCACCCAGCCGCCCAGTACCAGGGCCTGCGGGTTGAACAGGTTGAGGAGATCGGCCGCGGCCTCGCCCAGGTAGGCCGCCGTCCGGGCCACGGTCTCGGCGGCCACGGCGTCGCCCGCCCCGGCCGCCTCCGCGACCCGGGTGACGACGGTGTCCGCGTCCGGGTCCAGGAGCGGGCTCGCGGCATCCAGTTCGCGCAGGGTGGCGGCCACGCCGCGGGAGCTGACGTACGCCTCCACGCACCCGCGCCGCCCGCACCGGCACTCCCGGCCGCCGCGCACCAGGCAGGTGTGCCCCCACTCCCCGGCGCTGTTGGCGGCGCCCCGGTAGAGCGCCCCGTCGATCGCGATGCCCACGCCGACACCGGCCCGCAGGGTGAGGACGACGAGGTCGTCGACATCCCGTCCGGCGCCGAACCACATCTCGGCGACGGTGCCGGCCTTGAGCGGGTTGTCCAGGTACAACGGCATCGCGAGGCGTGCGGCGAGCAGTGAGCGCAGCGGTACGTCGCGCCACGACCAGTAGGGCGAGAAGACGGACACCCCGCCCTCGCGCTCGACGAGACCGGGCACGCTGACGCCCGCGCCGAGGACGCGCGGCGGCGCTCCGGCCGCGCCCAGCAGACCCTCCACACCGGTCACGATGGCGTCCACCACATGCTCCGGCCGTACCCCGGCCGCCGGCAGCGGCAGTCGTACGCTGCTCAGCTCGGTCAGCGCCAGGTCGAACAGCACGACCTGCACGGAGGTCTCCGCCACGTCGATGCCGACCAGCGCCCCGCGTCCGGGATCGACCGCGAGGCGGGCCCTCGGGCGTCCACCCTGGGAGTCCTCGCGGCCGGCCTCCCGCAGCACCCCCGCCTCCAGCAGCTCCGCCACCAGGTTGGCGGCGGTCGCGAAGGACAGCCCGGTCGCCGCCGCGATCTCTTGTCGGCTCACCGGGCCGGGGGCGGCGAAGACGCGGCGCAGAACGTCGAACCGGTTGCGTCTGCGGATGTCCTGGGCGGTGCGTCGCGCCACGGCGTACGTCCCCTTCCCGTGCTCGTACGGACGGTCGTGTGGTGGCCGAGCTTATTCCATGCGTTGGAGGATGGGTATTTACATGAGTTAGAAGAACTCTTAGAGTTTCGTCGCCAAGAGAGGAGCGACACCATGCACCTGACCGCACTGCCGTGCACGCCTGGGCCGGGCCGCCTGACCGAAGGCCCCGTCTGGCATGCCGCCGACGGCAACCTGCTGTGGGTGGACATCACCGCGGGGCTGGTCCACCGGGGCGAGCTGGTGGCCCGTGACGGCGGCGGCGGTCTGCCGGACCTGCGCCTGAAGGCCACCGTCGAACTCGACGGGCCTGTGGGAGCGGTCGCGCCGTGCACCTCCGGCGGGCTGCTCGCCGCCGCCGGGACAGCCTTCGTCTGGATCGACGACACCGGAGCGGTTACGGAGTACGCGGCCCCCGCCCTGCCCGACGACGGGATCCCGCGCCGGATGAACGACGCCAAGTGCGACCCGCGCGGCCGGCTGCTGGCCGGGACGATGGCCTACGACGCCACCCGGGACGCGGGCGCCCTGTACCGCCTCGACCCCGACGGCACGGTGACGACACTGCTGAGCCCCGTCACCATCTCCAACGGCCTCGGGTGGAGCCCGGACGGACGGCTGCTGTACTACGCGGACAGCCCGACCCGCCGCGTCGACGTCTTCGACCACGATCCCGCGACCGGCGCGCTCTCCCGCCGCCGCGCCTTCGCCGACACCGGGCCCGCGGGCGTGCCGGACGGCCTGGCCGTCGACACCGAGGGCCGCGTCTGGGTCGCCGTGTGGGGCGCCGGACAGGTTCGCGCCTACACCCCGGACGGCACGCTCCACTCCGTCGTGACGGTGCCCGCCTCCCAGGTGTCCAGCTGTGCCTTCGCCGGTCCGGAGCTCGACCTCCTGGTCATCACCACCGCGGCCGACGGGCTGACGGCCCGGCAGCTCGCCGCCGAACCGGACGCCGGCCGGCTCTTCCTCTGCAGGCCCGGGGTCCGGGGCCTGCCGGTCCCGCCGTTCGCGGACGGCCCGGCGCCGGTCTCCCCGTACTCCACCAGCCCCCATCGAGCCCGAGGTTCTGTATGACGACCGACCTGGCACGCGCACTCGCCGTCGCCCCCGTGATAGCCATCCTGCGCTCCGGATCGCCCCGGCACTTCGCCGCCACCGCCGACACCCTCCACGTCTCGGGCGTCCGGGCCATGGAGTTCACGCTCACCACCCCGGGAGTCCTGCACGCACTGCGCGAGTACGCAGAGTCCAAACCGGCCGGGACCGCCCTCGGCGCGGGCACCGTCCTGACCCCCTCCGACGCCATGCGCGCCGTGGAGGCGGGCGCGACCTACCTCATCACCCCGGCCACCTGCCCGGACGTCATCCGGGAGGCGCGCCGGCTCGGCGTCCCGGTGATCCCCGGAGCCTTCACGCCGAGCGAGATCGTGGCGTCCTGGCACGCGGGGGCCACCATGGTCAAGCTCTTCCCCGCAGCCACCGGCGGCCCGGAGTACCTGCGGGCCGTTCGCGCGCCCCTGCCGCACGTCCCCCTCGTACCCACCGGAGGCATCGGCCTCGACCGGGCCCCGGCCTGGTTCGCCGCCGGCGCGAGCGCCCTCGGCATGGGCGGCCCGCTGATCGGGGACGCCTGCGAGGGCGGCGACCTGGAAGCCCTCCGGGAACGCTGCGCCACCCTGCTGGCCGGCATCCGCCGATGAGCGCGCTCGTCACCCTCGGAGAGACCATGGCCGTCATGGCCGCCGACCGGCCCGGACGGCTCGACTCCGGGACCTCCCTCCGCATGGGCTTCGCCGGCGCGGAAGCCACCGTGGCCATCGGCGTCAGCCGCCTCGGCCACAAGGCGTCCTGGACCGGCCGGGTCGGGGCCGACAGCGCGGGAACGATGATCCTCGCCGGACTGCGCGGCGAGTCCGTCGACGTCAGCCGCGCCCGCGTCGACGACACCGCCCCGACCGGGCTCATGCTGCGCGAACGCCGCACACCGGACCACACCCATGTCACCTACTACCGCCGCGGACTGGCCGGCTCACGCCTCGTGCCGGAGGACGTCGACGCCGAACTCGTCGCCGCGGCGCGCATCCTGCACATCACCGGGATCACCCCAGCCCTCGGTGCCGGACCGCGAGCCGCCGTCCGGCACGCCGTGGACCTCGCGCGTGCCGCGGGCGTCACCGTCAGCCTGGACCTCAACCACCGGGCCCGGCTGTGGAGCAGGCAGGAGGCCGCCGCCGAACTGACCGGCCTCGTCGCCCGCGCGGACATCGTCTTCGCCGGCGCCGACGAGGCCACCCTCATCGTCCCCCAGGACGAACCCGCCGCCATGGCCCGCGCCCTGCTCGCCCGCGGGCCGCGCGAGGCAGTCCTGAAACTCGGGGCCCGCGGAGCCCTCGCCGCCACGCACGACACCGAGGCCGTCCAGGACATCGTGCCCGTCACCCCGGTGAACCCGATCGGCGCCGGCGACGCCTTCGTCGCCGGTTACCTCGCCGGACACCTCGACGGAGCGCCGCTCCCCGCCCGGCTGCTGCTCGCCGCGACCTGCGGGGCCTTCGCCGTGGCCGCGCCCGGCGACTGGGAGGGCCTGCCGCGGCGCGCCGAACTCGACCTCCTGAAGGGCGAGGACGTCCTGCGCTGACCGGGGCGCGCTCCCCGCCGCCCCGTCCCGTACCTCCACGACACCACACGAAAGACCAGCCATGAACCGATTCACAGGGCGCACGGCCGTCGTCACCGGCGCCTCCTCCGGTATCGGCGCGGCGAGCGCCGTACGCCTGGCCGCCGAAGGGGCCGCCGTCGTCCTCGCCGACATCGACCCACAGGGCGGTACCGCTCTCGCCCGCAGGATCCGCGAGGACGGCGGCCGCGCGGAGTTCGTGCCCTGCGACGTCTCCTCCGAACAGGACTGGTGGAGCCTCAAAGTCCGGGCCCATCTGCTCTTCGGACCGGTGTCCCTCGTGCACAGCAACGCCTTCACCCACACGCACGCCCCCGCCCACGAACTGCCCGGCGGCGACTGGGACCGCGACCTCTCCGTCAACCTCAAGGCGCCCTACCTGGCGGTCCGCACCTTCCTCGACGACCTGCGCGAGACCCGCGGCTCCTTCGTCGCCACCTCCAGCGTGCACGCCCTCAGCAGCCTGCCCGGCTACCCGGCCTACGCCGCAGCCAAGGGCGGCCTGTGCGCGCTCGTCCGCCAGCTCGCCGTCGAGTACGGCCCGGACGTGCGCTTCAACTCCGTCCTGCCCGGCCCCATCCTCACCGAGAACTGGCAGGACGTGGACGAGGAGGGCCGTCTGCTCTCCGCACGCGCCACAGCCCTGGGCCGGCTGGGCCGCCCCGAGGAGGTGGCGGCCGCCGTCGCCTTCCTGGCATCCGACGACGCCTCGTACATCACCGGCACGAACCTGACCGTGGACGGCGGCTGGACCGTGAAGAAGGAGTCCAAGTGAAGATCACCTCCCTGCGGACCTACCTGGTCGCCCCCCGCTGGTGCTTCCTGCGCGTCGACACCGACGAGGGGATCACCGGCTGGGGCGAACCGGTCGTCGAGGGCCGCGCGCACACCGTCGCCGCCGCCGTCGAGGAACTGTCCGACTACCTCCTCGGGCAGGACCCGCTGCGCATCGAGGACCACTGGCAGGTCCTCACCAAGGGCGGTTTCTACCGCGGCGGCCCCGTCCTGTCGAGCGCGGTCGCGGGCATAGACCAGGCTCTGTGGGACATCGCCGGCAAGGCGCTGGGCGTGCCGGTGTGGCAGCTGCTCGGCGGCAACGTCCGGGACCGGGCGCGTGTGTACAGCTGGATCGGCGGCGACCGCCCCTCCGATGTCGCCCAGCAGGCGGCCGCGCGCAAGGCGGAGGGCTTCACCGCCATCAAGATGAACGCCTCGCCGCAACTGGAACTCATCGACACGCCCCGGGCGGTACGGGAGATCGTCGAACGGGTGGAGAGCGTCCGGGCGGAGGTCGGCGACACCTTCGACATCGCCGTGGACTTCCACGGCCGCCTCACCCTCCCGATGGCGCGCCGGGTGCTGCCGCTGCTGGAGCCCTCGCTCCCGTACTTCGTCGAGGAACCGGTGGTGCCCGAGATGAGCGCGCACATCGGTGAGGTGGTGCGCTCCACCAGCATCCCCATCGCCACCGGGGAACGGCTCTACTCCCGCTGGGACTTCAAGCCGGTGCTCCAGCAGGGCATCGCCGTGGCCCAGCCCGATCTTTCGCACGCCGGCGGGATCTCCGAGGTACGGCGGATCGCGGCGATGGCGGAGGCCCACGACGTCTCCCTGGCACCGCACTGCCCGCTCGGCCCGATCGCGCTGGCCGCCTGCCTCCAGGTCGGCTTCGCCACGCCCAACCTGCTGATCCAGGAGCAGAGTCTGGGGATCCACTACAACGCAGGGTCGGACCTGCTGGACTACCTCACCGACCGGTCCGTCTTCCGCTACGAGGACGGCCACGTCGGGCTGCTCACGGCGCCCGGGCTGGGCATCGAGGTGGACGAGAAGGCCGTGGAACGCGCTGCCGAGGTGGGCCACCGCTGGCGCAACCCGGTGTGGCGGCGCACCGACGGCTCCCTCGCCGAATGGTGAGGGACGGCGGTGGGGGACACACCCTCAGGACGTGAGCGACTGGAGCACCCTGCACGTGGCCGGGCCGTAGACCCCGGGCAGATCCCCGCGTACACCGTGCCTCGCCTGGAAGCGCGCGACCGCCTCCTGCAGATGCCGGTCGTACTGGCCGCGCTGGGGCATGCTCCACGCCCCGAGCTGGGCCAGACGCCGCTGCAACTCCGCGACCTCGGGCCCGGTGTCGTGCCGACGGAGCGTCGGCGGAGCGGGCGTGGCCGACGGTGCGCGGGGGGAGGGAGTCGTGCCGGGACGTTCCTGCGCGGAACCGCTCGGCGGTCCGGAGGGCGCCGCCGGGGCTCCCGACGAGGCCGATGGTACGCGCGACCGCCCCGGGCCCGTCGGAGCAGTACGGGCCGACGGCGCGACGTGCCGCACCTCGCCGGGGCTGCCGGTGCTGGGCAGGATTCTTTCGGGGGTCTGACCGGGGGCCTCGTCCCCATCGGTGACGTCGAGCCGGCTCGCCGGGGGCGGGGAGGCGGCGTTCCGGGCGTCCTGGTCCCGGGAGAACGCGTACGTGCCCGCGAGGGCGGCCGAGCCGATCAGCGTGGCCAGTGCCGCGGTGAGGCGGAGCGGCCGGTGCCGCCTGCGGGGCTTGCGGGCCCGGTGGCCGCCCGCCGCGGACAGGACGACCGTGGCGGGGAGCGCGTGGTCCTCGGGCGCCGGGCCCGGGTACCCGGGCTGGGGTGAGTACCAGGCCGCCGACGGGGCGGGGGTGCAAGGCTCGGGGCTCGCCGCCGGTGCGGGCAGGACGACGTACGGGCGGATCCATTCCTGGTCGAACTGCGCGGGGGCGCAGGCACAGCGCGCGGGGTTGCCGCATCGTGCGCAGAAGGGGGTGTCCACCGAACTCCAGTCGAGTGTTTCCGGAATTACAGAAAGTGCCCTCGGTGCTGCGGATCGGCACATCCTGAATTGTCCGGGACGGCCGACGGCAGGCTGATGCCCTGAGGGGAATGGGGAAAGCAGGTAATGAACGGTGAACCTACTGTGCAACAAGCTTGAGATCCAGCCCAGTTGGGTTCTGTTTGATAACGATCAGCCAACCGGGGGGTGTTGGGGTGCGCGTGGAGCCCTCTGTCGTGCGGCTCGCGGCAACCGGCGGGTCGGAGCAGCTCGGTGGGGAAGGGGCGCTGCGTTGACTTCCTTGTGTGTGTGTCCGATTCTGTTGGTCGCACAGAAGCCTCGCCAGGGGCGTCCTCGGCATGCCGCCGGACTTCCCTTTTTCCAGAATGAGTTGACTTAATTCCCCACGGGAAGGCTATCGACGGGAGTGTCATGTCCTGAACAATGGGGCGACTTCCACTCCGTACTCAGGATGTCCCACGTGTCGACGAATCAATTCCCCGCTGAGAGTCGGATGAGCGACCAGCACTTGTGCGCCGCTCTCCGCGCCGAGGCCCCGGCCGCCCCTGCGGCCGAAGCCGAACTGCTGCGGCGCCATGGCCCGCGCGTCATCGCCTTCGCCCGGACGGTCGACGGCGACCCCTCGCTCGGCCCGCAGGCCGCGGACCGTGCGATGAAGCAGTTCCTCCGCATGCGGGCCGGCGCGGACGATGACGTGGAACGGCCCCCTCGCCTGTCGCTGCTGATGCTGCTGCCCTCCTCCGAGGCCGAGTCCGCAGCCGGTGCGACCTCCGATCCGGCCCTCCAGCCCGTCGTCCGCCAGGGATTCACCTCCCTGCCCTTCCGTACGCAGGCCCTCCTCTGGCACTCCGTCGTCGAGCGGGAGCCCGACGACCGCGTCGCGGCGATCACCGGGGATCGGCCCGAGGCCGTACCGGATCTGACCCGGCGGGCGCTCTCCGCCTGCCGCGACGCCTTCCTGCGGGAACACCTGAGGGCGCCGTCCGCGCCGCACTGCCCCCGCTACGCGCGCATGCTCGACGCGGCGGCCGCGCGGGCCGACGTACGCGACAACCCCGATTTGGCGCGGCACATCGGGGGCTGCCCCGGCTGCGCGGCCGCCTTGCGCGGCCTGGTCGCCCTCGGCGAGACCCCCGGACCCCTGCTGGCCGGGGCGCTGCTCGGTGAGCCGGGGCGGCGATACGCCGAGGCGAGGGCACGTACGGGGGCGGACGCCGAGGACACCCTCTCGTTGCCGGTCGTGCCCGCGCTCGCCCAACTGCCGCAGTCGGCCGGCGCCGACCGCCGACGGACCGCCTTCTTCCGCCGGTCGACGGGGCGCGTGGTCCTCGGCGCGGCGGCGGTCCTGGCCGCGGCGGCCACGGCCGCGTTCGCCCTCGGGCCGGACGAGGGCCCCCGGGCGCCGCGCGCGGAACAGGCCGACGCGCCTGACCTGCGGGTGGGCGGCGGGGAGGGCGAGGGGTCGCCCGTACCCACCAAGATCGGGGCGCGGCCTTCTGCATCGGCCTCGGCCCGGCCGTTGCCGAGTGCTTCGCCGACCGCCACGGGGCCCTCGCCCGGCCAGGACCCCACGACCAGCCCCACGGTGGAGGCGGCGGCGTCCCCCGAGGCCGTACGCCCCTTCCGGGCGGCCACGTTCGTCCAGGCCGTAAACTCCGCCTCCGGCTTGTGCCTGGACGTCCGCGGCGGCGCTCTCGCCAGTGGCACCGATGTGGTCACCGCCCGCTGCCGCCCCGGCGACGCGGTCCAGCAGTGGCGCCTCGACGGCAAGGGGCTGCTCCGCAACGCCGCGGACCCGCGCTTCTGCCTGGATTCCCGGGGCGCGTCCAGCAAGGGCGTGGGCATCTGGACCTGCTCGGCCTACGGCAAGAGCGAGGGCGACAATCTCGTGTTCTCCATGGACGCGACAGGGCGCATCAAGCCGCGCACGGCTCCGGGGTACGCCGTGACCGCGTCCGGCGGCGCACCGGGGGCCGCGGTCACCTTCGGCCGCACCGGTCCGGCGGCCGAGCAGCTGTGGACCGAACCCGCCGGATCAACGGCCACTCCCCGATAGTCAACAGATTCCAACATGCCCGGCCCGGGGCGGAGCGGCAGCTTCCCGTGCTTCGGGCCAGCCGCGCGGGCGAGTTCCGGTCAGGCTGGCCACGTGTACAGCAAGGGTTTTGCCGGTTCTCGGGCCTCTTCGGAGGTCACGGGGGTGCATCAATCCGAAACCCCGGCTTCACGCTGTTGACTTGTGGCGGAAATAGCGCTTTTCTCTGTTGCATCAAGTTTGAACGCGGCCGACTGTGACGGATTTCTCCGCTGAAGAGGGCGCCTCGACGGGGTGGTCGACCGAGGTCCGACACCCCTCCCTCGACAGCAGTCCGCCGGCCCGCGGCTCGGGCGGCGCCCACGAGGACGGCCTGCCCCGCACCCCGCATCGCACGCGCCCCACCGGTCGCCTCTCGCGACCCGTCCAAGCAAAGGGATCGACATGCTCATTCACCACCACTCCCGCCGTCCGGTGGCCGCCGTGGCCCTGGGCCTGGCCACGATGCTCGTCCTCGCCGCCTGCTCCAGCGGGCAGGAGACGACCGGCGGGACCGCGGACGTGGGGAAGGTCGAGGGGAAGATCTCCCTGACCTACCTGCAGAAGCAGGGCGACCAGGAGTACTTCATCGGGGAGGCCGCCGGTGCCAAGGCGAAGGCCGCCGAACTCGGGGTCGACCTCAAGGTGGTGAACCTGGGCAACGACGCCAACAAGACCGTCAGCGAGGCGCAGGCGGCCATCTCGCAGAAGAGCAACGGACTGATCGTGGTCGTTCCGGACCCGGCCGTGGGCCCGCAGGTCGTGCAACTGGCGAAGAGCGGCAAGGTGGCGCTCCTGACCTCCGACGACCAGATCTGCAGCAACGGCCCCGACCCCGCCGCCTGCGGCGCCGACGACCTGGTGCCCCGCATCGGGTTCAGCGGCCAGCAGATGGGCGGCGAGGTGGGCAAGCGGGCGGCAGAGGAGTTCAAGAAGGCCGGCTGGAACCCGGCCGAGACGCGGACCATCTCGGCCTGGAAGCAGGACGTCACCGTCTGCACCGACCGCGTGAACGCCGCGAAGAAGGCGTTCACGGAGGGCGCGGGCGTCCCCGTACAGAACATCGACGTACCGACCGACAACTCCCCGACGGGCGCGCAGGACAAGATCGCGGCGACGATCACTGCCAACGCCGCCGTGAAGCACTGGGTGGTCTGGGGCTGCAACGACGAGAACGTCCAGGGTGGTGTCACCGCCCTGGAGAACGCCGGCTTCAGCGCCGACAACGTCATCGGCGTGGGCCTCGGAGCCTACCTCGCCTGCAAGAACTGGAGCTCCGGCAAGCCCTCCGGCATGAAGGCCGCGCTCTTCATCAACGGCAAGGACGTCGGAGCGCTCGCGGTCCAGACCATGTTCGACAAGCTCAAGAACGGCAAGGACTTCCCGAAGGAGGCGTTCGCCCCGACCAAGATGGTCGACGCCGCCAACTGGAAGGAAGCGGGCGTCACCTGCAGCTGAGCCCGCGCCCGCGGCACGGGTGGGTACGGCCCCCGCGGCGGCCGTACCCACCCCGTGCCGATCATCGCCCGGCCGGCGGCGCCGCCGGCCCGAAGCCCCACGTACCCCCAGCTTGCGAGGCCCCCATGACCACGGCAGGTACAGAGCCACCCCCCACCGCGCAGGATCCCGGCGCGGAGGTATCCGTAGAGAACATCACCAAGCGCTTCGGCGCGGTACAGGCGCTCAGCGGCGTCACGCTCGACTTCCCGAGGGGCCGCGTCACCGCCCTGATGGGGGAGAACGGCGCCGGCAAGTCCACACTCCTCAAGATCCTCACCGGTGACCACCAGCCCACCGAGGGAAGCATCCTCTGGGACGGGCGTCCGCGGCCCCTGGCCTCACCGCACGACGCCCACAAGGCCGGGATCCGGATCATCCCGCAGGAGCCCGAGATCATCCCGCACGTCTCCGTCGCCGAGAACGTCTACGCCGGGGCCCTCCCGCGCCGGGCGGGACGCCGGCTCGACCGCACCGAGCTGCGTCGGCGGATCACCGCGGACCTGGCCCGGCTCGGCTTCGAGAAGGTCATCCACCCCGATCAGCTGGGATCCGAACTCACCCCGGCACAGCGCCAGCTGGTGGAGATCCTGCGCGCGCTCACCGGCGAGGCCAAGGTCATCGCCTTCGACGAGCCCACCTCCTCCCTCTCCGAGAACGAGGTGGAGGCCCTCTTCGGCCTCATCGACCGGCTGCGCGACCAGGGCATCGCCGTCATCTACGTCTCCCACCGCATGAAGGAGATCTTCCGTCTGGCCGACCGCATCGCCGTCCTGCGCGACGGCACGGTCGCCGGGGTACTGGAAGCCCGCGAAACCAACGAGGGGGAGGTCGTCCGCCTGATGGTGGGCCGTGACCTGTCCTCCCTGTTCGTGCGCCAGGACGTCGCTCGCGAGGAGGTGGTCCTCGAACTGGAGGGCGTCACCACGGACGACGTCAGCGACATCGACCTCCAGGTCCGCGCCGGAGAGGTGGTCGCCCTCGCCGGGCTGATGGGCGCCGGGCGGTCCGAGCTGGCCCTCGCCCTCGCCGGTGACCGGCCTGTCCGCTCGGGGAGCGTCTCGGTGAACGGCACTCCCCTGCGCCTGCGCAGCCCCCGGGACGCGATCCGAGCGAGCATCGGTCTGGCTCCGGAGGAGCGCAAGGCACAGGCGCTGTTCCTCCACCGCTCCATCCGGGACAACACCTCCCTGGTCAGCCTGGACCGGCTGCGCCGCTGGCGCTTCGTCCGCAGCCGCCAGGAGAGGGCGGTGGCACAGGACTTCTCCGACCGGCTCCGGGTGCGCACCCCGTCGATCGAGCACGAGGTGCGCAAGCTGTCGGGCGGCAACCAGCAGAAGGTGGTGCTCGCCCGCTGGCTGCTGCGCAAGCCCAAGGTACTGATCCTGGACGAGCCGACGCGCGGGATCGACATCGGTGCCAAGGCCGAGATCTACCGCATCATCGCCGACCTCGCCCGGGAGGGGGTCGCCCTGCTGGTGATCTCCTCCGAACTCCCCGAGGTCCTGGGGCTCGCCGACCGGGTCGTCGTGATGCAGAACGGCCGCATCACCGGCGAACTCGACCGATCGCAGGCCACCGAGGAAGCCATCCTCAACCTCGCCATGGCCGACGACCTCGCGCCCGTCGTGTCCGACCGACCGCTCACCGACTCCGCCGATGGAGACGTTCGATGACCACCACCCAGACGCCGGCCCCCGCCGAGACCACCCTCCCCACTCCGGGGCGCAAGAGCGCGGGAGCCCTGCTCTCCTCGCTCGGCGGGCAGAACCTCAGCCTGATCGGCGCCCTCGTCCTCGTCCTCGCCCTGTTCGGGTTCCTGAACGACAACTACCTCAGCCTCGCCAACATCCAGGTCATCGGAGAGGCGGTGACCATCACCGGCCTGCTCGCCATCGTCCAGACGGTGGTGATCATCTGCGGTGGGCTCGACATCTCCGTCGGCTCCCAGGCCGGCCTGGCCTCCGTCGTGAGCGCCATGGTCTTCACCTCCGGCGGCTCCAACCCCTACCTCGGCATGGCCGCCGCGATCGGCATCGGGATCCTGGTCGGCGTGGTCAACGGCGTCGCCATCGTCTACGGCCGGGTCAATCCCACGATCGCCACGCTCGCCGGGCTGGCCGCCTACAAGGGCGTGGCCCAGCTCGTCTCCGACGGCCGCGCGCAGGGCTACGTACTCAACGATCCGCTCTTCGTGTTCCTCGGGCGGGGGAAGATCGCCGGGATACCGGTGATGATCTGGATCCTGGCGGTCGTGGCGCTGGCGGTGCACGTGATGCTCAAATACACGGACATCGGCCGGAACATCTACGCCATCGGCGGCAACGACACCGCGGCGCGGCTGGCCGGTATCAACATCAACAAGTACCTCGTCGCCGTCTACGCGCTGATCGGTGTGGTCGCCGCGATCGCCGGCATCCTGCTGACCGCGCGCACCGGTTCGGGGCAGCCCGTCTCCGGGAGCGAGGGTCTGGAGCTCAAGGCCATCACGGCGGCGGCGCTCGGCGGCTGCGCCCTCAAGGGCGGCAAGGGCGGTATCGGCGGCACGCTGCTGGCGGTGGCGCTGCTCGGTGCGCTGGAGAACGGCCTGACGGTGGAGGGCATCAACACCTTCTGGCAGAACGTCGCCCAGGGCGCGCTGCTCGTCGCGGCGGTCGTCATCCAGCAACGGCGCAGCGGGGAGAGGGCCGTCGGGCTGCCGCACTGACTGGCGGACGAATGCCGCAAGCGGCAGGATTTCCTCCTGCCCACCCCCGCTTAATTGACTCTGTGTACAATTGATCTCCGTCTGGATTCGCTAGAGATCAATGGGTGGGACTGTGACGGAGTCGGCACCGCTGGCGGCCCAGCGGCGAGAGGTGATCCTCGAAACCGTGCGCCGCAAGGGGGCGGTCCGCGTGGCGGCCCTCGTGGAACAGCTCGGCGTCTCCGACATGACCATCCGGCGCGATCTGGACGTACTCGCCAGAGCCGGTTCGGTGGAGAAGGTGCACGGCGGTGCGGTGAGCACGTCGGGAACCACCTGCGACGAGCCCGGCTTCGAGACCAAGTTCGCCCTCAAGTCGGCGGCCAAGGCGGCGGTCGCGGAGGCGGCCGCCCAACTGGTGCAGCCGGGCAGCGTCGTGGCGATCTCCGGCGGGACGACGACGTACGCCGTCGCCCACCGGCTGCGCGAGATCGCGGGGCTGACCGTGGTGACCAACTCACTGCCCGTCGCGGACCTGCTGCGCACCTCCGGCACGGAGGGCGCCTCCGCGGGCCCGACGGTACTGGTCACGGGCGGGGCGCCCACCAAGTCCGCCTCCCTGGTCGGGCCGCTCGCCGATCAGGCCATCCGCTCCCTGCAGGTGGACCTGCTCATCGTTGGCGCGCACGGGGTCTCGGAGCGCGCCGGGGTGACCACGCCGAACCTGGCGGAGGCGGAGACCAACCGCACCCTGATCGCCGCCGCCACACGTCTGGCCGTCGTGGCCGATCACAGCAAGTGGGGCGTCGTGGGGCTGAGCCGGTTCGCCGGACTGTCCGAGATCGATTACTTCGTGTCCGACGACGGCCTCGCCGAGGATGCGCGCGGCGTCCTCGGCGAGCACGTCGGCCGGCTGATCCTGGCGGACACCCGAGGGGCGTGAGCCTCGCGGTTCCGGTTTCTGGGACCGCACGTCTTCAAACGGCCTGTGCAGTCGGCCTCCTGATGCGTTCACCGGCGCTTTCCGGTGAGCCATGTTCCTCAGCGGCGTGAGGTGTCCGCCCCTGCGTCGACATGGGTGTTGACTTTCGTTGCTTCCTGTTTACTCTTGTCGGCGTGCGGGCTGTGCCGCCGCCGTTCCGTACTCCGAGAGACGGGCCCGTTTCCGTGAAGAGAACCACGACGAAGCTCGCGGACGGCCGCGAGCTGACCTACTACGACCTCGACGAGAGCGCCGCGCGCGACACCGTCGACCGCCGCGCCCTCGATCCCGTCGACAGCCGCCCCGAACTGCGCCTCGATCTGACGACCGGCGACTGGGTCACCATCGCCTCCCACCGTCAGGGACGCGTCCACCATCCACCGACCGACGCCTGCCCGCTCTGCCCCTCGGCGGACGGGCACCACAGCGAGATACCGGCCGCGGACTACGAAGTGGCCGTGTTCGAGAACCGCTTCCCCGCCCTGGCGGGACGCTTCGGGCGTTGCGAAGTCGTCTGCTTCACGCCCGAGCACGCGGCGAGCTTCGCCGATCTGACGGAGGGCCGCGCCCGGCTCGTCCTCGACGCATGGACCGACCGCACCGCACGGCTGTCGTCCCTGCCGGGCGTCGAGCAGGTGTACTGCTTCGAGAACCGCGGTGTGGAGATCGGCGTCACCCTCGCCCATCCGCACGGCCAGATCTACGCCTTCCCCTTCGTCCCGCCCCGGACCGCCAAGATGATCGCCGTCGCCGGCACCCATCGCAGCGTCACCGGCGGCAACCTCTTCGAGGACCTGCTGGCCGAGGCGCGCTCCGCCGCCGCCCGAGTGGTGCTCGCGGGGGAGCACTGGACGGCCTTCGTCCCTTACGCCGCCCGCTGGCCGTACGAGGTGCACATCTATCCGCATCGCCGCGTGCCCGACCTGACCCACCTCACCGAGGCCGAACGCGCCGAGTTCCCCGGGCTCTACCTGGACCTGCTCCGCCGCTTCGACCGGCTGTTCCGTCCGGAAGGAGGGCCGGAGCAGACGGCTCCGACCCCCTACATCTCCGCATGGCACCAGGCACCGAGGCGCGGAGGCGAGGAACTGGCCCTGCACCTGGAGCTGTTCACGGTCCGGCGCTCGGCTGACAAGCTCAAGTTCCTGGCCGGCGTGGAATCCGGCATGGACTCCTTCGTCAACGACATCGCCCCCGAGGACGCGGCCCACCGGCTCCGCGAGGCCGCTGCATGAGCCGGTACCTCGTCACCGGCGGCGCGGGCTACATCGGCAGCGTGGTCGCTGCCCGGCTCATCGAGGCGGGCCACGACGTCACCGTGCTCGACGACCTGTCCACCGGCTTCCTGGACGCAGTACCGGAGAAGGCCGACTTCGTCGTCGGCGGTGTGGCGCAGGCGACCGCCGTCCTTGACAGCGGATACGCCGGGGTGCTGCATCTCGCTGCTTCCTCGCAGGTGGCCGAATCCGTGTGCGACCCCGAGAAGTACTGGCGCAACAACGTCGTGGGCTCGCTGGCCCTGATCACGGCCATGCGCCGGCACGGGGTGGGGACCCTGGTGTTCTCCTCCACCGCCGCCGTGTACGGCGAGCCCGGGCGGGGGCCGATCACGGAGGACGCCCCGACCGCACCCGCCAGCCCCTACGGCGCGAGCAAACTCGCCGTCGACCACATGCTCACCGGCGCGGCCACCGCCCACGGCCTGGCCGCCGTGTCCCTGCGCTACTTCAACGTCGCGGGCGCCCACGCGGGCCGGGGCGAGCGCCACCTTCCCGAGTCGCACCTCATCCCGCTCGTCCTCCAGGTGGCCCTCGGGCAGCGCGCGCACATCGACGTCCACGGCGACGACTACGAGACGCGCGACGGCACCTGCGTGCGCGACTACCTCCATGTGGCCGACCTCGCCGACGCCCACCTCTTGGCCCTGGCGGCGGCCCGCCCCGGAGAGCACCTGATCTGCAACCTCGGCAACGGCGAGGGCTTCACCGTCCGCGAGGTGATCGAAGCGGTCCGACGCGTCACCGGGCACGCCGTCCCGGAACACATCGGCACGCGCCGCCCCGGCGATCCGGCTGTGCTGATCGCCTCCGCGGACCGCGCGCGCGAGCTCCTGGGCTGGCGCCCGAGCCGCACCGGCCTGGACCGCATCGTCTCCGATGCCTGGGACTTCGTACGCGAGGTGACCCCGTGAAGGAAGCCTTCCGGCGCGTCCACGGCGCCGACGCCGAGGGGATCTGGGCCGCTCCCGGCCGGGTCAACCTGATCGGTGAGCACACCGACTACAACGACGGCTTCGCCCTGCCGATCGCCATTCCCCAGCACACCCTGGTCGCGGCCCGGCGGCGGCAGGACGGGCGCCTGCGGCTGCACAGCGCGCAGGGCGAGGGCCCCGTCATCGACCTCCGCGTCGACGGGCTCACGCCAGGAGCGGTCACCACCTGGGGCGCGTACCCCGCCGGGGTCGTCTGGGCCCTGCGCGAGGCCGGGCACCCGGTGGGGGGCGCCGACCTGCATGTCGACAGCACCGTGCCCACCGGTGCAGGCCTGTCCTCCTCCGCCGCACTGGAGTGCGCGGTGGCCTTCGCCTACAACGACCTGTACGACCTGCGCCTGCCCGCGGCCGCCCTGGCGCTGCTGGCCCAGCGGGCGGAGAACGGTTTCGCCGGAGTGCCGTGCGGGGCCATGGACCAGCTGGCCTCCGCCTGCTGCACCGAGGCCGCCGCCCTCCACCTGGACCTGCGGGCCGGCTCCCACGAGCAGGTGCCCTTCGACCCCCGGGCACAGGGGATGAGCCTGCTGGTCGTCGACACCCGCGTGAAGCACGACCTCGGGGACGGGGCGTACGCGGCACTGCGTACCGGCTGCGAGCGGGCCGCCCGCCTGCTCGGGCTCGCGGCGTTGCGCGACCTCGGCCCCGTGGACCTGCCGCGCGCGGCGGAACTCCTGCCGCCCCACCTGGTGCCACTGGTCCGGCACGTGGTGACGGAGAACGCGCGGGTGGCCCGGGCCGTCGCCCATCTCCGCGCCGGGCAGGTGGCGGCCCTGGGCCCGATCCTGAGGGACGGGCACACCTCGCTGCGGGACGATTTCCGGATCTCCTGTGCGGAGAGCGACCTCGTGGTCGACACGGCGCTGGAGCACGGGGCGCACGGAGCGCGCATGACCGGCGGCGGCTTCGGCGGCTCGGTCATCGTGCTGGCGGAGGAGGACCGGGTGGAGCCGATCAGCGTGGCGGTCACCACCGCGTTCCGCGCGGCGGGCTACCAGGCCCCGCACATGCTGCCCGTTTCCGCGGCTTCCGGAGCCCGGCGGGTGTGGTGAGAACCGGATGAGGCCGCGGGTCCCGACGTAGACTGTTCGTTTGTGGGGGATTGCCGTGGCCTCGTGACGGCATACCGGACATCGCACCGAGGACGGGGGACAGGTCGTGACAGAGGCAGCACCCCTGGCACCCCAGCGCAGGGCCCTCATCCTGGAGATCGTGCGCAGGGACGGTGCCGTACGCGTGGCCGACCTCGTGGAACAGCTCGGCGTATCCGACATGACCATCCGCCGTGACCTGGACGCCCTCGCCCGCACCGGCTCCCTGTCGAAGGTGCACGGCGGCGCCATCAGCGCCGCCGTCACCACGGGGGACGAGCCGCCCTTCGAGACCAAGGCAGGTCTGGAGTCCCGGGCCAAATCAGCGGTGGCCGAGGCGGCCGCCGCCCTCGTCAAACCGGGCAGCGTCGTCGCCGTCTCCGGGGGGACCACCTCCTACGCGGTGGCCGCGCATCTCAAGGAAGTCCCCGATCTGACGGTGGTGACCAACTCCCTGCCGGTCGCCCAGCTCCTGCGGCCCACCGGCACCGAGCACGCCCCCGCCGGGCACACCCTGCTGCTCACCGGCGGCACCCCCACCAAGTCGGCCTCCCTGGTGGGCCCGCTGGCGGACCAGACGATCCGCTCTCTCCAGGTGGACCTCCTCATCATCGGCGCCCACGGCGTCTCGGAACGCGCCGGGGCCACCACCCCGAACCTGGCGGAGGCCCAGACCAACCGCGCGCTCATCGAGTGCGCCACCCGGGTCGCCGTCGTCGCGGACCACACCAAGTGGGGCGTCGTGGGCCTCAGCCGGTTCATCGCCCTCACGGAGATCGACTACTTCGTCTCCGACGACGGCCTCGACGCCGAGGCGTGCGCCGTCCTGCGGGATGCGGTGGGGCAGCTGATCCTGGGTAGGACCCAGTCGTAAACCCATGACATGGCACCTCCATTCGGACTTGCCAGGCTGTGCATGTTTACGTAAACATACACAGGTGTCCGTGCGCGCCTCGCGCGCCCGTCCCGCTCAGCCGAGGAGCACACGCATGCCCCTTCTCCAGATCGAAGACGACGGATTCCGGCTCGACGGCGAGCCCTTCCGCATCCTCTCCGGCGGACTGCACTACTTCCGCGTCCATCCCGGCCATTGGCGGGACCGGCTGCGCAAGGCCCGCCTCATGGGCCTCAACACGGTGGAGACCTACGTACCGTGGAACCTCCACCAGCCGCAGCCCGACACCTTCCGCCTGGACCACGGCCTCGACCTGCCCCACTTCCTCGATCTCGCCGCCGAGGAAGGGCTGCACGTCCTCCTGCGGCCCGGCCCCTACATCTGCGCCGAATGGGAGGGCGGAGGGCTGCCCTCCTGGCTCCTGGCCGATCCCGACATCCGCCTGCGCAGCGGCGACCCCGGCTTCCTCGGCGCCGTCGACGACTGGTTCCGCCGGCTCCTGCCCCCGCTCCACGACCGGCTGGCCACCCGGGGCGGGCCGGTGCTCGCCGTGCAGCTGGAGAACGAGTACGGCGCGTACGGGGACGACACCGCCTACCTGGCGGGGCTCGCGGAGCTGCTGCGCCGCCACGGGATCGACGTGCCCCTCTTCACCTGCGACCAGCCGGCCGACCTGGAGCGCGGCTCCCTGCCGGGCGTGCTTGCGACCGCCAACTTCGGCAGCGGGTCCGCGCGGCACCTCACCGCGCTGCGCGCCGCCCGGCCGTCCGGGCCGCTGCTCTGCGCGGAGTTCTGGATCGGCTGGTTCGACCGGTGGGGCGGCGAGCACATCGTCCGTGACGCACGGGAGGCGGCGCAGGAGCTGGACGACCTGCTGGCGACGGGGGCGTCCGTGAACTTCTACATGTTCCACGGCGGCACGAACTTCGGCTTCATGAACGGCGCGAACGACAAGCACACCTACCGCCCCACGGTCACCTCCTACGACTACGACGCCCCCCTCGACGAAGCCGGCGACCCGACCGAGAAGTACGCCGCCTTCCGCGAGGTCATCGCCAAGTACGCGCCCGTTCCGGCCGAGTGCCCGCCCGCGCGCGGCACGAGGTTCGCCCTGGAGACTCTGGAGCTCACGGAGAGCATCGGGCTGCTGCACGCCGCGCCGGCCCTGGGGGACGCGGTCGCCTACCGCCGCCCGCTCACCATGGAGGAACTGGGCCAGGACTACGGCTTCGTCCTCTACGAGACGGACGCGCCTCAGGTAGGGCCCGCGCTGCTGGAGCTGGAACAGGTCCGCGACCGGGCGCAGGTCTTCGTCGACGGACAGCCCGTCGGGGTGCTGGAGCGGGAGGGGCACGAGCACTCCCTCACCTTCTCCGTACCGCGGCCGGGCGCCGCCCTGTCCGTCCTGGTGGAGAACCAGGGCCGGGTGAACTACGGGCAGGGCATCCACGACCGCAAGGGCCTGCTCGGCCGGGTGCTGCTGAACGGCGCGCCGCTCGACGGATGGACCAGCCGCCCGCTGCCGCTCACCTCGCTCGACGACGTGCCGTTCACGCCCTCGCCGGCCGCGCCCACGGGCCCGGCCCTGTACCGCGGCACCTTCGCGGTGGACCGGCCCGCCGACACCTTCCTCCACCTCGACGGATGGACGAAGGGCAACGCCTGGGTCAACGGCTTCGCCCTCGGCCGCTACTGGTCCCGGGGGCCGCAGCGCTCCCTGTACGTGCCCGGCCCCGTGCTGCGCGAGGGCCTGAACGAGCTCGTCGTCCTGGAACTGCACGCGCCTGGGCGCGGCGGTCACGTCGCCCTGCGGGAGGCGCCGGACCTCGGTCCGGTGGAGGGCTGACCACCCCCGGCGAGGCGCGAGGCGCGGCGGTGCGGCTGTGCGTACGGAGGGGGTACGCACAGCCGCCGGGGCCCATCGGGGCAGCTCAGGCCGCCGAGCGCCGCCACTTCTGGTTGTCGCCGCCGGTGCACGTCCACTGGATGAGCGGCGCTCCGTCGGTCAGTGCCTGGTGGGTGACGTCCAGGCACTTGCCGCTGTGCTGGGCGACCAGCCGCATCCCGCTCGCGTCGGCGCGGGCCTGCTTCCACTTCTGGCCGGGTGCGTCCGTACAGGCGGTCTGGACGACGGCGGCCCCGTCGTGGGGTGCCGCGTCCCGTACGGCGAGGCACTTGCCGCTGTGGCGGAGCACGATCCGGAACGTGCCCGCCCCCGCGCCCTGGAACCAGACCTGCTGGTTGACGCTGCCGGAGGCACAGGTCCACTGGATCAGCCGGGCGCCCTCGGCCACCGACCAGTCGGCGGCGTCGGCGCACTTGCCGCTGTGCGCGGCGGTCAGGGCGTTCCAGTCCCCGAGGCCCCGCACGGTGCCGGCCTCGGTAGAGACGATGATCTGCGGGAAGTACTCCATGGACAGGGTCGTCCGGGTGGGGAACGTCAGCGGGAGCCAGACGTACTGCGAGTCGTTGACCGTGCCGCCCATGGAATTGCCCCAGCGGTCGCCCATGTACAGGTAGCTCGTGACGCCCGAGACGCCCTCGACGGGCAGGACGTAGGCCGTCTGTGAACCGTATGTCCTGCCGTCCCCGAGGTCCCGAAGCTGGCTCCAGGTGCCGGTGATGCTGTCGGCCGTGCCGTATTTCTGCTGGTTGGGAGCCCAGCCCGTGGCGCCGGACGTCACCAGGAAGTAGACGCCGTCCCGCTTGAACACGGCCGGGGCCTCACGCCACTGGCCGGGCCACAGCTTCTGCACCTGTGCTTCGACGGCGGTGTAGTCGGGGCTGAGTCGGTAGACGTGCAGGTCCGCGTTCTCGTTGGCCGCCGAGATCATGTAGCCGGTGCCGTCGCTGTCCACGAAGGTCGTGATGTCCCGGGACATGTGCCCGAGGGGCCGGAAGCTACCGCGCCAGGAGTAGGTGCCGTCCACGGTGGACGAGACGGCCACTGCCGCGCGGGCCTCGCTGTAGTCGGTGGCGCTGCCCTCCTTGTGCATCCACATGACGAACTGGTCCGTGGCCCGGTTGTAGATGACCTTGGGGCGCTCGATGTTGGCGGTCGCCAGCTCCGGGTCCGTGGCCTGGGAGAGGACATGGCCGCGGAACTCCCAGTTCCTCAGGTCGGTGGAGCGGTAGGCGGAGACGTAGCGGAAGCTGTTGTCGGTGTTCCGGTCCTCGCCGAACCAGTAGTAGTGCTCGTCCACCTTGATGACCCCTCCGCCGTGGGCGTGGACGGGCCGGCCGGTGGGGTCGGTGAACTGGGTCGCGTTGGTGACGGTGACGGGGGCGGGGGAGGCCGCGGCGGTGCCGAGGCCCCCGAGGAAGCTCGCGAGCAGGGCCGTCACGACGGCGAAGAGGGCTGCCAGGTGCGGGGGATGACGTCGCATGTGTACCTCTTGCTGGCTGGCGGGTGGGAGAGGTGCGTGCGGGTTACGCCGGTGTTCCACCTCGGTAATGTTTACGTAAACATCCCGGGCTGCTGCGAGTCTGGGAGCGGCGTCGGGGAGTGTCAAGCACGCGGACGAGATTCGTGACGACCGGTTTCAGGTCAGCGCTTGGCCGCAAGGCGCTTGACGTCCCTGGAGAGGCGGTGCCACGATCGGCGCGTTGATGTTTACGTAAACATCTCTTCTCGGGACCCCCTGGTCACTGACACAAGGACCCTCCATGACGCTCCTGCCGACAGCGGCAAAACCAGTCCCCCCACCCCGCAGCGGACCACGCGCCCGCCGCAACGCCCTGGCCGGGTGGGGATTCGCCGGACCCTTCGCAGCCGTGTTCGCCCTCGTCTTCCTGGCGCCCCTCGCGTACGCCTTCTACCTCAGCCTGATGCGCGACCGGCTCATCGGCGGCACCTCCTTCGTCGGCGCCGACAACTACTTACTGGTGCTGGGCGATCCGCGCTTCTGGGAGGGAGCGACCCGCGTCGGCCTCTTCCTAATGGTCCAGGTGCCGATCATGCTGGGCATCGCCCTGCTGGCAGCACTAGCCATCGACAGCGGCCGGCTCTACGGCAAGGCGTTCTTCCGGGTGGCCGTCTTCCTGCCCTACGGGGTACCGGCCGTCGTCGCCGGCCTCATGTGGGGGTTCATGTACGGCTCCCGATTCGGCCTGGTCGGCAACCTGAACGAGAGCCTCGGCCTGGCCCTGCCGGACCCGCTCTCCCCCTCCCTCGTGCTCGCCTCCATCGGCAATGTCGTGACCTGGGAGTTCGTCGGCTACAACACCTTGATCTTCTACGCCGCACTGAAAGTGGTGCCCCGCTCCCTCTACGAAGCGGCCGCCATCGACGGGGCGGGGGAGTGGCGCGTCATCGGATCGGTCAAACTACCCGCCATCCGCAGCGCGCTGGTCATCGCCACGATCTTCTCGATCATCGGCAGCTTTCAGCTGTTCAACGAGCCGAGCATCCTGCAGAGCCTCGCGCCCAACGCGATCACGACGGACTACACCCCGAACCTCTACACGTACTCGCTCGCCTTCTCCGGCCAGCAGCACAACTACGCGGCCACCATCGCCATCGTGATGGGCGCCCTCACCGCGCTCATCGCCTACGCGGTCCAGCTCCGCGGCATGCGGAAGGGCTGAGCGCATGATCACCAACCCCACCGACGCCTCCCCGCACAGCGTGGAGTGCGGCGCCCGCTCTGCCCCGGGCCCCGCCGCCGGGGCGCCGCGGAAGGCACCGGCCACCACGCCGCTCCGCCGCCGCAGAGCGGCCCACACCCCGCTCGACCCACGACGCAGCATCCCGCTGACCATGCTGGCGGGCTTGGTCGTTGTCTACACGCTCCTGCCCCTCGTATGGCTGGTCATCAACGCCACCAAGGACCAGGAGAGCCTGCTCGGATCCTTCGGCCTGTGGTTCGGCGAGGACTTCCAGCTCTGGGACAACATCTCCCGCACGCTCTCCTACGACGACGGCGCCTTCGTCCGCTGGGCCCTGAACACCCTCCTCTACGTGGCCGCGGGCGCGGGCGGTGCGACCCTGCTCGCCGTCCTCGGCGGATACGCGCTCGCTGTCTACGAATTCCCGGGTCGCCGGGCCGTCTTCGCCGTCGTCATCGGCGCCGTGGCCGTTCCGGGGACGGCCCTCGCCGTTCCCACCTTCCTGATGTTCAGCGGCATGGGCCTCGCCGACACCCCGTGGGCCGTGATCATCCCCTCCCTCGTCTCGCCCTTCGGGCTCTACCTGATGTGGGTGTTCACCGCCGAAGCGGTGCCCGTCGAACTGCTCGAAGCCGCCCGCATCGACGGCGCCGGCGAGCTGCGCGTCTTCTTCCGAGTGGCCCTCCCGCTGCTGATGCCGGGGACCGTGACGGTGCTGCTCTTCACCATGGTCGCCACGTGGAACAACTACTTCCTGCCGCTGATCATGATCAAGGACCCGGACTGGTATCCGCTCAGCCTCGGCCTCAACGCCTGGAGCGCGCAGGCCCGGACCGCGGGCGGCGAGCCGGTGTTCGACCTGGTCATCACCGGCTCGCTGCTGACCGTCGCGCCGATCGTCGTGATCTTCCTGCTGCTCCAGCGCCACTGGCAGTCGGGCCTGGCCGCCGGCAGCGTCAAGGAGTGACAGGCCGTCGCCCGGCGGCCGGATCCGCCCCGCCACCTTCCGTCCCGCCGTTTTCGCCCCGCCACCTTCCGCCCGTACACCAAGTCAGGAGCACCACCGATGAGAACGAAAAGCCGCCGCCGGATCTTCGCCGCCGCCGCCGCGACGTGCGTCCTCGGCCTCGGCGCGACGGCCTGCGGCGGGCCGGAGCCGTCGGCCGACACCGCCGCGAAGGACGTCGCCTCCGCACTGGAAGCCGGGGGCAAGGTCACGGTGTGGGCCTGGGAACCCACGCTGAAGAAGGTGGCCGCCGACTTCGAGAAGAAATACCCGAAGGTGGATGTCGAGCTGATCAACGCCGGGACGGGCGACAAGCAGTACACCGCCCTGCAGAACGCCGTCGCCGCCGGCTCGGGAGCGCCGGACGTGGCGCAGGTCGAGTACTACGCCGTCGGCCAGTTCGCCATCGGCAAGGCGCTGGAGGAGCTCTCCCCCTACGGCGCGGCCAGCCACGACCAGGCGTTCACCACCGGGCCCTGGAGCGCGGTGCGCTACGGCAAGGGGACCTATGCCCTTCCGATGGACTCCGGTCCCATGGCGCTGTTCTACAACAAGAAGGTCTTCGACCGGCACGGTATCGCCGTCCCCACCACCTGGGACGAGTACGTGGACGCCGCGCGCGCCCTGCACAAGGCCGACCCGAAGCTCTACATCACCAACGACACCGGTGACGCCGGAGCCACGACCAGCCTGATCTGGCAGGCGGGCGGCCGTCCGTACCGGGTGGAGGGCACCGAGGTCGGCATCGACTTCGGGGACCCGGGCACGGCCCGGTACGCGGGGACCTGGCAGAAGCTCATCGACGAGCGGCTGCTCGCGCCCGTGGCCTCCTGGAGCGACGAGTGGTACAAGGGCCTCGCGGACGGCAGTATCGCCACCCTGGCCACCGGCGCCTGGATGCCCGCCAACTTCGCCTCCGGAGCCCCGGCCGCCTCGGGCGACTGGCGCGTGGCGCCCCTCCCGCAGTGGACGAAGGGTGCCGCGGCGGGTGCGGAGAACGGCGGCAGCTCGCTCGCCGTACCGAAGGCTTCGAAGAACAAGGCCTTGGCCTACGCCTTCGTCGAGTACGCGACCACGGGAGCCGGAGCCACGGCCCGCGTCTCCGAGGGCGCCTTCCCCGCCACCCGGGCCGACCTGGAGTCCCCGGCGTTCCTGGACACCGCGTTCCCGTACTTCGGCGGCCAGCAGGCCAACCGGATCCTGGCCGCTGCGTCCCGCGAGGTCGCGGCGGGCTGGTCGTACCTGCCGTACCAGGTGTACGCGAACTCCGTCTTCAAGGACACCGTGGGCAAGGCGTACGTCTCCTCGACGCCCCTGTCCCAGGGCCTGGAGGCGTGGGCGGCGACGAGCGCCAAGTACGGCACGGACCAGGGATTCGAGGTCGTGGGGAAATGACGACCGAGGAGAACTACCGGCCCGCACAGGAACGGTACGCCGCCATGACCTACCGCCGGGCCGGAAACAGCGGGGTACGGCTGCCCGTGGTCTCGCTGGGCCTGTGGCACAACTTCGGCAACGGCCGTCCCCTGGAGGCGCAGCGGGCCGTACTGCGCCGGGCCTTCGACCGGGGCATCACCCATTTCGACCTGGCGAACAACTACGGACCGCCGTACGGCAGCGCGGAGTCCAACTTCGGCGTCGTGTTCGCCCGGGACTTCAGGCCCTACCGGGACGAGATGTTCCTCGCCTCCAAAGCGGGCTACGACATGTGGCCCGGGCCGTACGGGGACAGGGGCGGCCGCAAGTACCTGCTGGCGAGCCTGGACCAGTCGCTGCGGCGCATGGGCCTGGAGTACGTCGACGTCTTCTACTCGCACCGCTACGACCCGGAGACCCCGCTGGAGGAGACCATGGGCGCGCTGCACACGGCGGTGCGCTCGGGTCGGGCCCTGTACGCCGCCCTCTCCAACTACCCGGCAGACCGCCACCGCGAGGCGGCGGCGATCCTGCGCGACCTGGGTACTCCGGCCCTTCTGCACCAGGCCCGCTACTCGATCCTCGACCGCGGTCCCGAGGGCGGCCTGCTGGAGGCGGCCGCCGCCATCGGCACGGGCCTGGTCGCCTATTCGCCGCTCGCGCAGGGCCTGCTGACGGGCCGCTACCT
>NZ_JBICYT010000038.1:60844-64634 GCF_043201215.1 Streptomyces sp. NPDC048331 | reverse complement strand
GCTGACGAGAGGCGATGAGAGGGGCGGACGGCCGACAGCTCGGCCCATCGGTGGTGGATGCGGGTCAGCGCGAGCCCGGCACCACCAACCCACCCCCAAAGCGGGGCAATAAGGGCAATCTTTCGGCCTTCCGGACCGTCCACGCGCGCTGACCCGCATCCACCACGGAACAGCCGCGCTTCCACGCCCTTGCACCCCAAACGGTCGTCGGACGCCTCGCATGGGGAGCACCCCAGGGGCGTGGGCGGCCTATGTCCAGCCACAGACGGTCGTCGGACGCAGGTCGGGCAACGGACCGAGCTCGTGGGCGGCTTATGTCCGACCCAGGACGGTCGTCGGACGCCGAGAGGTGAGGAGCGCGTAGCGATCGGACGCGCTTCCCCCGACACGGAAGGCCCCTCCTGCGGGCCCGTCTCGGGACCGCGCCCACCCGGAGTCGGGTCGGGGGTCTGTGATCGCCCCGCCCCTCAGGCCTTGGACCGGCTCGTTCTTTTGGGGGCTTCTCGGCAGTCTTTCGTTTCTCCGGGGCGGGACGGTCGGTCAAGGGTGGCCGCAGGCCATCGCGAAGCGACGCGACCGCAGGGAGCGCCCTTGAGGGACCGGCCCGCCCCGGAGGGACGATGGGACTGACGGGAAACCCCCAACCCCTCCCCGACGCCGCCCGAGTGGATCCCGACATCACCGAAGCCCCCGCCCGGCTTCCCGACCCCGGCCGGTCGGCCGTCCCACCCCCGACAGTATTCGGCTGCACGTCGCCGGCGACACCCTGGCCAGCCGGTTCAGTGCGTACGGCCCGAGCGGCGTCTCCTGGCACCTCACCCGGGCGGTGCGCTACCGCGGTCCGGCGTGGACATCGCGAACAGCGGGACCGAGCGCCCGGCGACGTACGTCCACCACTGCCACCTGCTGAAGCACGAGGACGACGACCTGATGCGCGCGTTCACGATCATCGACGCCGACACTCCCCTGCCCGTCGACCACGGCGGCGGCCACGGCCACCGACCGCACCGCTCCCGCCCTCCCCTGCCCGACCGGCCCCCGCGGCCGCCATACTGGGGGTGAGCCGGCAGGAAAAGGGATGAGGGCGGATGAGCGAGCGCGACGAGGCCGTGCCCTGTGCCGACCCGGACGGTGAAGAGCGTCCGGTGGACGCGGAGGCCGAAAGGCTGGGCCGGCGGGTGGAGTTCCTGTTCGTCCACGTGCAGCCCCTCGGTCGGCGCTTCACCCTCCAGGAAGTGGTCGACGGGGTACGCGACGGGGCACGTCCCGGCGATCCGAAGATCTCGGTCGGCCGGCTGTGGACCCTGCTCAAGGGCAGGGTCGGCAACCCCACCGTCGGGACCCTCCGTGCGCTGGGCGAGTTCTTCGGAGTGCCCATGGCCTACTTCGTGGACGACGAGGTGGCCGACCGGGTCTCCGCGCAGCTCGCCCTGATCGCGGCCATGCGGGCCAACGACGTCCGGTCGGTGGCTCTGCGGGCCGCGGCGGTGGCCACGATGTCGTCCCACGGCGTGGACACCGTACGGTCCCTGGTCGAGCGCAGCGCGCTGCTCGAAGCCGCGCCGGAGACCGACCGGGCGATCGACCCGCCCGGCCCGCGCGCCTGAGCCCTGCCCGAACACCTGTCTCCTAGTATCGCGTCGGGAAACAGGGGATGCGGCTGGGGGGCTGGGTACCAAGGTGGAACAAGGCAAGTGGCGCGCGTTCAAGACACATTGCGCCGATCTCATCGGGCCGTTACAGGTGCCGCGCCCGTTCACGATCACGAACCTGTCCGCGCTGGTGGCCACCCGGCGCGGACGTCCGTTACGGCTGCTCCCGCTGCCGGGCGATGACAGCGGTGGATCGGGCGTCTGCGGGATGTGGATCGCCTTCGCCGAGACGGACCACGTGTACTACTCCGAGGTCACCAGCCCGGTTCACCAGACGCACATCATCCTGCACGAGCTGGCCCACATGCTGCTCGACCACCAGCAGACCGGTGCACCGCGGGAGGCGGGTCTGCAACGCCTCTTCCCCGACCTGGATCCGGCGATGGCGGCCCGGCTCCTCGCCCGGGGCCGCAGCGGGGCCAGCGATGAGCAGGAGCAGGAGGCGGAGCTCATGGCCTCGCTGATGTGGCAGCACTTCGACGGGGTCCCGGCCGCGCTGCCGTGTGCTTCGCCGACCTCGTCGAATGCCCTGCGCCGGGTCATGAGCACGTTCACCGACGCGTATGGATGGGGCGGTTCGCGTGCGTCCCTTTGATTGCGTGGTGCTGCCGCTGGTCTGGGTGCTCACCGCATGGAGCCTGTTGGGGTTACGGCGGGCGGCCGGCCGCGACCGGGGGATGGTGGCCCTGTGGTCCATGTGGGCGCTGTGGGCCGTCTCCTTCACCGCGGGGGTTCCGGCGGTCCGGCGGGTGATCGACGCGGTGCTCGGCGTCGCGAGCGTCACCAACCTGCTGGTGCACGTGCTGGCGCTGGCTGCGACGTCGGCGATGGTGGAATTCGTCAGGGAGTTGACCGGGCGCTCCCAAGGACGGCTGTCACGGGCCAACTTCATCGGGCTGGCGGTCGCGACGGCCCTTCTGACCTCGGTGTTCGCCGTGATGCCCCGTCCGCACGGGGACGTCGATCTGCTGACCTACAGCCAGAACTCACCGGCGGGGTTCCTCTACTGGATGATCGTGACCGGGGTCGTCGCCATCGGCCTGGCGGCCTGCGCCGTGCTCTGCTGGATCCACGGAAGCCACGCCCATCCGGGTCCGGTGCGTACGTCGCTGTGGCTGATGCGGCTCTCGATGCTCCTCGGAACCGTCTACCTGGCGCATCGACTCGCCTATCTGACGGCCCGGTACCTGCACCTGCAGTGGTTCGATTCGGCGGCGGTCAGGGCGATCACCCAGGCCCTGCTGGTGCTCACGCTGCTTCTCCTGGCGCTGTCCGTGTTGTGGCCCGCCCTGGCCGGCCACGGTCAGCGCCGGATCGCCGCGCGGCAGGGCCGGCGGATCGCTCCGCTGTGGAAGCTGCTGCAGACCGCGACACCGGAGGTGGTTCTTCCGCTGCCCGACGAGTTGCATCGCGGTGCCCCCCGACTGAGGCTCTACCGGTACGTGATCGAGGTCCGGGACAGCATTCTCGCTCTGGAGGGACACGTGGGTGCGGTGCATGTGGCGGCCGCCGAGGCGCGGCTGCGGGCGGCCGGGTTCGGCGGCGATCGCTTGGCAGCCGCCGTGGAAGCGGCGGTCCTGCGGTACGCCATCGCCGCCGAACTCGGGTCTCGCGAGCCGGTGTTCGACCGACGCCCGGTGGCCGGTGACGGGCGCGACCTGGATTCCGAGATCCGGTGGATCGCTCAGGTCGCGGCCGTCATCGACGCTCCGGCGGTGGTCCGGACGGCCGAGCGGTTGTCCGTCCTGCCCGGTGCGCCGTCGCCGAACCCGCCGGGCCGGGGCTGAGTACGGTCGGGCCGGCCCACCCGGGCTGTCGCCCGACCGGGCTGTCGTCTACCTGGGCTGGCCCCAGTCGATGTAGGTCGCCGAGCCGTCGTCGTTGCGCAGGTGGAAGAGGGCCTGCGAGGGCCGCCAGATACCGATGTTCGACGCGGGACCGCCGTTGCCGCCGTCCCAGTTCCCCGCGACCGGGATGTCGTTGCCGCCACCCCAGTCCAGGATCACCAGCGAGCCGTCGTCCATCCGCAGATGGAACTGACCCGTCGACGGACGGAAGATCCCCACGTTGTCCGGACCCGCACCGTCCCAGTTCCCCGAGATCGCCCGGTCCCCCGCCTGACCCCAGTCCACATACGT
>NZ_JBICYT010000038.1:0-60752 GCF_043201215.1 Streptomyces sp. NPDC048331 | reverse complement strand
ACATACGTCGCCGAACCGTCGTCGTTGCGCAGGTGGAACATACCGTTGCGCCAGATCCCCACATTCGCCGCCGGACCACCGTCCCAGTTCCCCGCGACCGGCTGGTCCGTACCCCCACCCCAGTCGATCAGCGCCAGGCTTCCGTCGTCCATCCGCAGATGGAACTGACCCGTCGACGGACGGAAGATCCCCACGTTGTCCGGACCCGCACCGTCCCAGTTCGCCGAGACCGGCAGGTCACTGCCCCCACCCCAGTCCACATACGTCGCCGAACCGTCGTCGTTGCGCAGGTGGAACATACCGTTGCGCCAGATCCCCACATTCGCCGCCGGACCACCGTCCCAGTTCCCCGCCACCGGCAGGTCGCCGGGGTTGTCGTCGACGATGCTGTTGTTGCGGACCGGACGGAAGGTGCCGTGGCCGGAGTAGTACGGGTAGGGGATCTCGCGGTAGTGCATGCCGCTGCCCGTGAACTCGTAGCCCATGTACGCGGTGCGCGCGGAGTTGGCCCACCCGCCGAAGACCACGATGTGCCCGTCGGCTCCGGCCGCGTCGTTGAGCATGGCGTCGCCCGGCTTCAGGTCGCCCTTGCCGATCCACGAGGCGACACCGGAGGGGACGAAGCTGGTGGTGTCCAGGCCGGGCTTGGAGAGCTTCCAGGTCATCGAGGCGAAGCCGGAGCAGTCCGTCCGGTAGCCCTCGTAGGTGTTGTTCCAGCTGTACTTGAGCCCGATCCCGACCCAGGACGCGGCGCGTCTGATCACCTCGCTGCGGGTGATGGAGGGGCCGGCGGCCGCCTGGGACGGTGCGACGGACGCGCCCTGACCGGCGCCGCCCTTGTCGATGGCGGTGACGTCGGCGGCGGCGGGCGGTGCCGGGACCGGTTCGGCCGCGTGTACCGGTGCCGCGGCCAGAAGGCTGACGATCAGCCCTGCGGCGGCCACACCGGCCGCTCCTCGACCCAAGACGTGCGTGTTCGACATGAAGGATCCCCCCTACTGACGAGTGCATGACATATGGAGCCATCCGACCCGGCTCGAGAGGCCGTCACGCACGAGCGTGCGCGCCTAGGGTGGTGGTGGTGGCGGTGGCGAGCGTCAACAGGCCCCGCTGCTTGCCGCCTTGACACCGGATCAGATGGGAAGAGCATCACGGCCCGACCCTCATCGAGTCAACATTTAATGAAAATGACTCGATCCTCAAGCAGGGGGCTGACTCAATACAGCGGGATGATCCGCACCGCTATATGCACTTAAACGCATGCATCAAGGACAGTCGATGTCCTGACCCGTGGGGGAACATGACCGATTCCCGCCCAGAGTTTTCTGTACAGAGAAAACAGAAGGCGGGGGTGGGCCGTAGTGGCCCACCCCCGCCCCGGAACGACTACGGCACCTGCGCCGTAGAGCCCCGCACCACCAGTTCCGGTTGGAAGACGTACTCCGTGCGCTGGACCGGGGTACCCGACACCGCCTCCAGGAGCGCGCCCACCGCCGCCGTCGCCATCGCGCGTACCGGCTGGCGGACCGTCGTCAACGGCGGGTCCGTGAACGCGATCAGCGGGGAGTCGTCGAAGCCGACCACCGACACGTCCTGCGGCACCCGCAGCCCCCGCTCGCGCGCCGCCCGGATGACACCGAGCGCCATCGGGTCACTGCCGCACACGATGCCCGTGCAGCCGCGGTCCAACAGGGCCATGCCCGCCGCGTGTCCGCCCTCCACCGTGAAGAGCGTGCGCTGGATCAGGCCGTCCTCCTCCGCCGCCGGCAGCGCCGCGAGGAACCCCTGCTCCTTGCGGGCCGACGGCACGTACCGCGTCGGCCCGATCGCGAGCCCGATCCTGCGGTGGCCCAGGTCCTGCAGGTGCCGTACGGCCATGTCCGCCGCCGCCCGGTCGTCCGGGGAGATGAACGGCGCGTTCACCTGCTCGTTGAAGCCGTTGATCAGAACGAACGGCACCCCGCGCGCCGCCAGTCGCTGGTAGCGCGCGGGGTCCGCGTGGGCGTCGGCGTGCAGGCCCGACAGGAAGACGATCCCGGTGACCCCACGCTCCTCCAGCTGTTCCACCAGTTCGTCCTCGGTGGCCCCGCCGGGGGTCTGCGTGCACAGCACCGGCGTGTAGCCGTGCCCGGCCAGCGCCTGCTCTATGACCTGCGCGAACGCCGGGAAGATCGGGTTGGTGAGCTCCGGGATGAGCAGCCCGACCAGGCCGTTGCTGCGCCGCTTCAGCCGCACGGGCCGCTCGTAGCCCAGCAGGTCGAGCGCGGCCAGCACCTTGTGCCGGGTGCCGGCCGCGACGCCCGGTTTGCCGTTGAGCACGCGACTGACGGTCGCCTCGCTGACCGCGGCCTGCGCGGCGATGTCCGTCAGCCTCAGTGGGGAAGTCACCCCTGCCACCACACCGTGGTGTCCGCGGGAAGGACCTCGGGGTCGGCGAGGTCACCGCTCGACAGCAGCACCGTGCCCGGCGCGGGCAGCCGTACCGGCTCCTCCGTGGTGTTCACGGTGCAGACGAAGTCTCCGCGCCGGAAGGCGAGTACGCCGGCCGGGGCGGGCAGCCACTCGACGCCGTCACCCGCGCCCAGCGCCGGGTGCGCACGCCGCACCCGCAGCGCGGAGCGGTACAGCTCCAGCGTGGACCGGGAGTCGCCGGTCTGCGCCTCCACACTGAGCCCGGCCCATTCGGCGGGCTGCGGGAGCCAGCTGCCGCCGGTCCCGAAGCCGTACGGGGCCTGGTCGCCGCTCCACGGGATCGGTACGCGGCAGCCGTCGCGGAGCCCGTCCTGGCCGTTCGCCTTGAAGAAGGACGGGTCCTGGCGCACCTCGTCCGGGAGGTCCACCACCTCCGGGAGGCCGAGCTCCTCGCCCTGGTAGACGTACGCCGACCCGGGCAGGGCCAGCATCAGCAGCGCGGCGGCGCGCGCCTTCTCCAGGGTGCCGAAGCGGGTGCGGTGCCGGACCACGTCGTGGTTGGACAGCACCCAGGTGGTGGGGGCGCCGACGGGCCGCATCGAGTCGAGCGACTCGTCGATGGTGGCGCGCAGGGCCTCGGCGTCCCAGCCGGTGTTCAGGTAGTGGAAGTTGAAGGCCTGGTGCAGCTCGTCGGGGCGCAGGTACATGGCGGTGCGGTCGGCGCTGGGGGTCCAGGCCTCGGCGACGCCGATGCGGTCGCCCGCGTACTCGTCGAGGACCAGGCGCCAGGAGCGGTAGATCTCGTGGACGCCGTCCTGGTCGAAGAAGGGCAGGACCTGGTTGCCGAGCAGCTTGAGCTGCTCGTCGCGGCCGAGGTCGGGCAGGCCGGGGGCCTTGACCAGGCCGTGCGCGACGTCGATGCGGAAGCCGTCGGCGCCGAGGTCGAGCCAGAAGCGCAGGATGGAGCGGAACTCGTCCTGTACGGCGGGGTGCTCCCAGTTGAAGTCGGGCTGCTCGGGGGCGAAGAGGTGCAGGTACCACTCGCCGTCCGCGACCCGGGTCCAGGCCGGGCCGCCGAAGATCGACTCCCAGTCGTTGGGCGGCAGCTCGCCGTCGTCCCCCTGTCCCGGACGGAAGTGGAAGCGCTCGCGCAGCGGGGTGCCGGGGCCTTCCCGCAGCGCCTGCTTGAACCATTCGTGCTGGTCGGAGCAGTGGTTGGGGACGAGGTCCACGATGATGCGCAGGCCCAGTTCGTGGGCCTCGCGGATCACGGCGTCGGCGTCGTGCAGGGTGCCGAACATGGGGTCGATGGCCCGGTAGTCGGCGACGTCGTAGCCGGCGTCGGCCTGCGGGGAGGCGTAGAAGGGGCTGAGCCAGACGGCGTCGACGCCCAGCTCCTTCAGGTAGGGCAGGCGGCTGCGGATGCCTTCGAGGTCCCCCATGCCGTCCCCGTTGGAGTCGGCGAAGCTGCGCGGATAGACCTGGTAGATCACCGCTTCTCTCCACCAGCCGGGCTGGGTGCCGGTGGAGGTGGGGAGCGCGTCGGCGAGGTGCTGGGTCATGGTGTCCTTGAAGAGATCGGGCCGGGGGTGAGAGGGGGCAGGCTCGGGTGGTCAGCCCTTGGTGGCGCCTGCCGTCATCCCGGCGACGAGGTGACGCTGGGCGAAGACGAAGAAGATCGCGGCGGGGATGGCGATGAGGACCGAAGCGGCGCTCATGGCTCCCCAGTTGGAGGTGTACTGCGTGACGAAGGTCTGCAGTCCGCCGGCCAGGGTGAGGTTCTCCTCGCCGACCATGAAGGCGGAGGCGTACGCGACCTCGCCCCAGGCGGTGATGAAGGCGTAGAAGCCGGTGACGGCGAGGCCGGGCTTGGCGAGCGGCAGGATGAGGCGCCAGAAGGTGCCGAAGGGGTTGAGCCCGTCGACGCGGCCGGATTCGTCGATCTCCACCGGGATGGTGTCGAAGAAGCCCTTCATCATCCAGGCGCAGAACGGCACGGCGATGGTGAGGTACGTGATGATCAGACCGATCGGCTGGTTGAGCAGGCCGAGGTCGCCCATCAGGTTGTAGAGCGGCACGATCAGGATCGCCATCGGGAACATCTGCGTGATGAGCAGGGTCCACATGAGCGGCTTCATGCCGGGGAACTTGAAGCGGCTGACCGCGTATCCGGTGGTGGCGGCGATGAAGACACCGAGGACGGTGGTGACGCCGGCGACCAGGACGGAGTTCGCGAACCAGCTGAGGAAGTGGCTCTGCTCCAGCAGGTACGTGTAGTTGCTGAGCGTCGGTTCCTTGACGAAGTCGGTGGTGACCGCGTGCTTGGCCGGCTTGAGCGAGGTCAGCACGATCCACAGCACCGGGAAGACGGCGATCACGGACGCCACGACGAGGGTGGCGTGCAGACCGACGGAGGCGAGCGGGGAACGGCTGCCCCGGGGACGGGCGGTGTTCGCAGTGGACATGGTCACCACACCTCTCCCTGCTTGCGCAGCGAGCGCCGGTAGACCAGCGCGAAGATCATGAGCAGGGCGAGGATCAGGACGCCCCACGTGGCCGAGCCGGCGAAGTCGCGCGGGCTCGACACGAACGCCTCGCGGAAGGCCTGGGTCACCAGGATCTCGGTGGAGTCGCCGGGTCCGCCCCGGGTCAGCAGGAAGATCACCGGGAACATGTTGAAGGTCCAGATGGTGGAGAGCAGGATCACCGTCATGCTCACCGCGCGCAGCCCGGGCAGGGTGATGTGCCGGAAGCGCTGCCAGGAGGAGGCGCCGTCCATCTCGGCGGCCTCGTAGAGCTCGCCGGGGATCGACTGCAGGCCGCCGAGGAGGGCGACCATCATGAAGGGGACGCCGAGCCAGACGTTGACGGCGACGACCGAGAACTTGGCCCAGGTCGGGTCGTCGAGCCACGGGATCGCGGCGATGCCGCCCCCGTCGAGGAGCTTGTTGAGGATGCCGTTGTCGCGGTTGAAGAGGAACCGCCAGGCGAAGACGGAGACGAAGCCGGGAACGGCCCAGGGCAGGATGAGCGCCATCCGGTAGGCGGCGCGGCCCCGGAAGTCCCGGTTGAGCATGTTGGCCAGGATCAGACCGAGCGTGAAGGTGATGGACACGCAGGCGACGGTCCACACCACCGTCCACACCAGCCGCTGCAGGAACACCGGGTCGCTGAGCACGTCCACGTAGTTGTCGAGTCCGACGAACTGGTACGTGGCCTCGATGTGCCGGGCGCCGATGGTGCGCGAGACGTTGCGCTCGGTGGCGTCGGTCAGCGACAGGTAGACGCCCCGGACCAGCGGCCAGCCGATGATCACGCCGAGGACGAGCACCACCGGGGCGACCATGGCCCAGGCGTACCAGTGCGTGCCGACGGCGCGCCGGAGACCGGACGCGCCTTTTCCACCGCGGTTCGCACCGCGGTTACCGCTGTCGCTGTCAGTCCTGCGGCTCCGGCCGCGGGCGGCGACGTCGTTCTCGACGTCGTCGCCCGCGGCCTTCGCCACCGACTGGCTGGTGTGAGCAGCCATGGTTTCGTTACTTCCAGCCCTTGAGGATCTTGCGGAACTCGACGCCGGCCGCCTTGGCCGCGTCCTCCGGGCTCGACGCCCCGGTGATCGCCTTGGTGTATTCGACCTTCAGCGGCTCGAAGAGGGAGCCGTTCTCCGGGATCCAGGCGCGCTCGACGGCCTTGTCCACGGCCGGCTTGAAGAACTGGACCATCTCGTTGCCCTTGACGTCCGGCTGCTCGTAGGCGGCGGTCCGGGTCGGCAGCAGGCTGAGGTCCTTGGTCGACTGCACCTGGACCTCCTGCGAGGTCATGTACTCGACGAAGGCGTGCGCGGCGGCGGTGTTCTTGGAACCGGCGTAGACCGCGAGGTCGTGGCCGCCCTGCGGGGCACCGGCCTTGGCGGAGCCGGCCGGGACGGCGGCGATGCCGAGGTTGGCCTTGTCCTTGAACTGGTCGCCGGCGTAGGTGTCGGCGACGGCCCACGGACCGTTGATCATCATGGCGGCCTCGCCGGTCTTGAAGGCCGTCTGCATGTTGGCGTAGCCGTCGGTGGCGTTGGTGATCGCCGCACCGGAGCTGACCAGGTCACGAGCGGTCTTGAAGGCCTTGACGCCCGCCTCGTTGTCGACGGTGACCGTCTTGTTCTTCGCGTCGACGAGGTCGCCGCCCTCGCCGTAGATCAGCGGGAGGAACCAGTAGGAGTCGTCGCCACGCAGGTAGAGGGCGGCCTTGCCGGTCTTCGCCTTGATGGCGGCGGCGGCGGTCTTCACCTCTTCCAGCGTCTTGGGGGGCTCGACGCCGGCGTCGGCGAGCATCTTCTTGTTGTAGAAGAGGCCGAGGCTGTCGATGACCTGCGGAACGGCGTAGGTCTTGCCCTCGAACTTGCCGCTGGCCGCAGCCTGCGGGAGGAACTCGGCGTCGACCTTCTTCGCCGTCTCGGCCGGGACCTCGTCGAGGTAGCCCAGGGAGGCGAAGTCCGCGACCCAGCCGACGTCGGCACGGATGACGTCAGGCGCGTCGGAGCCGCTGCTGAAGGCGTTCTTGACCTTGTTCTGCGCGTCGCCGTACGGGACGTTGACGTACTTGACGGTCACCTTCGGGTGCTTCGCCGTGAACGCTTCGGCGATCTTCTGGAAGCTGGCCTTCTCGGCGTCGTTCGAGGTGTCCCACCACGTGACCGTGCCGGAGAGCTCGCCGCCCGCCTTGGTGCCGTCGGCCGCGTCCTTGTCGTCCCCACCGCAAGCCGTCGCCGCGAGCGCCAGGGTCGCGACCAGCGCGGTGGCCGCTATGCCACGCCGCATATGAACTCCTTCGATGATCCCGGCCGCGCCCTCGCGGTCCCGAGTTGCCAGGAACGTAACAAGACTGAAAGAGGACCGAAAGACCTTGCGCAAACTTTCTGCAAGCGGAGGCGATCGTTACATCCGTGTGTCCGTACGGTTGCCGCAGCTTGCTGTTAGTTCGAGTCACCTTCGACTGCCCGGGCCCGCAACCAGGGGGCATGTACCCGCGTTGACCCCGATATGACCCACGACTCGACGGCCGTCCAGCTTGCAAGATCTTCCAGCAACGCGACCACGAGCAGTGGCTGGTGGCGCGATGCCGTCATCTATCAGGTCTACGTACGCTCCTTCGCCGACGGCGACGGCGACGGCATCGGCGACCTCCGCGGGGCCCGCTCCCGCCTCCCCCACCTCGCCCGCCTCGGGGTCGACGCCGTGTGGCTCACCCCCTTCTACGTCTCCCCCCAGGCGGACGGCGGCTACGACGTCGCCGACTACCGGGCCGTCGACCCCCTCTTCGGGGACCTCTCCGACGCCGACGAGCTGATCCGGGCCGCCCACGCGCTGGGGCTGCGAGTCATCGTGGACGTGGTGCCCAACCACACCTCCGAGCGGCACCCGTGGTTCCGGGCCGCCCTCGCCGGGGAGCCGGGAGCCCGCGAGCGCTACCACTTCCGTCCCGGGCGGGGCGCTCGCGGGGAGCTGCCGCCCAACGACTGGGAGTCGATCTTCGGCGGCCCGGCCTGGACCCGCGTCGCCGACGGTGACTGGTACCTGCACCTCTTCGCCCCCGAGCAGCCGGACCTCGACTGGGACCACCCCGAGGTCGCCGCCGAATTCGCCTCCGTCCTGCGCTTCTGGCTCGACCTCGGCATCGACGGCTTCCGCATCGACGTCGCCCACGGCATGGTCAAGGCCCCCGGCCTGCCGGACATCGGCCGCGGCGCCCAGGCCACCCTCATCGGCACCGAGCCGCTCCCCTTCTTCGACCAGGACGGGGTCCACGAGATCCACCGCTCCTGGCGCCGCCTCCTCGACTCCTACGCGGGCGAGCGCATCGGGGTCGCCGAGGCCTGGGCGCCCACCTCGGAGCGGCTCGCCCTGTACGTGCGCCCCGACGAACTGCACCAGGCCTTCAACTTCCGCTTCCTGAACTGCCCGTGGGACCCCGCCGCGATGCGCACCGTCATCGACGAGTCCCTGGCCGCCACCACCGCCGTCGGCGCCCCCACCACCTGGGTGCTGTCCAACCACGACGTCGTACGCCATGTGACGCGCTACGGCGGCGGGGCCCGCGGCCTGGCCCGGGCCCGGGCCGCCGCGCTGCTGATGCTGGCCCTGCCCGGGTCGGCGTACGTCTACCAGGGCGAGGAGCTCGGCCTCCCCGAGGTGGTGGACCTCCCGGACGAGGTGCGCCAGGACCCGGCCTTCCTGCGCACCGCCGGACAGGACGGGCTGCGCGACGGGTGCCGGGTACCGCTCCCCTGGTCCGGCGCGGAGCCCCCGTACGGCTTCGGACCGGCCGGCAGCTGGCTCCCGCAGCCCGCCGGCTGGGGCGACCTCGGCGTCGCCGCGCAGACCGGCGACCCGCACTCCACCCTGGAGCTCTACCGCGCCGCCCTCGAACTGCGCCGGGCGATGCCGGGCCTGGGCGCCCCGGAAGCGGGTACGGACCCCGCGCTTGCGGCCGAGGCCGCGGACGAGGAGTCGTACCCCTGCGGGATGCGCTGGCACTCCGCCCCCGAGGGCGTCCTCCTCTTCACCCGGCCCGGCTTCGCCTGCACCCTCAACAGCGGCTCCGACCCGGTCGAGCTTCCCGCGCCCGGTCGACCCGTACTCTCCAGCGCCCCGGTGGAGACGGACGGCCGTACCGTCCGGCTTCCACCGGATTCGTGCACGTGGTGGTCATGGTGAACGTCCGACCGGTACAGTCCAATCCCGTGACCGCACGGCTAGCCGACATCGCAGCCCAGGCGGGGGTCAGCGAAGCCACAGTCAGCCGCGTGCTCAACGGCAAGCCCGGCGTGGCCGCAGGCACCCGTGAATCCGTGCTGGCCGCCCTCGACGTACTCGGCTACGAGCGACCCGTGAAGCTGCGCCAGCGCAGTGCGGGGCTCGTCGGTCTGATAACTCCTGAACTGGACAACCCGATCTTCCCGGCGCTCGCCCAGGTCATCGGTCAGGCCCTGACCCGGCAGGGGTACACGCCCGTGCTGGCCACACAGACGCCCGGCGGGTCCACCGAGGACGAGCTGACCGAGATGCTGGTCGACCGCGGGGTCTCCGGGATCATCTTCGTCTCCGGCCTGCACGCCGA
Source organism: Streptomyces sp. NPDC048331 (assembly GCF_043201215.1). Taxonomy (NCBI): domain Bacteria; kingdom Bacillati; phylum Actinomycetota; class Actinomycetes; order Kitasatosporales; family Streptomycetaceae; genus Streptomyces; species Streptomyces sp. NPDC048331. The sequence goes on along the minus strand of NZ_JBICYT010000038.1, from coordinate 51,230 downwards.
CACCACGGCCGACATGGGCCGCTACGACCAACTCCGCGGGCAGGGCGTCCCGTACGTCCTCATCAACGGGTTCTCCGAGAAGGTCCAGGCCCCCTTCGTCTCCCCCGACGACCGGGCCGCGATGCAGCTCGCCGTCACCCACCTCGCCGCCCTCGGCCACACCCGCATCGGGCTCGCGGTCGGACCGAAGCGCTTCGTGCCGGTCCTGCGCAAGATCGAGGGCTTCCGGCTCGGGATGAAGGAGCGGCTCGGACTCGGCGAGGCCGAGATCGAGGAGCTCATCCAGCACTCCCTCTACTCGCTGGAGGGCGGCCAGGCCGCCGCGGCCGCGTTGATCTCGCGGGGCTGCACGGCGGTGGTGTGCGCGAGCGACATGATGGCGCTCGGTGCGATCCGGGCGGCCCGACAGCAGGGACTGCGGGTGCCGCAGGACGTGTCGGTGGTCGGCTTCGACGACTCCCCGCTCATAGCGTTCACCGACCCGCCGCTCACCACCATCCGCCAGCCCGTCCAGGCGATGGGGCAGGCCGCGGTCCGGACCCTGCTGGAGGAGATCGGCGGTACGCCGGCCCCGCACAGCGAGTTCGTCTTCCTGCCCGAGCTGGTGGTACGCGGCTCCACCGCCTCGGGCCCGGGCCAGCGCCGCCGGGACTAGGCCGTCTCTTCCGGATCTTGTCGGTCGGGCCCGCGTTGTCCGGTGCCGTGCCTCGCAAGGCGGAGGGGCTCCCTTGTACTGGACGTACTGGGGTGCTCCGACAACGCCGCGAGGTGCGGTGCCGGGCGGCGCGGGCCCCGACAAGATCCGGAAGAGACGGCCTAGCACCCGGCCGACGCCGCTCGCACAGGACCGGTACCGGCATCGGCATCGGCATCGGCATCGGTGGCCGGTCCCCGGGGCAGTGGCACGTGTCCCTGCGGTGGCGGAGCGACCCCGGTCCCGATACTGGGCAGATGCCCCTCCCCGGCCGCATGCGCGACAGGATCCTGCCCGACCACAAGCGACGCTCCCTGGAGGACCTCCAGGAGGATCTCGATCTGTCGTCGGGGGACAGCCGGGCGAAGCAGTCGGCGTTCTGGACCATGCTCACGCTGTCCGCCGTGATCGCCGCGTGCGGGGTCCTGACGGACTCCACCGCCACCGTCATCGGCGCGATGATCATCGCCCCGCTCTCCACGCCGATCATGGGCATCGCCCTCGGCGCCGTACAACGTCGCCGCTCCACGGCCCTCGGCTTCGTCGCGCTCGGCGGCCTGCTGGTGCTCCTGATCGGCGCGGCGGCCTCTCTGGTGGTGCCCACCTCGTACGACCTGCTGTCGGACAGCCAGATCGCCGGCCGGACCTCCCCCGGCCTCCTCGACCTGATCGCCGCTCTGGCCACGGGCTTCGCCGGCGCCGTGGCGCTGTCACGCAAGGACGTCGCCGCGGTCCTGCCGGGGGTCGCGATCGCGATCTCGCTGGTACCGCCGCTCGTGGTGACAGGCGTGTGCGCCGGCCAGACCTCGTGGTGGCTCGCGCTGGGCGCGCTGGTGCTCTTCGTGTCCAACCTCCTCGCCATGGTCTTCGCGGGCATGGTGGTCTTCGCCGTACTGGGATACACCCGGGCCGCCGGACACCCCGAGCGGGCCGGGGCGTCGCGCCGGGCCTACATCATGCTCGGGCTGCTGTTCACCGCGGTCCTGCTCCCGCTGGGCGCCAACACGGTCACCACGGTCCTGCTGAACGCGTGGACCGCGCGGACCTGGACCGCGGCGGAGAGCTGGCTCTCGAAGACTCCGGGCGCGGCGGTCACCGGCGTCGACGCGCAGTCCCGGACCTTCTACATCCACGTGCGCAGCCCCGGCGGCCTCCCACCGATCGAGGACCTGCTCGACGACCTCCGAGGGCACCTTCCCGACGGGGTCCCCATCGTGGTCGATGCCACCCGCGGGCAGCAGATCGTCGCCGGGAATGTGGGGAACTGACCGGCTTCCGAGGCGGGTGTGACCGCACCGGGGTGACCGGGTGTCCCGGCTGAGGCGTCCCGTGTCGTACCCAAGGCGGACCGGAGGCGCAGAAGACCGTCCCGAGGGATGATCGGAGGCGGGAACGCATCTGGCAGACTCTCTCCCCATGGGTGAATCGAGCGTGAAGACACTGGAAACCCGGACGGACGTCTCATCACCCACCGTGGTCGAGACCGAGACCCGCCCGGGGCCCGAGCGCACCCTGCTCTCCCGGTTGCGTGCCCCGCGCCGGCCCCGTATCTGGTTCGAGATCCTGCTCATCGCGATCAGCTACTGGACGTACTCGCTGATCCGCAACGCGGTGCCCGAACAGAAGGCGGCGGCCCTCGCCAACGCCGACTGGATCTGGAGCGTCGAGCGGACCCTCGGCATCGCCGTCGAGCAGTCGGTCAACCACACGATCAACTCCGTGACGTGGCTGATCGTGGGCATGAACTACTACTACGCCACGCTCCACTTCGTCGTGACGATCGGCGTGCTGGTCTGGATCTACCGTCTCCATCCGGGGCGGTACGCCGCCACGCGCATGGTCCTCTTCGCCACCACCGGCGTGGCCCTGGTCGGCTACTACTGCTACCCGCTCGCGCCGCCCCGGCTGATGGACGGGCAGAACTTCATCGACACCGTGCTGGTCCACCACACCTGGGGCTCCATGGCCTCGGGCAACCTCAAGCAGATGTCGAACCAGTACGCCGCGATGCCGTCCATGCACATAGGGTGGTCGCTCTGGTGCGGCCTGACGATCTTCGCGGTCGCCTCGGCCCCCTGGGCCAGGATCCTGGGCCTGCTCTACCCGACGGCGACGCTCGTCGTCATCGTGGCCACCGCCAACCACTTCTGGCTCGACGCTGTGGGCGGCATGATCTGCCTGGCCTTCGGCTACACGGTCTCGCGGTCCTGGTACGGCTCCTTCGCCCACCACCTGCCCCGCCACCCCGAGCACACGGGCCCGCACCCGGCCACCGCACTGCTGAACCGGGTCCGCACCCGCGCCTGAGGCGACCGCCGCCCTACTGCTCTCCGTAGGCCATCCACTTCTCCGGCGTGGCCAGGGGCTCGAAACCGTATCGCGCGTAGACGCCGTGCGCGTCCGCGGTGGCGAGCAGCACCCGCCGCAGCCCGTACGGCTCCAGGTGCGCGCGCACCGCGTCGACGAGGGCCCCTCCGAGCCCCTTGCCGCGGGCTCCCGGATCGACGTAGACATCGCAGAGCCAGGCGAAGGTGGCCCGGTCGGTGACGACACGGGCGTAGGCGAGCTGGGCTCCGGAGGCCTGGTCGTAGAGGCCGAAGTTCAAGGAGCCCGCGATGGCGTCCTCCTGTTTCCGCCGACTGCGCCCGAGCGCCCAGTACGCGTCTTCGGACAGCCAGCGGTGGACGAGCCCGACATCGAGTCGGGCGGCGTCGGTGGAGATCTCGTATCCGTCGGGAAGGTCGTCGCTCATCCCGGCATCCAACCAGCGGTCGCTCTGTCGGCGCCGGCGCATATCCGCCGACCGGCACCGAGGAACGGGAAGTCCGGGGGGTATCAGCAGGTCCGCTCGTATTCGACCTGGGTGAGGGGCTGCCCGTCGCCGAAGTCGAAGGGGCGTACGCCACCGCTCTCGGTGAAGCCGCACTTGGTGTAGAAGCGGCGGGAGCGCGGGGTGTCGTGCAGGGTCCACAGGTGGGCGCGGGCGAACCCGTCGTCGCGCAGGTGGGCCAGGGTCTCGGTCATCAGCGCGGCCGCGATGCCGCTGCCCCAGCCGTCGGGGTGGGTGTAGAAGGAGAGGATCTCGGCCGGCCCCGGCCGGGTCGTGGACGCCCGGAAGGCGCTCAGCGCGAGCGGGCGGCCGTCGTGTTCGGCGAGCAGGATCGGGGTGTCCGCCCGGCCGACCCGGTCGTGCCAACGCGTTCGCCGGCTCCGGACACCGTCCGCGGCGAACTCGGGATCGAAGAAGGGGGCGTACGCCGCCTCCCAGGCCGCGGCGTGGATCTCGCCGAGGGCGTCCCCGTCGTGCGGGCCGGCGCGCCGAACTGTGAACATCCGAGCACTCTATCCGCGGGCGGCGGGCGGTGCGCCGGTTCCGCCGGTTCCGCCGTGGAACCGGGAGCCGGGGATGAAGCGGAACCTGTCCTCCGCGTCGATGTCGTCGTCGTGGTCGTCTTGGTGGTCGTCGTCGCTGAAGTAGAACGAGGTCGTCGTGCCGGCCACCACGTCGAGGAGGAACTGGCTGCACGAGGCCTCATGCGCCTCCCAGAAGGGGCCGCGGCCCTCATGGAGGATGACCGTCCACTCCTCCGGCTCGACCCCGGGCGGGACCACCCAGTACAGGACGTGTCCCGAACCCTCCGCGTACCCCCACGGCACCAGTCGGATGTCGCCGTCCAGGATTTCCGCCGGCTTGGCCTCGCCCGCCTCCCAGAAACGGGTGAGGATCTCCTCGCGCTCCGCGGTCTGGGCGAGGAGGTCGTACATCTTCTCCGGGCAGTCCGGTTCCAGCAGCCAGATCGTTCCGGCGAAGACCCCGCCCCCGTAGGTGTCGACGAGCCGCTTGTAGTCGGCCGGGAGCGCGGTGCCCAGCGCCTCCTCCACGACGGCCCACTCCACGCCACGGACTTCGCCGGGCGGCGGCGCCGGACACAGGCGCTGCAGCGGTTCGGTGTGGCGCAGGCTCCGGGCGATCCGTACGTCGACCGGCAGGGCACTGAACCGGACCGGCGTTCTGGTGGGGTCGAGCACCACGGCCCGCATCCGGTCGCCGACCTCGGCGCGCGGCACATCCGCCCACCAGGAGGGGTGCTTGACCTGGTCGATGAAACCGTCGTGCCCGTCCGCGTCCACGGCGCACCCCACGGGGGCCACGGCCGTGACGACCACATCGCACTCTTGGTGATCAACAAGCATGCCCCCACCTTGCCTCATGTCGACAACAGGGGGCGTGCGGCCGGTCAACGCAGCCATCTCCGCAGGAACCCCGGCCCGGCCGAGCGAGGGGGCGGACGCCGGTACGAGTTCCTTCGAGGGCGCCGCCGCCGGTACGGAACCGGCCGCGCCCGGAGCGATCCGTTCCAGGGCTTCGGTGAGGGTACGGACGTAGACCGTGTCCAGCAGGATCCGTTCCCTCTCGTCGGGATGGCTGAGGCGTTCCTCCCGCATGAGGATCCGGCCGAGCAGGGGCACGGCGGTGGTGGCCGGGGCACCGATCTCCCCGAGCCGGTGGACGGCCTCCCGCACCGGCATGGCCGAACGCCCGGCCCAGTCCGGGTCCACCTCGGCCGGCAGGACGGGTACGGCGGGCTCCGCGTCTCCGGTGATCCGCCAGTACGCGTGCGCCGCGGCGACCCGGGTCCACGCGCCGGGCGACTTCATCAGAGCGCGCACGGCGTCCGTGTGGGCGGCGGCCAGTGGGCCGAGATCGGCGAGGAACGGCAGGCCGACCGGAGTGCGGGTCACGGCCGGCGGCGAACGCGGCCAGCCGGTCGGCGGCGGCGACGGCCGGGGCACCGATCCCGCCGAGGACGCGCAGGGCGTCGTAGGCGTAGGGGGTGTCCAGGTGCCGGACCACCTCGGGCAGGGCGGGTCCGGCGTCCGGCCCCCAGCCGGCGAGGAGTTCGAGCACGGCGGTACTCGCGTGGTAGTCCGCCGGCTCGCGCCGCAGATCGGACAGGACCACGGGGAGCAGTTCCGAGGCGGGCAGCGCGGCCAGGATGCGGGGGCGGCGCAGCCCGTACGGGAGCGGTCCACCCTGCGCGAGGCTCCGCAGGCCGGGCAGCGCCCGGAGGTCGCCCATCCCGGCGAGGGCGAGCGTGAGCGTCTGGATCTCGTGGGCGGAGGCGCGGGCGAAGACGCCGAGCCGGCTCTTGAGGGAGGCGGCGATCCGATCGGCATGCGCGGAAACGGCGGGACCGGCCTGGAGCAGCGCGTGATCGGCCTCCCAGGTGTCGTGCATGTCGTCGCAGACGGCTCGGACGACGAGTTCCCAGCACCACGGCTCAGGCCACCGGTATCGGAGAACGGCCTCGGTCGCGGCGTCGAGTCTTCTCACGCGGCGGCGAAGTCCACGAAACCGGTCCAGGCGCGGGGGGTGAGCGTGAGCCGGGCGTCCTCGGGACGCTTGGAGTCCCGGACGAGGACGGTGCCGGGAGTGTGGGCGCGGCGGCGGCCCCTGCGGCCTGAAGCCCGTGACGACGCCTCCGGTGACAATGGGCGGATGATCGAACTGGGTGGGGACCTGATTCCGCGCGACCGAGTGACCGACACGATCGCCGAGGCATGGGTCGGCGGGCTGAAATGGAATCCCGCGCTGACGATGCCGGTGTTCGAGCGGCTGCTGGCCGCCGACGACCAGGACGATCTCACCTACTGGCTCAACTTCCGCCCGTTGGACCGTGAGATGACGGCCGCCGTGGTCGCCTCCCCCCTGATCAAGCACCGGCACGCGTTGATCGAGCACGACAGGCTCGACGTGGACGCGTTCGCCGGCCTCGCCCGGGATCCGTCGCCTCGGATCAGGTTCCAGTACGCCGCCATGGCTGGTGACTTCGGTCGACGCGTGCCCGACGGGGTGCCTGAGATCCTCGCCGGAGACAGTGAGGCGCGGGTGCGGGCGATGGCCACGCAAGGGAACCTCCCGCTGCACGTGCGCGCACGCCTCGCCGAGGACGAGGACGCCCGGGTGCGCGGCAGCGTGCTCACCCCGGAGCTCTGGCCGCACCTCTCGGCCACCGTGCGGGAAGCCCTGCTCGCCGATCCTGAGCCTCAGGTACGGGAAGCCGTCGCCGCGATCCTGTCCGACGGGACGGAGAACCTGCCGGAGCCGGAGCCGGTGCTCACCCCCGAGGAACGGGTGGGCAGCGACGACCGCTTCGTACGCCGGGACGCGGCCCTGGACCCGGACGTCCCGACCGCGCTGGCGCTGCGGCTCGCCGAGGACCCCGACGACGCGGTCGTCCTCGCGCTGTCGATGCGCGAGGACCTCACCGAGGAGCAACGAGCGGCCATCGCGTACGTGGTGCCGCACGGCTACCACATGGTGCCCCCCTGGATGGAGGAGCGCGGCCATGAGCCGGCCGTCGCGCGTCGGGCCGCCGCGTCCGGGCATGTCCTGCTGCGCCGGAGCATCGCCATGCGACGGGACCTCCCCGCCGATGTGGTGGACCTGCTGGCCCGGGACGAGGACTTCTTCGTCAAGCTCACGCTCTGCCAGAACTGCGACCAGGCCCCGCACGAGCTCGTCGTGGAGATGTACGCCTACTGGCACGGCCTGACGTGGAGCTTCCTGCGCCACCACCCGAACTTCGCGAAGCCCGGCCTCGCCCGCTACGCCGATCACCCCAACGTGCGGCTGCGCGGAGCGGCCCTCGCCGATCCCGACGCGGGCCCGGAGCTCGTGATGAAGCTGATCGACGACCCGCACGTCGGCGGCTCGGCGGTATCGGATCCGCGGCTGCCCACCGAGGAACTCGTACGCAGGCTCACCGTCCCCGGCTCCGCCTGGTACGCGGCGGCGAACCCGACGCTGTCGCCCGAGGCGATGCACCGGCTGCTCGACCTGGCGGGCGTGGCCCGCACCGCGGCGAAGGCGGACTGAGGGCCGTGCCGGGCCGCCTGGGTCGGCGGCCGTCCATGACCGAAGACGCCCAGGCCTCTCGACCTCCCGGCCTCCCGACCTCCCCCGGTCGTGGGGAGGTGTCACCGGTCGTACGGTGGAAGCAGGCGCGTGCCCCACGCAGGAGCCTGTGGGCAGCGGCACGTCCCCTCCGCAGGCCGCGGCACCCGTGGCCGCCGCCACGGCGGCCACCCCCGAAAGCCGGGTGTCGTGGGCGGCTCGCCACGACCCCCGACGAGGGGAAAGCTCTGATGCGCGCGTACGAACAGCGGGAGCCGGATCCGTCGTAGGTGCGCCGCCGCCCGTCGACGCCGAGCGGGCCGAGGCGGGTTGCCGGCCCCTGACGGTGGCCCCGTGGCTCGCGCCGACCACCGATCCGGCACGAATTCGGAGAGCAGGTACGCACCATGCGCATGTCGACCCGTATCGCCGGTGTCCTCACCGGCCTGACGCTCGCCCTCGGCGGCGCCGCCTTCGCGGCTCCCGCCGCCCACGCGGACGTGACGGCCTGCATCAACCAGGTCGAGCGTGAGCTCCGGGGCGGCGAGGCCCCGGACTCCGTCCGCCAGGCCTGCTACGTCGGCCTGACCGGCGACCACGAGCAGTGCGTGTCCGGCCTGACCGGATCAGGTGTCACCAACGGGACCGCGGTGAGCGCCTGCCGGGTGGCCCCCGACTAGGGCCTGATCCGCAGGACAGGCCCTAGTCGCTCCTTCCCCAGGCGTCGATTCCGAGAGCAGGTGTGTGCCGTGTACTCCACGCGCGCGTCGACCCGTATCGCCGGTGTCCTCACCGGCCTGTTCCTCTCCCTCACCGGCGCGGCCCTCATCGCCCCCGCCGCTCACGCGGACATCCCCGCCTGTACGAACATGGCCGCGCAGGCGGGCGCCGAGGTCACGGACGCCGTCTCGGCGTCCTGTCGGCAGGGCGTGAGCGGTGATCTCCAGGGTTGCGTGAGCGGCCTGACCGGGGCCGGGGTGCCGGGTGGCGCCGCGAACGGCGCCTGCCGGTCGGCGGCCCTGGAACCGCGGTAGATCGATCGCACGATCGCAGCGCCCGTTCCCCTCCCCACCCGCGTACGTCGTCGTCATCGGCGCAAGACGCGGGCGACCTCGGGAAACGGGCGCACGCGCGCGGGAAACAGTGACATGCGTCACGGTGTGTCCGTCGGCGCCGGGCTCTCTTGACGGAGCGTTAACCCGCCGACATTTCGATATTTGTCCCTTTTGGAATCGACATTCCCCTCTCCGCCGGAAAACGGAATGTGCGACGCCGAGGAGCCCGCCCCCGACCGGCCAGGTCACAGCCGTTTCTGATCTCTCATCAGACGGTTGCGGGAGTGACCAAATCGTGATGATGCACGATCACTGCCCTGTTTCAAGCCGCGTGCCGACCGCCGCGAGCTCGTGATCAGCGGAAACTTGCCAGGCCATTCAGAGGCTTTTAAGAATGGCGGCCTCTTCGGTGCCCTGCGATTCCGGCGCCGAAAGCTTCGCGATCACTGAATGAGGTCAGGCATGCAGAAGCATCGGAAGAAGACGTCCTACAAAAAAATAGTCATCGGTGTCGGCGCGCTCGCCATCGTGGGTGTTCCCACCGCGGCCATGGCCTGCTTCGACGGTCAGGACGACGGCAACGGTCGGACCCGGACCGCGAGCCACCAGCAGCAGCGGCCGTGGCAGTGGCAGCAGACGCCGTCGGCCGCGCCGACCACCCTGGCACCCGTGGACGCGCCGCTCCCGAGCGAGACGCCGAGCAGCAGCCCTTCCGAGGCCGCCCCCAGCCCCACCGAAGCGCCCGCGCAGCCGGCCGAGGAGACCACCCCGCCCGCGCAGCCCAAGCCCGCGAAGCCGCCGGTCGCCACGAAGAAGCCGACGACGGCGCCCCAGCCGTCCAAGCCCGCCGCCCCGCCGGCAAGCGGCTCCGTCGCCCAGGTCCTCGCCCTCGTCAACCAGGAGCGCGCCGCCGCCGGGTGCTCGGCCGTCTCCCTGAACGCGAAGCTCACGAAGGCCGCGCAGGACCACAGCGCCGACATGGCCTCCCACAGCAACATGTCCCACACCGGCTCCGACGGCTCGGACCCGGGCGCGCGGATCACCCGCGCCGGGTACACGTGGAGCACGTACGGCGAGAACGTCGCCTACGGCTACAGCACTCCCGAGAAGGTCATGGAGGGCTGGATGAACAGCCAGGGCCACCGGGAGAACATCCTGAACTGCTCCTTCAAGGAGATCGGTATCGGCCTGGCGCAGCCCGGCAACTACTGGACGCAGGACTTCGGCACCGCCCGCTGACGCCGACGCCTGCCCGACGCCGCACGGTGGACCGCGGACCCTCGAAGGGTTCGCGGTCCGCCGCGTCCGAGGCTGTCACAGCGTGAACAGCACTCCGCGCCAGGTCCAGCCGGCCGGTGGACCACCTCCACCGCTTCGGCGAACGCGCGCAGTCGCTCCGGCGACGCGTCGGCGATCTCGGCCGGGGCGACCCCGGCCGGTCGGGCGGCTCGGTGCGTGACTTCCGGGGCCCCGCTCGCGCCTACGCCCCGTAGAACAGTTCGTCCACCACCGCCCGGGCCCGGCGGGTGATGCGGCGGTAGTCGTCCAGCATCTCGCCGGCCGTGCCTTCGGCGTAGCCGAGGTAGCGGCCCACCGCCCCCAGTTCTCGGGCCTCGGCCGGGAAGGTGTCCCCGGCCCGCCCGCGCACCAGCATCACGGCGTTGCGGACCCGGGTCGCCAGCACCCAGGCCTCGTCCAGGATCTGCGCCTCCTCGGTCGGGATCAGCCCGGCCGCGTGGGCGGCCGCCAGGGCCTCGCGGGTACGGGTGGTGCGCAGGCCCGGTTCGGCCCAGGCGTGCCGCATCTGGATCAGCTGGACGGTCCACTCGACGTCGCTGAGGCCGCCGCGGCCGAGCTTGGTGTGCAGGGTCGGGTCGGCCCCGCGGGGCAGCCGCTCCGACTCCATGCGGGCCTTGAGCCGGCGGATCTCGCGTACGGCGTCCTCACCGAGCCCCTCCACCGGGTAGCGCAGCGGATCGATCAGCTCGATGAACCGGGCGCCGATGTCGGCGTCGCCCGCGACCGGTTCGGCCCGCAGCAGGGCCTGGCTCTCCCAGGTCAGGGACCAGCGCCGGTAGTAGGCGGCGTAGGAGGCGAGCGTGCGCACCAGCGGGCCGGAGCGGCCTTCGGGGCGCAGGTCGGCGTCGATGAGCAGCGGCGGGTCGGTGGTGGGCAGTTGGAGCAGCCTGCGCATCTCGGCGATGACGGTCTGGGCGGCCTTCGCGGCCTCCTGCTCGTCGACGCCCTCGCGGGGTTCGTGGACGAAGAGGACGTCGGCGTCGGAGCCGTAGCCGAGTTCGTGGCCGCCGAAGCGGCCGACGCCGATGACGGCGAAGCGGGTGGGCAGCGTGTCCCCGTAGTGGCTGTGCACGGCGGCGCGCAGGGCCCCGGCGAGGGTGGCCGCGGTGAGGTCGGAGACGGCGCCGCCGACCCGGTCGACGAGGGCTCCGTGGTCCTCCTCGGCCGGATTGTCCTCCGTACCGTACGAGCCGATGATGTCGGCCGCGGTGGTGCGGAAGAGCTCGCGGCGGCGCACGCCTCGGGCGGCGGCGACGGCGGCCTCGGGGGTCTCGGCACGGCCGACGGCGGCCAGGACCTCCTGCTCCAGGGCCTCGTGCGTACGGGGTTGCAGGCCTTCGGGGTCGCCGAGCAGGGCCACGGCCTCGGGGGCGCGCATCAGCAGGTCGGGCGCGAGGCGCCCGGCGGACAGGACGCGGGCGAGGTTCTCGGCGGCGGCGCCCTCGTCGCGCAGCAGCCGCAGGTACCAGGGGGTCTTGCCGAGGGCGTCGGAGACCTTGCGGAAGTTCAGCAGGCCGGCGTCCGGGTCGGCGGAGTCGGCGAACCAGCCGAGCATGACCGGCAGCAGCGTGCGCTGGATGGCGGCCTTGCGGGTGACGCCGGAGGCGAGGGCTTCGAGGTGACGCAGGGCGGAGGCCGGGTCGGCGTAGCCGAGGGCTTCGAGGCGCTGGCCGGCGGCGCGCGGCGAGAGCCGGGTCTCACCCGGGGTGAGCTGGGCGACGGCGTCGAGCAGCGGCCGGTAGAAGAGCTTCTCGTGCAGGCGGCGGACGACGGAGGCGTGCCGGCGCCAGGCCTTGTTGAGCTCGGCGACGGGTTCGGTGCGCAGGCCCATGGAGCGGCCGAGGCGGCGCAGGTCGTTCTCGTCCTCGGGGACGAGGTGGGTGCGGCGCAGCCGGTAGAGCTGGATGCGGTGTTCCATGGCGCGCAGGAAGCGGTACGCGTCGTGCAGTTGGGCGGCGTCGGCGCGGCCGACGTAGCCGCCCGCGGCGAGGGCGTGCAGGGCGTCGAGGGTGGTGCCGGAGTGCAGGGTGGCGTCGCTGCGGCCGTGCACGAGCTGGAGGAGCTGGACGGCGAACTCGACGTCGCGCAGGCCGCCGGGGCCGAGCTTGAGTTCGCGGTCGACCTGGGCGGCGGGGATGTTGTCGACGACGCGGCGGCGCATCTTCTGGACGTCGGCGACGAAGTTCTCGCGCTCGGCGGCCTGCCAGACCAGCGGGCTTATGGCGGCGATGTACTCGGCGCCCAGGGCCTCGTCACCGGCCACGGCACGGGCCTTGAGGAGGGCCTGGAACTCCCAGGTCTTGGCCCACCGCTGGTAGTAGGCCAGGTGGGAGGCGAGGGTGCGGACGAGGGGGCCGTTGCGGCCCTCGGGCCGGAGGTTGGCGTCGACGGGCCAGATGGTGCCCTCGACGGTGGTCTCCGAGCAGATCCGCATGAGGTGGGAGGCGAGGCGGGTGGCGGCCTGGAGGGCCTTGGCCTCGTCGGCACCGGGGGCCGCGTCGCCGACGAAGATGACGTCGACGTCGGAGACGTAGTTCAGCTCGTTGCCGCCGCATTTGCCCATCGCGATGACGGCGAGGCGGCACAGCGCGGCGTCCTCGGGGGCGGCGGCGGAGGCGATGCGCAGGGCAGCGCGGAGGGTGGCGGTGGCCAGGTCGGCGAGCTCGGCGGCGGTCTGGGCGACGTCGATGGTGCCGCAGACGTCGCGGGCGGCGATGGAGATCAGGCAGCGGCGGTAGGCGACGCGCAGACCGACGGGGTCGTGCGCGTCGGCGAGGCCGAGCTCGAACTCCGCTAGTCCGGGGTGCAGGTCGGCGGCCTCGTACGTGATGAGGCTCAGCCAGTCGCGGGGGTGGCGGGCGAGGTGGTCGCCGAGGGCCTCGGAGGCGCCGAGCACACCGAGCAGCCGGTCGCGCAGCGGCTTGGCGCTGACGAGGGTGTCGAGGAGCCCGGGCAGCTCGCCGTCCGGCTGGGCCTCGGCGAGCCGGACCAGCCCGAGGAGGGCGAGGTCGGGGTCGGCGGTCGCGCCGAGGGCGTCGAGCAGCACGGGATCGGTGCGTACGGCCGCGAGCGCGTCGGCCTCGAGCAGCCGGGCGGCGGTGGAGGGGTCGGTGAAACCGCTGCGGAGCAGTCGGATGAAGGTGCTGCTCCTGCGTCCCGGGACCGTCATCCCGCCGCCTCCCGCGGTTGTCGCTGCCACTGCATGCCAGTCTCTCCTGAGCGTAGGGGGTGGGACCTGTCGGCGGAGTGCCGCCCTGGCCGCGGTGGAGATTTAGGCGTGTCCGGAGCAAATGTTCGACCGGCGGCGCATACGATGCCAAGGTTCATCTGATCATCGGATTACTTAGCGCGTCATGGGGGTATACCCCGCCGTCCGGCCGGGAGGAGCCACGTGTCCGACTCCTGGCAGGGCCCCGAGGCCTGGGGCCCACAGGGTGGGCCGACCGGATCGGGGTGGGGTCAGCAGGCCCGGCCGTCCGAGCCGGCGCGGCAGCGGTCGCACCCGGCGGAGCGGCAGGGCGGGCAGCCACACCCGGCGGAGCAGCCCTACCAGGGCGGCGACCCGTGGGAGCAGCACGGCTACGCGCACCCGCCCCAGCAGCACGCGTATCCGCACCCGCACCCGCCCCGGCACGGGCACCAGGTGCGGCCGCAGGCGGAGTCGGCCGAGCGCCGATCCGAGCCGCCGGCCGCGGCCGAGCACGCCGAAGCGTCCGAGGCCCCCGTGGAACCCGCGGAGCCTGCGGAACTCCCGGCTCCCGAGGCCGGGCCCGAGACCGAAGCCTCTGCCGCCGAAGCCCCCGCCGCCGAAGCCCCCGAGGCCGAGGCGTCCGGTAGCCGCCGTCAGGCGCGCCGCCGGGCCCGTGCCAAGGACGGCGCGCGGGATGCGGCCGAGGACGGCGCCCAGGTCGGCGCCGCTCCCCGTCCCCGGCGGCGACGACGCCGGGCCGCCCTCGTCAAGGTCGTCGCCTTCTGCGTGGTCACCGCCACCGGCAGCCTGCTCCTCCTGCGGGGCAACGAACTCCTCGGCCACCTCGGCTCCTCCACCGTCCCCGACAAGCCGGCCGGCACCCCCACGCCCGCCCCCGAGCCGCCCGACCCCGGCCGGGTGCTCCAGGTCATCGCGCACCCCGACGACGACCTGTACTTCATGAACCCCGACCTGCGGTACTCCATATCCGCCGGCAGCCCCGTCACCTCCGTCTACCTGACGTCCGGCGAGGCCGACGGCATCAACGCCGGCGCCGCCAAGGCGGCCACCACCAAGGCCGACAAGCCCGCCTACGCCGAAGCCCGCCAGAACGGCATACGCGCCGCCTACGCCAAGATGGCCACCGGCGACCGCGGCAGCCCCTGGACCCGTACCGTCGTCCCGACCAAGGGCGGCGGCCACGCCGAGATCGACGTCCTCGTCGCCAAGCCCCAGGTCAACCTCGTCTGGTTGCAGCTCCGTGAGGCCGGCACCGTCTACGACAACGCCCCGGACAGCCTGCACGGCCTGTGGGACGGCAAGGTTCCCCGCCTGGACTCCATGCTCGCGTCCGGCACCCCGGTCACGCAGAAGTTCTCGTACTCCAAGGACCAGGTCGTCCAGACCCTCGTCGGCATCCTGGAGCAGTACCGGCCGACCATCGTCCGTTCCCAGGACCCGACCCCCGGCCGGTATCCCGACACCAAGCGATACACCGACCACCAGGACCACTTCTACGGCGCCCGGTTCGTGCAGCTCGCCACCGCCGCGTACGCCAAGGACGTCACGGACCGCCCGCACTTCGCGGTGCAGAACTACGCCGGCTACATCAACGGCTCGCTCCCCAGCGCCCTGGACCCGGACGAGGCCCGGGAGAAGCTGGACATCCTCGGCACCTACGCCTGGCTCGACCGGCAGAACCACTGCAACAGCCCCGCCGGCTGCGGCGACCTCAAGATCTCCGACCAGCCGGGCGGCAACCGGTGGTCGGACTCCATCAACTACGCCCGCGGCACCAGCACCGACTGGCTGACCTCCGACGCCCAGCAGGGACTGTGGGCCTTCAAGACGCTCGACGGCCAGGTGGCCGTCTGGCACCGGCCCGGTCCCACCGGCCGCTGGAAGGGCCCGAGCCTGCTCCCCGGTACCGGCATGGACCCGGGCGTGAGCACCGTGACGCTGGCGGACGGCCGGATCGCCGTCTTCGGTACGCGTACCTCCTTCGGTGTGAAGCCCACCGACTACAAGCGCGAGGTCGTCCACGTCGTCCAGAAGCAACCGGGATCGGAGGAGTTCACGGAGTGCCAGTCGCTCGGCACGCCCGAGACCGCGGACGAGACCTGGACCTCCGACATCAGCGCCCCGGCCGTATCGATCGACGGCACCGGGCAGTTGGCGGCGTACGTCCGCGACGGCGCATACAGCCTGCGCGGCCGGGTGCAGCAGGCGGACGGCAGTTGGGGGCCCTGGGAGAAGTACGGCGGGACCGACCTGCACGGCTCCCCGGCCACCGCGACCGACGGCGCCGGACGGCGCATGGTGTTCTCCGCCACCTCCACGTCGGTGGTGGGCTGGGCGCAGCCGGCGCCGGGCGCCCCGCTGGGCCGGGTCACGGCCACCGGGCTGCCGGACACCACCCTCCCGCTGACCGCGGACGGTCGCGAGGGCGGCGTACGGCTGTGGTTCCGCAAGCCCGGCTCGGGCAATGTCCGTACCGCCCTGATCACGGGTGAGGGCGGACTGAAGGTGAGCCAGATGACCGACCTCGGCGGCCTCCAGGGCTTCGGCTCGGTGACGGCGAGCGGGCACGTACTGGCGGGCCGGACGGCCGGTGGGCAGTTGGGCTCGGAGGCCGGGTCGGGGCGGCCGTGGGAACGGTCCCCGTTGATGTTCGTCGGCGCGCCCTCCTCCACGATGACCGGCAAGAGCCTGGTCAGCCTGGCGGTGGTGGGGCTCGACGCACGGCTGTACGTGACCTCCTCGGCGGACGTGCCGAACGCGCACCTGGCGCCGTGGCAGCCGGTGGGCCCGCGCAACGCGCCCCCGTCGCTCCCGTCGCCGGTCTCGTCCCCGGCGCCGGTCTCGTCCCCCGCCGCTTCGACGCCCTCGGCTCCCGCGGCTCCCGCGGCTCCCGCGGCTCCGTAGGCGGACGGACAACGTCCGCATCCGGTACCGGAACAGCGCCGTTCATCTGCGGATTCGGTGAACCAAGTCCGCCGATTTCCCCTCTCTCTGACTGTTCGACGCTTTTCTCCGTGCTTCCCTCCGCGCGCTTTCCTCCGTCAGAGCGAGACCGAATCCGGGGCGTGACCCGATGCCTGTGACCCGTCGCCGCTTCGCGGCCCTGCTCACCGTGCTGACAGCCGGCGCCACCGGTGTGCTCTCCGTGGCCGGCCAACAGACCACCGCCGAAGCCACCCAGGAGAAGAACCCGGCCGCGGCCCGGCCCGCGAGCGTCACCTCCGGTTCGGTCGTCCAGATCGTCGCCCACCCCGACGACGACCTGTTCTTCATGAACCCGGACCTCAGCCGGTCCCTGCTGTCCGGCACCCAGGTCACCACCACCTACCTCACCTCCGGCGAGTCCGACGGCCGCAACGAGGCCCACGGCGGTGCCGCCACCGACCCCGAACAGCCCGCCGACCGCGCCCACTACGCGGAGGCCCGGCAGAACGGCATCCGCTCCGCGTACGCGCAGATGGCCACCGGCGACCGCACGAGCGCGTGGAAGCGTACGGTCATGGCCACCGAAGGGGGTGGGCGGGCCGAGGTCGACGTCCTCATAGCCAAGCCGCAGGTCAACCTGGTGTGGCTGATGCTGCGCGAGGCCCGCACCACCGGCGAGGACACCCCCGAGAGCCTGCGCGGCCTGTGGAACGGCCGGATACCCGCGCTGGAGGCCCAGCTCACCTCCGGCACCCCGGTCAAGCAGCCGTTCACGTACACGAAGGACCAGCTCGTCCGGACGATAGCCGGGGTCCTGGAGCAGTACCGGCCGACGACGATACGGATGCAGGACCCGACGCCGAACCGGTACGGCGAGAACGGGACCGGCCGGTACACCGACCACCAGGACCACATGTACGGCGCCCGCTTCGTGCAGGCCGCCACCACCGCCTACGCCGAACAGGTCAGCAGGCGCCCGCACTTCACGGTCCAGAGTTACCTCGGCTACCACAACAGCACCCTCCCGCACTCGCTGGACCCGCAGACCGCCGAGACCAAGACCGGCTTCCTGAAGACCTACGCCTGGCAGGACCGCCAGGACTACTGCGGCAGCCCGTCGGGCTGCGGCGACCGCAAGGTCGCGGGCAACCCGACCGGGCGCAACTGGGCCCAGTCGCTGCGCTACACCCGCGCCGAGACCACCTCCTGGCTGACGGAGGGCACACCCGGCCGACTGTGGGCCTTCGCCACGCTGGACGGCCGGACGGCGTACTGGACGCGCACCGCCGGCGGCGACTGGGCGGGCCCGATGTTCCTTCCGGGTTCGGGCATCGACCCGGGCGCCACCGCCACCCGCCTCCCCGACGGCCGCGTCGGCGTCCTCGCCACCCGCACCACCCTCGGCTCCGCGCCCGCCGAGTACCGGCGCGAGGTCGTGTACGCCGTCCAGTCCGCGCCCGACGGCCCGTTCGGCCCGTGGCGATCGCTCGGCACCCCGGAGCGCACCGACGACGAGGGCACCTCGGCGATCAGTGCCCCGGCGGTGGCCGTGGACGCGCGGGGCGGCCTGACCGTCTACGTCCGCGACGCGCGCCGCACCCTGCGCGCGACCACCCAGCAGCCGGACGGCGGCTTCTCTCCGTGGGAGCGGCTCGGCGGCGAGGACCTGCAGAGCGACCCGGTGACGGCGCTGGACGCGGCGGGGCGGCGGCACGTGTACGCGACCACCACCACGTCCGTCCTGGCCTGGACCCAGCGCACCCCGGACACCCCCCTGCTCGGCCCCGCACCGACGGGCCTGCCCGCCACCACCGTCCCGCTCACGGCGGCCCCGGACGGCGCGGGCGTGCGCCTGTTCTTCCGCCGCCCGGACTCGGGGGTCGTACGTACCGCCCTGGTCACGGCGGGCCCCTCCGTCCGGCCCCAGGTCTCCAGCGTCACGGAGGCGGGCGGCCGCGCCGGATACGGCGCGGTCTGCGCCGCGGGACGCCTCATGGTGGGGCGCGCGGACAGCGGCACCGTCAGCACCACGGGCCTCGGTGGCCCCCCGGCGTGGGAGCAGTCCCGCATGCTCTTCGCGGGCGCCCCGTCGGCCGTCCTGGAACCCTCGGGCACCACCACGACGGCGGTGCTGGGCCTGGACGCCGAACTCCACACGACGACGACCCCCCTCACCCCCGACCGCCCCACCTGGCACCGGGCGGTCCACTGACGGCGGGCGATCACCGACGGCGGGGCCGATCGGTGTCAGCCGACCGCCCAGGGGACGCGGCAGGTGTGCGGGGCCGTCCCCTCCGGGCACAGCCCCTTGACGACCGTGGCACGCACAGCCCGCCAGGTCCGCAAGGAGCAGTCCAGGTCGACCCGCAGCTCGACCGGCTCCCGCGCCCCACTCCCCTCACCGGGATGCTCGATGCCCCACTGCTCCACCAGGTGCTCGTACATCTCGGCGGCCGGCATCCCGCTCCCGGGAAGGGTCCGCAGGACGCTCGTTCGCGTGATCCGGGCGCTCCGCGAGCCCACGGCGTCCGCGACGAGCCCCTGGACCCAGGCCAGGCCCCGCTCGTCCGCGTACAGGCCGAACCGCACCACGCGCGTTCTCATCGCATCGCCCCCGGGGCGAGGACGGTGGTGAACCAGGCGTGCACGGGGGCGAGCGCCGGCGCGGCGGGCCACCCGTTGACGGCGGCGAGCAGCAGCCAGTACCGCTCGGCGAGCGGGTCGGCGGTCGCCTGCAGGCGGGCGAGGAGCCAGCGGCGCAGTCCGCCTTCGTCGGCGTGCTCGAACGCGTGGGCATAGAGGCTGCCGAGCGAGGCGCCCCCGGCCGTGGCCGGCACGAGCCCGACGGACACGGCCTCGTCGATCCGTTCCCGCACGGTCCGGTCGAGCGCGTCCTGCACGCTGCCGATGTCCCGCTGGTCGGGCTCCACCGCCTGGTCCTCGGCGATGCGGCGGATGACGGCCCGGAACTCCTCGTCCTGGCAGAGCCCCGCGAGTTCCACCCAGGCCTCGACCTGTTCGGGCGTGGGATCGTCGGGCAACTCGGGCACGACGGACCGCATCAGATCCACGAACTCCGCGTTCGTGGCGGGCCCTTCGAAGACTCCCTCGACGAAGTCGGACATCAGAAGGCGCTGTTCGTTCCGGGAGAGCGCGGCGAGTCGGTGCATGAGGTCCATCTCCATGGTGGTGGGGCCGCTGCGTCCGGCAACCGCGCGGAGCACGGCGCGGCGCAGGCGGAGGGTGCGGATCTGTACGTCCAGGGCGTCGGCGTGCGCTGCCGCGACCTCCGGTACGGAGGCCTCCCGGTCCAGCACCTTGCGTACGGTCTCCAGATCGAGGCCGAGCTCGCGCAGCGTGCGGGCCAGGTCGAGGCGGGCGAGCGCGTCCGGCCCGTAGAGCCGGTATCCCGCCGGACTCCGCTCGGTGGGCGGGACGATGCCCTGGTCGGAGTAGAACCGGACGGTCTTCACGGTCAGACCGGTCCGCCGGGCCAACTCCCCTATCGAATACAACATCTTGCCGTCCATGGCCCCCAGCCTGCCGTCTCCCCCGACGGGAGACTCAACCCCTGGGCCTGGCCGTCTTCCGAGGGTCGTCGGCCATGACCCTGTCGATGTACCGCCGCACCTGTTCCTCGGCGGGCACATCGCCCACCACCGGAACCTCGTCCACGAAGATGCTCCCGATCGAGTACGGCGCCTCAAGAGGGCTGAAGTGCACCTCCACCCGTGCGGGCCGATGCCGCCGCTGCGGCAGGACGAGGTTCACGCCCCACCCCCACCGCGCGAAGCAGTCGGATTCGGTGAGCCCCAGGGTCAGCAGCCGAGCGACACCGTCCACGGGCTCCTCCCAGCTGTCGTCCGCCACGGCCCGCGCCAGTTCGGCGTCGTACCGGGCGGCGTCGAAATGGAAGTCGCCGAGGGGAACGGGGACCCGGACGTCCTCCGTGTTCTCCCAGCCCGTCCACACCACCCGATCAGCCCGGCGTCGGATGGTGACGAAGGTGCCCCCGCAACAGTCGGTGACGCAGTCGTTGTTGCTCAGCTCGACCCTGCGCGGCTCGTCCGCGGCAGCCAACGGCCACTCCTCGGCCGGCCCGAACCACTCCCCGCGCGTGCAGCTCGACACCCCGTCGGGATGGATCTCCGCCAGCACGTCCCGCCCGTCGATCACCACCCGCAGCTCGCCCCACGGGCTGATGACGGCGTCAGGATGCGGCGCGACGAACATGACACGAAAGTCGCTGACGGACGAAAGGATCTCCACACCGCCCATGGTCCCCCACCCCCCGAACGCACAGAAACGAAATACCCCGGCTTCTCGTGGGCATCGGCGGCCGCGGGCGGTCGGAGGGTCATGGCCGCCGGGTGGCGGACGTCCGACACGACTCCGGGCCGGTGGTCAGTGACCACCGGCCCGGATTGTCGGACGCTGCCCGCAGGCGCTCTGACCTGCGGTTACAGGACCGGGAGGTTCTTGCGGAGTTCGAAGGCGGTGACCTCCGAGCGGTATTCCTCCCACTCCTGCTTCTTGTTGCGCAGGAAGAAGTCGAAGACGTGCTCGCCCAGGGTTTCCGCGACGAGTTCGCTGCGTTCCATCAGGGAGATGGCCTCGCCGAGGTTCTGCGGCAGGGGTTCGATGCCCATCGCGCGGCGTTCGGCGTCCGAGAGGGCCCAGACGTCGTCGTCGGCGCCCGCCGGGAGTTCGTAGCCCTCCTCGATGCCCTTCAGGCCGGCCGCCAGGAGGACGGCGTAGGTGAGGTACGGGTTGGCGCCCGAGTCGATCGAGCGGACCTCGACGCGCGAGGAGCCCGTCTTGCCCGGCTTGTACATCGGGACGCGGATCAGGGCCGAGCGGTTGTTGTGGCCCCAGCAGATGTACGAGGGGGCCTCGCCGCCCGCGCCCGCGCTGCGGGAGGAGCCGCCCCAGATGCGCTTGTAGGAGTTGACCCACTGGTTGGTGACCGCCGCCGTCTCGGCCGCGTGGCGCAGCAGGCCCGCGATGAAGGAGCGGCCGACCTTGGAGAGCTGGTACTCGGCGCCCGACTCGTAGAAGGCGTTGCGGTCGCCCTCGAAGAGCGAGAGGTGGGTGTGCATGCCCGAGCCGGGGTACTCCGAGAACGGCTTCGGCATGAAGGTGGCCTGGACGCCCTGTTCGAGGGCGACCTGCTTCATGACGAGGCGGAACGTCATGATGTTGTCGGCCGTGGAGAGCGCGTCGGCGTAGCGGAGGTCGATCTCCTGCTGGCCGGGGGCGCCCTCGTGGTGGCTGAACTCCACCGAGATGCCCATGGATTCGAGCATGGTGATCGCCTGGCGGCGGAAGTCCATGCCCACGTTCTGCGGGGTGTGGTCGAAGTAGCCGGAGTTGTCGGCCGGGACCGGGCGGGTGCCGTCCAGCGGCTTGTCCTTCAGCAGGAAGAACTCGATCTCCGGGTGGGTGTAGAAAGTGAAGCCCAGGTCGGAGGTCTTGGCCAGGATGCGCTTGAGGACGTAGCGCGGGTCCGCGAAGGACGGCGAGCCGTCCGGCATCAGGATGTCGCAGAACATCCGGGCGGTCCCGGGTGCCTCCGCGCGCCACGGCAGTATCTGGAACGTGCTCGGGTCCGGCTTGGCGATCATGTCGGACTCGTAGACCCGGGCGAAGCCCTCGATCGCGGAGCCGTCGAACCCGATGCCCTCGTCGAAGGCCTGCTCCAGCTCCGCCGGCGCGACCGCGACGGACTTGAGGAAGCCCAGTACGTCGGTGAACCACAGGCGCACGAAGCGGATGTCGCGCTCCTCAAGCGTCCGGAGGACGAATTCCTGCTGCTTGTCCATGCCTTCATCCTCGCAGTTCAGACGGCCTGTGCACCACCGCCTCGACAGTCGGGGCACAGTCGGGCGCGCCCAGTATCGCCAGTCGTGGTTTCCGCCACATTACGCACCTGGTAAAGCTCGCGGCACCCCGCACTGACCTGGGAGCCGTCATGAGCATTACCATCTGCGCCCATGGGGGGTCGGCAGCACACGCGGCCGGGGCGTCGCGGACGTCCCGAGCTTCGGCGTGCCGTCCTGCTGATCGTCTTCGGGGTGCTGGCCGGCGTGGTGCTGCTGTGCGCGCGCTCGGGCGAGTCGCACGTCGCGTCGCCGGGTCCGGAGGTACGGGCGGGGGCGCCGGCGCACGCCGTCTGCGTGTCTCCGTACGACCTGCCCGGCTGCCTGCCGCTGGGGCGCGTCACTCCGGGTGTGCTGCCGGTGCCGCCGCCCGCCGTGACCGGCCCCGTGGGCGCGCCGGCGCTCGCCGCGATCGTCTCCGGGGCGTCGCGGATCCCGCTGTACGGGGCTCCGCCGCGCGCCCCTGACCTGTATGCCCTCCAGGTGCTGCGGACCTGAGCGGTCCGGTTCGGTTTCGTGTTCATCCACCCCCCTCAGCAGAAGGAACCAGGGCACATGGCCAGCAAGTCCGGCAGGACCAACCAGCACACCGACCCGAACTCACGCCAGGCGCGCATAGCCGAGATGCGCCGCGCCGAGCAGATCCGGGAGCGGCGCAACAAGGCCATCGCGATCACGGCCGCGTCGGCCGTCGTCGTCGGCCTCGTCGGCTTCGGCGCCTGGGTGCTGATCGACCAGAAGCAGGCCGAGCAGCGCAAGGAGGCGGCCGCGGCGAAGATCCGCGAGGAGGCCGAGGAGATCCGTAAGCAGCCGGTCGAGGGCGAGCAGCTCTGGGACGTGAAGAAGCTCGGCCGCAATCACGTCGAGACGCCGGTGAAGTACGAGATGAACCCGCCGGTCGGCGGTGACCACCACCCCCGCTGGATGAACTGCGACGGTGACGTCTACAAGAACCCGGTGCCCGAGGTGAACGCCGTGCACTCGCTGGAGCACGGCGCGGTCTGGGTGACGTACAACGAGAAGGCTCCCCAGGCCGACGTGGACAAGCTCGCCGCGACCGTCGGCAAGACCCCGTACACGCTGATGAGCCCGGTCAAGGAGCAGACCGGCCCGATCATGCTCAGCGCGTGGGGCAAGCAGCTGACCGTGGACAGCGCGGACGACCCGCGGGTGTCGAAGTTCTTCACGAAGTACGTGCAGGGTGAGCAGACCCCGGAGCCGGGCGCGGCCTGCACGAGCGGGCTGGCCGGCAAGTGAGCCGCCCGGCCGGCTCCGACCGCCCCGTCCCCCGTACGTACTGGGTCGCGGGCACGGCCGTCCTGCTGGCCCTGCTGTTCGCGGCGGCCGCCACGGTGGCCGCCGCGAACGGCGGCGGTTCCGCCGGTTCCGGTCCGTCGGCCGGTAAGGCGGCGCCCCGCACCCCGGGGCTCCGGTCCGCGGACGCGGGCTTCGCACGGGACATGGCGGTGCACCACCAGCAGGCGGTGGAGATGTCCTTCATCGTCCGCGACCGCACCCAGGACGAGGCGGTACGCACCCTCGCCTTCGACATCGCCAACACCCAGGCCAACCAGCGGGGCATGCTGCTCGGCTGGCTTGACCTGTGGGGGCTGCCGAAGGTGGTGGCCGACGAGCCGCCGATGTCCTGGATGGGGTCCTCGGGCGGCCACGCCGGACACGGCGCGGGCACAGGCGCGGCCGCGGGCGCGGGCGCGAGCGGCGCCAAGCCCGGCGCGCTGATGCCCGGCATGGCCACCAAGGAGGAGCTGGGCCGACTGGGTGCCGCCTCCGGCCGGGACGCGGAGGTGCTCTTCCTCCAGCTGATGACCGACCACCACAAGGGCGGCGTCGCGATGGCCGAGGGCTGTGCGCAGCAGTGCGAGACCCCGGTCGAGCGGGCGCTGGCGCAGGGCATGGTCGACGCGCAGCGCTCGGAGCTCACCCTGATGGAGGACATGCTGCGGCAGCGCGGAGCCGCGCCGCGCGGGTGACGGGACACGCCCGTACCGTGGTGAGAGGCGCCCTCTCACCCGTACGGGCGTGTGCTCCGCCGGTGGGGACGCCGCACCGGACGCGTCCGCGCCCGGTGTCGGACGGCGTGCTCAGGAGGTTCAGCGATGACCACCGCCGCAGACATCATGCACCCCGGGGCCCAGTGGATTGCCGCCACCGAGACCCTCGACCGGGCAGCCCAGCTGATGGCCCGGCTCGATGTGGGCGCCCTGCCCATCAGTGACGCCGAGGAGCGGCTGTGCGGCATCATCACCGACCGCGACATCGTCGTGAACTGTGTGGCCAGGGGCCACGACCCGGCCAAGGTCACCTGCGGTGACATGGCCCGGGGCACCCCGCGTTGGATCGACGCGAGCGCGGACGTCGGCGACGTGCTGGACGAGATGCAGAGCCACCAGATCCGCCGGCTGCCGGTGATCCGGAACAAGAAGCTGGTGGGCATGATCAGCGAGGCCGACCTCGCCGTGCACCTCACCGACCCCCAGATGGCCACCTTCGTGGAGAAGGTCTACGCCCGGGTCTGACCGGGACGGGGAACCTCCTGCCCGGCCGTTGCCAGGACCGTCCGCGCCACCTGGCCCGGGCGGTCCAGCATGACCAGGTGTCCGGCGGGTTCGGCGACCTCGAAGCGGGCGCCGAGCAGGTCGGCCAGGTCCGCCTGCCGGGACAGCCAGCGCAGGGCCGAGCGCCCGGCCGAGCCGTCGTGGCCGGCGAGGACGGTGGTGGGTGCGGTGAGCGCGTGCGTCCCGCGCAGGGTCCGCAGCTCGGCGGCCATGTCCAGGTAGCGGGAGTTCTCCAGCAGGATGCCGCGACAGACCCGGCCGGTGCGGTAGCAGCGGCGTACGAGGTCCCGCGGGGCCGGGTCGGACCCGCCGGTGCGGGAGGCCCGTACGGTGGCGCGCCGGGCCGCCGGTCCCAGCGCGGCCGGTAGTCCGGCGGCGGTCAGGGCCCGGCCGAAGGCGCGGGTGGCGCCGGTGCGCAGGGCGGCGGGCAGGGCCGTACGCGGGGATTCCTCGACGCTGCCGTCGACCAGGACCAGTGCGGCGGTGCGCTCGGGGTACAGGCGGGCGAAGGCCTCGGCGTGGAACGCGGCGATGGAGTGCCCGACGACGGTGACGGGGCCGGCGTCGCGGGCGCCGAGACCCAGCGCGTCCAGCAGCCCGGCGATCCGGTGGGCCTCCCCGGCGGTGGTGGGCGGCTCGGTGGCGGGGCCGCTGAGACCGTGGCCGGGGCGGTCGAAGCGGACGACGGTGCGGCCCGCGGCGACGAGCGGCGCGACGACCGGGTCCCAGTCGAACCAGGCCATGGCGAGCCCGGCGCTGAGCACGCACACGGGTCCGCGGCCTTCGACGACGACATGCAGCGGAACCCCGTCGGCCCCGGAGCCGACGCGGACGAACCGGCCGGTGACACTCACGTACGGCCTTCCTTGTGGACGGAATAGGCGAGCAGACCCAGCCAGAGCGCGACGAGGAGCACCTGGAGCCGTTGGCCGGCGCCGAGGGCCCAGGTCCCGCGCCCGGCGGTGAACAGGGCTATCGCGGACAGCGTCCAGACGGTGGCGAGCAGTTCGAGGGCGACGAGGGCGGGACCGTAGCGGGCGAGCGGGGCGAACCAGCCGTAGCGGCGGGCGGCGACGGTGAGGGCCACCAGGCCGACGAGGGCTCCGGTCATGGCGAGGCCGCTGCTGACGGCGTGGGCCTGGTGGGTCGCGGGGACCAGTCCGGCGGTCTCCCGGGCGGCGCATTCGGGATCCACGGTGGGGGTGCAGCTCAGCGGCAGCCAGGCGTCGGCGGCGGTGGCCGCGCCGAAGAGGGCGACGCCGGCCCAGCCGATGACCGCCCAGGAGCGGCGGGACTCCGCGTACTTCAGCAGCCGGACCAGGGCCAGGAGCCCTCCGGAGCAGGCGAGCAGCCCGGCGGTGAAGTCGGTGGCCCGGAAGAGGCCGCCGAGCGGCTGGTCCTGGGCGGCGAGCTCGCTGACGTACGTCTCGATGGGGTTCAGGCCCGTGGAGAGGACGACTTCGAGCACCCACGCGGTGTAGGCCGCGGCGGCGAGCCCGATCAGGGTGGCGACCGGCCAGGCGGTTCGCGATGAGAGTCCATGTGCGGACATAGTGTGACTAATCCTAAGCAGACTCGGGGTCGGTCCTCCGATCGGATACCCACCCCCGGTAGGGTTCCCGTCATGACGCGCAGTGCTCGGCGAGCCGCCCCGGGATCCCGGTTGCTGCTGCTCGCCGCACTGCTGCTGGGCATCGTCACCATGCACACCTTGGGGCATCCGACTGAGTCCCACGCCATGCAAGACGTGTCCCCGGCCCACTCCGTTGCCTCGGCGGAGCAGCCGGCCCCGCCCCCGCACGGTGGCACTCGCCACACCGCGGCCACGGCCGCCGGAGTGCCCTCCCCCGCGTTCCCCGCGTGGGGGTACGAGATGCCCGCGACCGAGATGGACCCCATGTCGGTCTGCCTCGCCGTGCTCGCGGGGCTCGTCGTGCTGCTCATCGGCACCGGCCGGACCGGATCCCGACGCGCCGCGCCGCTCGGGGGCGCGGCCCGTATACCGGGCCGGTCCGGCGGAGGTCCGGACCCGCCCACGGCCCGAGAGCTCCTCACCCGGCTGGCGGTCCTGCGGGTATAGGGCGGCCGCGCCGCCCCCGCATGCCCGCGCGTGCCCGCACGCCCCTGCGTGCCTGCGTGCCCGCGCGTGCCCGGGGTGGCGCCCACCGTGCCCATGTACCCGCAACACCACACCCATGAGGTGCTCCCATGCGCTCTCTTCCCACCCGTCGCACCGTGCTCGGAGCGTCCACCGCCGTCCTCGGCTCCGGACTGCTCACCGCCTGCTCAGGATCGGCCGGATCCTCCGGGTCCTCGGGGCACTCCGGCGGATCCGGGGCCACCGGCCACGGCTCGATGAACCACGGCGGCTCCGCCGCCGGCCTGCCCGAGGGGTACGTCGACCCGGCCGGGCCCGAGGTGCGGGCCGCCGAGGCCGCCCGCAAGGCCACCGGCCCCCTCACCGAGGTCAAGGCGACCGCCACCGCGACCCCGCTCGACCTCGGCGCCGGCATCACCGTCCGCTCCTGGGCGTACGGGGACAAGCTGCCGGGCCAGGAGGTCCGGGCCACCGCGGGCGGCACGCTCGCCCTCACCCTGGCCAACAACCTCCCCGAGGCCACCTCCATGCACTGGCACGGCCTCGCCCTGCGCAACGACATGGACGGGGTCCCGGGACTGACCCAGCGGGACATCGCCCCGGGCGGGTCCTTCCCGTACAGGTTCGCCGTCCCGACCCCCGGCACGTACTGGTTCCACCCGCACACCGGGGTCCAGCAGGACCGCGGCCTGTACGGCGCGCTCGTCGTCGAGGACCCCAAGGAGCCCCTCTCCTACGACAAGGAGTGGGTGGTGGTCCTGGACGACTGGATCGACGGGGTGGACGGCGCCACCCCCGACGCGGTCCTCGCCGAGCTCCGCAAGGGCATGAGCGGCAACGGCGGGGCCCACGCGGCCCACGGCCCGAGCGCCTCCCCCTCCGCTCCCACCTCCACCTCCCCCGGCGCCGGCAAGAAGCGCTCGTACGTCGCCATGGGCGGCCACAGCGACTACCTCGGCGGGGACGCGGGCGACGTCGTCTACGCGCACTACCTGATCAACGGGCGGGTGGCGGACGACCCCTCGGTCCTCACGGCGAAGCCCGGCGACCGGATCCGGCTGCGCATCATCAACGCCGGTGGGGACACCGCCTTCCGTATCGCCCTCGGCGACCACGAACTGACGGTCACCCACTCCGACGGCTACCCGGTGGCGCAGACGAGGACGGGCTCGCTGCTCCTGGGCATGGGCGAACGGTACGACGTGCTGGTCACCGCCAAGGACGGGGTCTTCCCCCTCACCGCGCTGGCCGAGGGCAAGGAGGGCTCGGCGCTCGCGGTGCTGCGCACCGGATCGGGGACGGCGCCCACGGCCGCGACCCGACCGGCCGAACTGGACGCGCCGCCGCTGATGGCGGACGCGCTCAAGGCCGCCGGACCGGTCGCGCTGGCCCCGCGGGATCCGGACCGTACGGTGCAGATCCGGCTCACCGGCAACATGAACGCGTACAACTGGGCCTTCGACGCCAAGCCGTACACCCCCGACCAGCGGCACCCGGTGAAGGCGGGCGAACGGGTCCGGCTCGTGTTCGCCAACAACACGCCCATGTGGCACCCGATCCACCTGCACGGGCACACCTTCGCGCTGGGCGATCAGGAGGGAGGGGCGCGCAAGGACACCGCGATCCTCCTGCCGGGACGCAGGCTGACGGTGGACTTCGACGCGGACAACCCCGGGTTGTGGATGACGCACTGCCACAACGTCTACCACTCGGAGTCCGGGATGATGACGGTGCTCGGCTACCAGCTGTAGGCACCGCCGCCCGCCCGGCCCCGGCACCGACACCGGGGCCGGTGCCGGGCCCGGTGCCGGGCGGGCCGGAAGCGGGGTGGGCCCCGGGCGCGGGCATGGCACTCTTGCGGGGATCACGACTGCCGCGACAAGAGGACGACCCCGCCGGTATGAGCACCCCGCCGAACCCGCCCAGCACCTCCGTCGGTCCGCCGACCGAGCCGGCGGGCACTCCGACACCCGGGACACCGGAGATACCCGCGGCACACGGAGGGACCGCAGTACCCGCGGCCCCCGAGGTGGAATCCGTACCGGCGCCCGCGCAGCCGCTCGCGCCGGCGAAGGCCCCCGCGGCACCCCAGGCACCCGCCACCCCCGAGGCCCCCGAGGCGCCTTCGGCGGCCGCCCCGGCGTCGACCCCCACCCCCGCGGCCACGGGCTTCAGCGCCCCCGGCGCCCCCGGCCCTCCCACCGCACCGGACAACCCGTGGGGCGGGCCCACCACCCACGACCCCGGAGCCTCCCACCCCGGGTATCCCGGCCACCCGGGGTATCCCGGCCCCGCCGGACGCCCCGGCTACCCGCAGTCCGCCCGGAGCGGCAACGGCCTGGCCGTCGCCGCCCTCGTCACCGGCGGCTTCGGGATCGTGCTGGGCGTCCTCCCGTTCTTCTTCTGGGCCGGCACCCTGATCGCCGCCGTCGGGCTGGGCCTCGGCATCGGGGGCGTCGTCCGCGCCAACCAGGGCGCCCCGAACAAGTCGACGGCCGTCGTCGGCGTCGTCCTCTCCGTGCTCGGCCTGCTCGCCTCGGTCGGCGGCTTCTTCCTCTCCGTCCTGATCGTCGACAAGGTCGACAGTCGCAGCGACCGGCAGGTCGAGGAGGAAGGGCAGACGGACGAGCGGCCGCCCGGCATCGAGCCCCGGTCGTCCCCGTCCGCGACGCCCACCCAGGTCCCCGGACTGACCAGCCCGCTGCCGTTCGGCGAGACCTTCACCTACCCGAACGGCGTCAAGGTGAGCCTCTCCGTTCCGACGAAGTACGTGCCGAAGAACGCGTACGACCGCAAGAGCGTCAAGAACGCGGTCCAGTTCACCGTCACCGTCACCAACCACTCGACCGCCCCGTTCGACGTGAGGTACGTCCACCCCGACGTCCGTGACGATCGGGGGGTGCCCGCCGAACCGGTGTACGGCTTCGACATGCCGAAGACGATCTCGGGCGCCCTGATGCCGGGTGAAACCGCAGACGGGGTCGAGTCGTTCGAGCTCCCCAAGGGCACCGAACGCGTCACCGTGGACTTCTCCCCCGGGTTCCTGATGGACAAGGTGAAGTACGCCGGCCCCATCGGCTGACGGAGCCTCACCACGCCGGAAACAGGCGGCACCCAGGACATCGCGTCAGAAAGACGATTACACTGGATCCGTGCCTCAACTTCGACTCGCTCTGAATCAGATCGACTCGCACGTCGGCGACATCGCCGCCAACGCCGACTCGGTCGTCCACTGGACCCGGCACTCCGCCGAGCAGGGCGCCCACCTGGTGGCCTTTCCGGAGATGATGCTGACCGGGTACCCCGTCGAGGACCTCGCCCTGCGCGGTTCCTTCGTGGAGGCCTCCCGCACCGCCCTGCGCGAGCTCGCGGAGCGGCTGGCGGCCGAGGGCCTCGGCGAACTGCCGGTCGTCGTCGGCTACCTCGACCGCACCGAGCGGGCCGTACCCCGCCTGGGCCGCCCGGCCGGTTCCCCGGAGAACGCGGCCGCCGTGCTGCACCGCGGGCAGGTCGTCCTGCGCTTCGCCAAGCACCACCTCCCCAACTACGGCGTGTTCGACGAGTTCCGGTACTTCGTACCGGGTGACACGCAGCCGGTGATCCGGGTGGGCGGGGTCGACGTCGCCCTGGCCATCTGCGAGGACCTGTGGCAGGAGGGCGGCCGGGTCCCGGCCACCCGCTCCGCCGGGGCCGGTCTGCTGATCTCCGTGAACGCGTCCCCGTACGAGCGCGACAAGGACGACCTGCGCCTCGAACTGGTCCGGAAGCGGGCCCAGGAGGCCGGCTGCACCCTCGCCTACCTGGCGATGATCGGCGGCCAGGACGAGCTGGTCTTCGACGGCGACTCGATCGTCGTCGACGCCGACGGGCAGGTCATCGCCCGCGCCCCGCAGTTCTCCGAGGGGTGCGTCCTGGTCGACCTCGACCTGCCGGCCGCCCGCGCCGACGCGCCCGAGGGCGTGGTGGACGACGGGCTGCGCATCGAGCGCGTGATCCTCTCCGAGGAGCCCGTGGAGCCGTACGAGCCGGTGGTCACCGGCGGATACGCCGACCGGCTCGACGCCGACGAGGAGGTCTACGACGCGCTGGTCGTGGGCTTGCGCGCCTACGTCAGGAAGAACGGGTTCCGCTCCGTCCTGATCGGCCTCTCCGGCGGCATCGACTCCGCGCTCGTCGCCGCCATCGCCTGCGACGCGATCGGCGCGCAGAACGTGTACGGCGTCTCGATGCCCTCGAAGTACTCCTCGAACCACTCCCGGAGCGACGCGGCCGACCTGGCCGAGCGCACCGGGCTGAACTTCCGGACCGTCTCCATCGAGCCGATGTTCGACGCCTACATGGGCTCGCTGGGCCTGACCGGCCTGGCCGAGGAGAACCTCCAGTCCCGGCTGCGCGGCACCCTGCTGATGGCCCTGTCCAACCAGGAGGGCCACATCGTGCTGGCCCCGGGCAACAAGTCGGAGCTGGCCGTCGGCTACTCCACCCTGTACGGCGACTCGGTGGGTGCGTACGGCCCGATCAAGGACGTCTACAAGTCGGACGTCTTCCGGCTCGCGGAGTACCGCAACCGGGCCGCGGTCGAGCGCGGCGAGACCCCGCCCATCCCCCGGAACTCGATCGTGAAGCCGCCGAGCGCCGAGCTGCGCCCGGGCCAGGTGGACACGGACTCGCTGCCGGACTACCCGGTGCTCGACGCGGTCCTGGCCATGTACGTGGACCGTGACCAGGGCCTCGACGAGATCGTGGCGGCGGGCTTCGACGCGGAGCTGGTGGCCAGGACCCTGCGGATGGTGGACACGGCGGAGTACAAGCGTCGCCAGTACCCGCCGGGCACGAAGATCTCCGCGAAGGGCTTCGGCAAGGACCGCCGGCTGCCGATCACGAACGGCTGGCGCGAGCAGGCGTAGGACGGCGAAGGCCCCGGCCGCTCTCCCAGGAGAGCGACCGGGGCCTTCGCGGCGCCGCGTCCGTCAGGGCTTCACGGTGACCCGGGCGGCCACGGGAAGGTGGTCGCTCCCGGTGCGGGGCAGGGTCCAGGAGGCCTCCGGCCTGATCCCGCGGACCATGATCTGGTCGATCCGGGCCATCGGGAACTGCGCCGGCCAGCTGAAGCCGAAGCCGTCGCCCGCAGCGCCCTGGGTCGAGCGCATCTGCGAGGTGACCTCGGACAGGGCACGGTCGTTCATCGTTCCGTTGAGGTCGCCGAGCAGGATGACCTTCTTCAGCGGTTCGGCGGCGAGCGCGGCGCCCAGCGCGTCGGCGCTGTCGTCGCGCTGATTGGCGGTGAAGCCGGCGTTCAGCTTGACCCGGACGGAGGGCAGGTGGGCGACGAAGGCGGCGACCGGCCCCTGGGGGGTGGTGACGGTGGCGCGCATGGCCCGGGTCCAGCCCATCCGGATGTCGACGGGCGCGCTCGCGGTGAGCGGGTACTTGCTCCACAGGCCGACGGTGCCCTCGACGGAGTGGTACTTGTACGTGGCCGCGAGGGCCTTCTCGTAGACGGGGACGGCACTGCCCTTGAGCTCGGTCAGGGCCAGCACGTCGGCTCCGGACCCGGCCACCGACCGGGCGGTGCCGTGCGGGTCGGGGTTGTCGGCGTCGACGTTGTGGGTGGCCACCACCAGGTTGCCGCCGGAGCCGGACTTGTCGGTGACCAGGCCGCCGAAGAGGTTCGCCCAGACCGCGGCCGTCAGCAGTATCGCGAGGAGCGCGGTGGCGGACCTGCGGTAGACGGCCCCGACGACCAGGAGCGGGACGGCGAGGCCCAACCAGGGCAGGAAGGTCTCGGTGAGGCTTCCGAGGTTGCCCACGTCGTTGGGCAGGTCCGCGTGGATGATCATGATGAGCGAGATCAGCACGGCGATCCCGGCGAGCACCCAGCCGCGCCGCCAGATCCCCGGATCCTTGCGCAGTACGGTCAGCCGGCGCCGGAGGCGGGATCCGGAGGGCTCGGGTTCCGAGCCGCCGTTCCCCGACTCCGTCATGTACGCCTGTGCCATACCACTGCCCTCACTGCCGCGCTCGCGCTCCGTCCCCGCCCCTTGACCCTAGGCGATGAACCGGAGCCTTCCGTGCCGTACGTCACGACCATCGGTCACGGTCGTGTGTCCGGGATGACGAACGGCCGTACGCAGCGGGTTCCGCTTGTCACGAAACGCGCACATTGGATCCCGTGGTCAGGCTCGCACCACGGACCACTTCCGCCTTTGCCCGCGCGGATGCCACCATGGGGGGTGAGTCCGGGGACGTCGTAAGGGCGCCTCGAGATGACACAAGGAGCAGTTGCAATGACGCATGCCGTTTCGCCTGCCCGCGAACCCGCCGCCGCGGCCTCCCCCACCCTGTACGGAGGCACGGGCACCCGGCGCATCACCGTCCGCGACCTGACCCTCGCCAAGGAACGCGGCGAGAAGTGGCCCATGCTCACCGCCTACGACGCGATGACCGCGTCCGTCTTCGACGAGGCCGGTATCCCGGTCATCCTCGTCGGCGACTCCATGGGCAATTGCCACCTCGGCTACGACTCCACCGTCCCGGTGACGATGGACCAGATGACCATGCTCTCGGCGGCCGTCGTACGCGGCACGAGCCGTGCGCTGGTCATCGGCGACATGCCGTTCGGCTCGTACCAGGAAGGCGCCGTGCAGGCCCTGCGCAGCGCCACCCGTCTCGTCAAGGAGGCCGGGGTCGGCGCGGTGAAGCTGGAGGGCGGCGAGCGCTCGCTGGCCCAGACCGAGCTGATCGTGCAGTCCGGCATCCCCGTCATGTCCCACCTGGGCCTGACCCCGCAGTCGGTCAACGCCATGGGCTACCGGGTGCAGGGCCGCGGCGACGAGGCCGCGCACCAGCTGCTGCGCGACGCGAAGGCGGCGCAGGACGCGGGCGCGTTCGCGGTGGTGCTGGAGCTCGTCCCGGCCGAGCTGGCCGCCGAGGTCACGCGGTCCCTGCACATCCCGACGGTCGGCATCGGCGCGGGCGCGGAGTGCGACGCGCAGGTGCTGGTGTGGACCGACATGATGGGCCTGACCGGCGGGAAGATGCCGAAGTTCGTCAAGCAGTACGCGCAGCTGCGCGAGACCATGACGGGCGCGGCGAGGGCCTTCGCCGAGGACGTGGTCGGCGGAACGTTCCCGCAGGCGGAGCACGCCTTCCACTGATGAGGTGAGCGACGTCCCGACAGCCCGCCGGCCGCGTGCCGGCGGGCTGTCGTATGTCTGTCGTACGTTTGTCGGTCGGCTGTCGGTGCTTTGTCAGTGGCGGCTGCTCCCATAGGGGGCATGACGCGAAACGACAACAAGCCCAACGCCGTGGAGGTACGGGGGCTGGTCAAGCACTACGGTGAGACCAAGGCCCTCGACGGTGTCGACCTGGACGTCCGGGAGGGCACGGTCCTCGGGGTCCTCGGCCCCAACGGCGCCGGCAAGACCACGCTGGTCCGCTGCCTCTCCACCCTGATCGTCCCGGACTCCGGAACGGCGACCGTCGCCGGTTTCGACGTGGTCCGCCAGCCGCGGCAGCTGCGCCGCACCATCGGGCTCACCGGCCAGTACGCCTCGGTCGACGAGAAGCTCTCCGGCTGGGAGAACCTCTACATGATCGGGCGGCTGCTCGACCTCTCCCGCAAGGACTCCCGCCGCCGCGCGGACGAGATGCTGGAGCGGTTCTCGCTGACCGAGGCGGCCAAGAAGGCCGTCATGAACTACTCCGGCGGTATGCGCCGGCGGCTCGACCTCGCCGCCTCCCTGATCGGGAACCCGGCCGTGCTGTACCTGGACGAGCCGACCACCGGTCTCGACCCCCGCACCCGCAACGAGGTGTGGGACGAGGTCCAGCGCCTGGTGGCCGAGGGCGCCACCGTGCTGCTCACCACCCAGTACATGGAGGAGGCCGAGCAGCTGGCGAGCGAGCTGACGGTCATCGACCGCGGCAAGGTCATCGCCAACGGCAAGGTCGACGAGCTGAAGGCGCGCGTCGGCGGCCGCACCCTGAGGATCCGCCCCGTGGACTCCTCGGACCTGCCGGGCATGGCCCGCTCGCTGGCCGAGGCCGGACTGGACGGCGTGGCCGGCAGCCAGGCCGTACCGGACGAGGGCGTGCTGCTGGTCCCGATCCTGAGCGACGAGCAGCTGACGGCCGTGGTCGGCCTGCTGGCCGCCCGCGGGTACGCGATCGCCGACCTCGGCACCTATCTGCCCAGCCTCGACGAGGTGTTCCTGGCCATCACCGGCCAGAAGCCCACCTCCGTCGAGGCGACGACACCTGCGGGCGTTCCCACCGAGAAGATCGAGGAGGTCGCGGCATGAGCACCGTAACCACGACGAAGCCCGCTCCCACCGCGACCGGTCCGGCCTCGGTGGCCGCCCCGCACGGTGAGGGTCGGATCGGCCTGCGGGGCAACCTGCGGCACATCGGCGCCCTGGTGCGCCGCAACGCCCTGCAGATCAAGCAGGATCCCGAGTCGATGTTCGACGTCGTGTTCATGCCGATCATCTTCACGCTGCTGTTCGTGTTCGTCTTCGGCGGCGCGATCTCCGGCAAGGGGAACCAGGCGGACTACGTCAACTACGTGGTCCCGGGCCTCATGGCCATGATGGGCATGAACATCGCCATGGGTGTCGGCACCGGCGTCAACGACGACTTCAAGAAGGGCGTGATGGACCGGTTCCGGTCCATGCCCATCGCCCGGTCGTCGGTCCTCATCGCCAAGATCGTCGTCGAGCTCGGCCGGATGATGGTCGCCATCGCCATCCTGCTCGCCGTGGGCTTCCTGCTCGGCCTGTCGATCAAGGGTCCGGTGATGGGCCTGTTCCTCGCCATCGGCCTGTCGGCCGTCTTCGGCGCCTCGCTGATGTGGATCTTCGTCCTGCTCGGTCTCACCATGAAGACCCCGCAGGCCGTCCAGGGCATGGCGATGATGGTCCTGATGCCGCTGCAGTTCGGCAGCTCGATCTTCGCCCCGCCGACCACGATGCCGGGCTGGCTGCAGTCCTTCACGGACTACAACCCGCTGTCGAACCTGGCGGACGCCGCCCGCGCCCTGATCAACGGCACTCCGGTCGGTGACTCGGTGTGGATGACCCTGGTCTGGTCGCTGGCCATCACCGCGGTCACCATGCCGCTCGCGGTACGGAAGTTCCGCCAGAAGACCTGACCCGCGGACCGATCCGTTCGGATCGCGTCCCGGACGGACACCGGCCGGGGGCCGGGTCAGATGAGGGCGGTGGCCTCCTCCAGGGAGAGGCCGCCGCCTTCGGCGTACGCCTTCTCGTAGTCGGCGGGGCCCAGCGCCGCCCGTGCCAGCTCCCCCGCACGGGCGTAGTCCTCGCGTTCCGTCGTCACGGGGAAGTGCGCGGGCGGCAGCAACGCCCGGTAGGCGCCCAGCAGCCGCGCCGCGTCGTACTCCCGGCGCGCGCCCCCGAGCGAGACCAGGGACAGCGCCGCGGTCAGCAGGTAGACCGCGGGCATCTGCGGGGCCACCATCCGTGCCATCGGGTCCATGGCCGTCGCCATGCCCTGGCGCAGCCGGTCGAGGGCGTCCTCGTACAGCCCCTGCCGGTTGTCGAGCCAGGCCATCGTGGCGAGCAGGAAACCGTCGAAGATGGCGAACGCGCCGAAGGCGAACTCTTCCCGCAGGACCTGCAACTGGGCGCGCGCCTCGGTGATCCGTCCCGTGCGGCCGAGGATGCCCGCGAGGAACATCCGGGCGGCGGGCATGGCCTCGTTGCCGTACCGCTGCGTGGTCGCGCTGATCTCGGTGAGGATCCGCTCGGCCTCCTCCATCCGGCCGGCCTCGGTCAGCGTCCCGGCCATCCGTACGCGCAGCACCGTCACCTGGGCCATGGCGCCCAGGCGTTCGGCGTAGGCGATGGCCTCCAGGTAGTCGCGGGCGGCCGGCGCGTACTCGCCGCGCTTCTCCCGGGCCTCGGCACGGGCGGCCAGGGCTTCGGCGCAGCCCCAGGCGTCGCCGAGTTCACGGAACAGGGCCAGGCTCTCGTCGGCGTCGCGCGAGGCATCCCCGGCCCAGTCGGCCCGGTTCGCGAGGATGTTGGCGCGCAGCTGGAGCGCGGAGGCCAGCTCCCAGCGGTAGCCGAGCTCACGGGTGGTCTCGACGGTCGCGTCGACGACCCGCTGGAGCAGTCCCGGGTCGCCGGCGATCATGACGGCGTAGATCCACAGGGAGGCGGGGGTTCGGCAGGTCTGCGGCAGTCCGGGCCGGTAGGTGGCGAGGACCCCGTCGATCAGGGCACGGACCGAGGGGGTGTTCCAGGTCTCGTTGGTCTGGTCGCGGGAGGCCAGCAGGACCAGGTTGAGGGCGCGCCAGCCCTCGGTGCGTGTTTCGCCGGAGTAGGGCGGCGGCGTGTCGACGAGCCGTTCGTGGACGGGCTCGGCGGCGACGAAGGGCGGCTCGAAGGGGTTGGGGCCGAGGGTGGCGGCGGCCTCGGCCCAGTGCCGGGCCTCGGAGCGCAGGTCGTGCATGTGCCAGTACCAGCCGAGCGAGTGGACCAGGCACAGGACCTCGTCGGCCTCGCGGGCGGCGACGGCCCGGCGCAGGGCGGTACGCAAGTTCTCGTACTCGGTGGCGAGCCTGTCGGCGGCCGCCCGCTGGCCGTGGCCGCGCAGCAGCGGCTCGGTGGTGCGGGCGAGTTCGCGGTAGTGGACGAGGTGGCGGTGCTCGGTGGCCTCGCGGTCGCCCGCGGCCTCGGCGAGGCGTTCGGCGGCGTACTCACCGACGGTCTCCAGCAGGCGGTAGCGCATGCCGGCGCCGTCGGGTCCGGGGGCGGCCACGACGAGGGACTTGTCGACGAGGGAGCCGAGGACGTCGGCGGCGTCGTAGGGGTCGGGGTCGGCCGGGTCGGCGCAGACGGCCTCGGCGGCGGCCAGGTCGCAGCCGCCGGCGAAGACGGACAGGCGGCGCAGGACGGTGCGTTCGGCCTCGTCGAGCAGCTCCCAGGACCAGTCGACGACGGCGCGCAGGGTCTGCTGGCGCGGCAGCACGGTCCGGGCACCGCCGGTCAGGAGCCGGAACCGGTCGTCGAGACGGTCGGCGATCTGGCGCGGCGTGAGCAGCCTCAGCCGGGCCGCGGCCAGCTCGATCGCCAACGGCAGCCCGTCGAGACGGCGGCAGATCTCGGCCGCGGCGGTCGGGTCCTCCTCGACGGTGAACCCGGCCCGTGCCGCGGCCCCGCGGTCGCCGAGCAGCCGTAGCGCGATGGGGTCGGGCAGCGGTTCCACAGGGCGCAGGGACTCCCCCGGGACGCCGAGGGGTTCGCGGCTGGTGGCCAGGATCCGGACGTCGGGGCAGTGCGTGAGGAGCCGCTCCGCGAGGGCGGCGGCCGCGCCGATGACGTGCTCGCAGTTGTCGAGCAGCAGCAGGAGCCGCCGGCGTGCACAGTGCTCGGCGAGCCGGTCGAGAGGGTCGTCGCCGGCGCGTTCGGTGAGGGCCCGCAACTCCTCGGCGGCGGCGCCGCGCAGCTTGGTCTCCCGGGCACCGAGCGCCGCGAGG
Source organism: Streptomyces sp. NPDC048331 (assembly GCF_043201215.1). Classification (NCBI taxonomy): domain Bacteria; kingdom Bacillati; phylum Actinomycetota; class Actinomycetes; order Kitasatosporales; family Streptomycetaceae; genus Streptomyces; species Streptomyces sp. NPDC048331. Next base: position 13,092 of record NZ_JBICYT010000038.1, on the reverse strand, counting down.
GTGGCTTCGGCGACGTCCTCCGGGTCGCCGTGCCCGTCGATGGGGGCGAGTTCGACGAGCCACACCCCGTCGGGCCAGGCGCTCTCGTCCTGGGCCTCGGCGGCCTCCTGGGACAGCCGTGTCTTGCCGGCGCCGCCGGGCCCGAGGAGCGTGACGAGGCGGGCCCGCGCGAGATCGTCCCCGATGACGCGGATGTCGTCCTCGCGGCCGACGAAGGTGGTCAGGCGGGCTCGCAGATTGCCCGCGGACGCGGGTGCGCCGGGTGCGGCGGGTGCGGCGGGTGCGGCGGGGGCGGCCGCGGGCGGGACGGCTGCGGCCGGGAGGGCAGCGGCCGGGAGGGCAGCGGCCGGGACGGCAGCGGCCGGCGGCGGCGCGTCCGAGGTCAGCAGCTCGGCGTGCAGGGCCCGCAGCTCCGGCCCCGGGTCCGCGCCCAGCCGGTCGGCCAGCTCCCGGCGGACGCCGTCGTAGGCGGCCAGCGCCTCCGCCGGGCGGCCCGCGTCGCGCAGGGCCCGGATGCGCAGGGTGTGCAGCGGCTCGTCCAGCGGGTGCCGCGCGCACAGAGCGGTCAGCTCCGGCAGGGAACGCTCCGCCTCGCCCAGCGCCAGGGCCGCCGCGAGCCGACCCCGGCGCGCGTCCATCCGTACCGCCTCCCAGCGCGCGGCCTCCGCGGCCGGGTCCGGCAGATCGGCGAGGGCCGGACCGCGCCACAGGGCGAGGGCCTCCTCGTACAGGGCCGCCGCCTCGGCCGGGTCCGGCGCGGTGTCCCCGGCCCGGGCCAGCCGCTCGAAGCGGTAGAGGTCGATGTCCTCCCGCTCGGCGGCCAGTTGGTAGCCGCCCTCCGCGGAACGCACGGCCGCGTGACCGAGCGCCCGCCGCAGCCGGGCGACCAGCGCCTGCAGGGCCGCCACCGCGTCGGCGGGCGGGTCGCCGTCCCACACCTCGGCGACGAGCAGCCGGGCGGGCACCACCCGCCCCGGCCGCAGCGCGAGCGCGGTCAGGAGCGCCCGAAGGCGTGCTCCGCCGACGGCCACGGGGGTCCCGTCGTCGTGGATGGCCTGGGCGGTTCCGAGAATCGCGTAACGCACCGGCCCATTGTCCCCGTACCCGGCTCAGGACCCGCACCGTTTTCCGTCGGGCCCGCGGGATAGGTTGCCCGCATGGGTCATCAGGGCAGCCGCAGCGAGCGGCGGATCAGTTCGGTATTCCTCGGCATCGTCGCGGTCATGGCCGTCACCGGCTGGGCGGTGTGGACGGGGTACGCCGCCAGCCCGGGGCTGGCCGTCTTCCTCTTCGTGACCTCGGCGTGGATCGTCTCCTTGTGCCTGCACGAGTACGCCCACGCCCGCACGGCGCTGCACGGCGGCGACCTCACGGTGGGCGCGAAGGGCTACCTGACGCTGAACCCGCTGAAGTACACGCACACGCTGCTCAGCATCGTGCTGCCGGTGATCTTCGTGATCCTGGGCGGCATCGGCCTGCCCGGCGGCGCGGTGTTCATCGAGCGCGGCAGTATCCGGGGCCGCTGGAAGCACAGCCTCATCTCGGCGGCGGGCCCGCTGACGAACGTGGCCTTCGCCGTGGTGTGCACGGCCCCGTTCTGGCTGGGCGCGCTCGACGGGGTGCCGTTGGCCTTCCGCTTCGCGCTCGCCTTCCTCGCCATGCTGCAGGTCACGGCGGCGATCCTGAACTCCCTGCCGGTTCCGGGCCTGGACGGCTACGGGGTGATCGAACCCTGGCTGTCGTACCGGATCCGCCGGGAGGTGGAGCCGCTGGCGCCGTTCGGCCTGCTGGCGGTGTTCGCGCTGCTGTGGATCCCGGGGGTCAACGCGTTCTTCTTCGGCGCGGTGGACGGCCTGATGTCCGCGCTCGGCGTGTCCGACCTGGAGACGTACTGCGGCCGCGACCTCTACACCTTCTGGCGGGAGAGCAACGGCGTCTGCGCGGTCCCGCAGGACTGACGGGCCGATGCCGGACGGACCGGGCGCGGGGGAGGACGTCCCGACCCTGCGGGCCCGCTCCCTAGCCGACCTGGCGCGCGGCGGAGGCCTTGTCGGCCTTCGCCTTGCGCAGGTAGTACCAGGCCATGTTGGACGTGAGGCCGGCCAGCAGCACCCAGACGATCCCGAGGAAGCTGCCCTCGACGAAGGCGACGACGGCCGCGACCACCGCACAGACGCAGACGACAATGGCGAAGACGGCAAGGCGGGGCATGGGGGGAGCTCCTCGAAAAACACTGAACGGGGCCGAGCCCCTCCAGTGTCCCCCATGCCCCGCAGTGCTGCCGTAAGGGCACCGGCGATCGCGTCGGGTTCGTTTTCGGCTTTACCTGACCTTCTGTATCCCTTGGCGTTACGGTTCGGCGGATACGCGCCGTGTTGCGCGCGTCACAGAACGAACAGCCCGGTCCGCTCGGCCCGCGACGGACGACGCCGGGTGATGGGGGGAGCACGCATGCAGGAGATCTCCAAGGGGGCGAACGTCAGCCTGAACGCCCTCAGCGAGGACGCCGGGGCGGTCGTCGTGAGCCTGGGCTGGACCAGTGCCACCGGAGCGGGCGATGCCGACGTTTCCGTCCTGCTCCTGGACGAGAACGGCAAGATCCGCAGCGAGAACGACTTCTACTTCTACAACCACCCGGCCGCCGCGGACGGAAGCGTCCAGCTCCTGGGCAAGACGCCGACCTCGGACGGCGACGAGGACCGCATCAGCGTGGACCTCACCGCCGTTCCCGAGGACGTGGCGCGGATCGTGGTGGCGGCCAGCCAGTACGGCGGGGCGCGCTTCGGGGATCTCGACGATCTGCGGATGACGATCGCGGACAGGTCGGGGGAGCCGCTCGTCGGGTATTCCATCGAGGACGCGAGCGTGGAGACGGCCTTCATCTTCGGTGAGCTGTACCGGCGCGGCGAGGAGTGGAAGTTCCGGGCCGTGGGGCAGGGGTACGAGACCGGCCTCGCCGGGCTGGCCACGGACTTCGGCATCGAGGTACTGGAGGACGCCGATCCGGCGACCGAGGCGGCGACGACGGCGGCAGCGGGAACGGAGCCGACGGCCGCGCCGGAAGCCGCGACAGCCGCCGTGCCCGCGCCCGCCCCCGCGGCCACGGCCACGGCTACGACGAGCGCCACCGTGCCCGCCCAGACCCGCGGCCGCGCACCCCGCACGACGAGGAAGAAGGTCACCCTGCCCAAGGTGGCCAAGAAGTCCCTCGCCGAGAACGATTCGTGGCGCACGGCGCGGCTCTTCCCCGTGCCGACCCTCAAGAGCGACAAGGAGCGCGAGGTCCGGGCGACCTCCGTCCTGTTGTCGGTCATGGCGGAGGTCCCCGAGCTGGGCCGCCGTCTCACCGCCGGGTTCGGGGCACCCGCCGGTCGTATGCAGACCTTCACCGAGGTCCCCCTCCCCCACGGCGACACCCCGAGGCGGCCGGACGGGGTGATCCGGGTCGAACGCGCGGGCAAGTTGTGGACGGCCCTCGTGGAGACGAAGACGCACGGCAACCCGCTCAAGGACGAGCAGGTACAGCAATACATGGACATCGCCGCACGCCGCGGCTACGAGGCGGTGATCACGCTCTCCAACGACGTGGCCCTGGACGGCTCACCCGTGGTCGACGTCAAGATCGACGGGCGACGCAAGCACAAGGTCAGCCTCTGGCACCTGTCCTGGGCGGAGGTGGCCCACCAGGCCCAGATGCTGATCCGCCACGAGGGGGTCGGCAATGCCGCCCACGCCTGGCTCCTCCAGGAACTCCTGGAGTACCTCCAGCACGAGAACTCGGGCTGCCACGGATTCCAGAACATGGGCCCCGCCTGGGTGCCCGTACGCAAGGGCATCGAGGACGAGACCATCAGCCCGGACGACGGGCGCGCCGTCGACGTCATCAACAGCTGGGAGCGGCTGATCCGCCAGGTCTGCCTACGCCTGGGCGGCGAGTTGGGGCAGAAGGCCCTGCCGGTGCAGCGGACGCGGCGCGACAGCGATCCGCGGGCCCGCCGGATAGCGGCGGCCTCGGTGCTCTGCGTCGACGGGCGGCTTTCGGCCGAACTGCGCATCGACGGGACGAGCTCCGTCATCGCCGTCACCGCCGACCTGCGGACCGGCAAGGTCCGGACCTCCGTGGACATCCCCGCCCCGGAAGGCTCGTACCCGCTGGCGATGGTGAAGCGACTGCTGAGGGCACTGGCCGAAGCGCCGGCGGACCTGCACGTCCAGAGCCTGGTGGAGGGTGGGAACGGGCCGCGCGGCACCCTGGAACGGCTGCGCCCGGAGCCCGGCGATCTGTTGCCCAAGGACGGGGCCGCGCCGACCGGGTTCCGGTTGTCGCTGATCAAGGGGATGGGAAGCACCCGGGGCAACACGGAGTCCGGGTTCATCCGCGGTGTGGACGCGGCGGTCGACCGCTTCTACCACGGCGTGGTGGCCCACCTGGGCGCCGTCGAGGCGCGTGGCGGCCGCCGGGGCTGATCCGGGTACGGGGCGGTCCGGTCCCGGCCGGGAAGGGCGGGACCGGACGGACCGGGGTCAGACGTCCGTGATGCGCAGGCCCGCGTGGGCCTTGTAGCGGCGGTTGGTGGAGATGAGGTTGGCCACCAGGGACTCGACCTGGTGGGCGTTGCGCAGGCGGCCCGCGAAGACGCCGCGCATGCCGGGGATACGGGCGGCCAGGGCCTGGACGAGGTCCGTGTCGGCGCGGACCTCGCCGAGGACCATCACGTCGGTGTCGATCTCGTCGATCGACTCGTCCTGGAGCAGGACGGCCGAGAGGTGGTGGAAGGCGGCGGTGACGCGGGAGTCCGGGAGGAGGGCGGCGGCCTGCTGGGCGGCGCTGCCCTCTTCGACCTGGAGGGCGTACGCGCCCTGCTTGTCGAAGCCGAGCGGGTTGACGCAGTCGACCACGAGCTTGCTCGCGAGGTCCTCGCGCAGCGCTTCGAGGGTCTTGGCGTGGCCCTCCCACGGCACCGCGATGATGACGATGTCGCTGCGGCGCGCGCACTCGGCGTTGTCCGCGCCCTCCACGCCCAGGCCCAGTTCCTCGGCCGCGGTCCGCGCGCGGTCGGCGGCGCGGGAGCCGATGATCACCTTCTGGCCGGCCCTGGCGAGCCGGTAGGCCAGGCCACGGCCCTGGTCGCCAGTGCCGCCGAGGACGCCGACGACGAGGCCGGACACGTCCGGCAGCTCCCACGGGTCCTTGACCGGCGGCTTCTGCGTGTTGTCTGAGGAAGTCATGGGGGCGAGGGTACTGCCGGGTAGCCCACAGTCGAAGTGTGTCGAAGGGGAAGGAACCGCTCCCCATGTCCCCCGCATGCGGCAGGATGCCGATATGGACGCCGTGAGGGTCGCGCTGCTGCGCGAGGTGCTCGCCGGTACGCAGTGGCCGGGCGCCGCGCGCCGCTTCGCCGGGTCGCTGCGCCGGTCCGTCGAACCGGCCGGTGGCCGGCTGCTGCTGGTGGGGACCGAGGGGTACGAGCCCTGGCATCTGGCGGCGCACCTGGTGGACGAGTCCGCCTGGTCGGGGCTGCCGGAGCTGGCGCCCACGCTCGTACGCCACCACGTGCGGCCCGGGGAGCCGCCGCACCTGTCGGTGGGCCTGGGCCGGCTGGCGGCGGCCCGACGCGGGCACACGCTGCTGGTGGTGGCGCCCGGGGCGCCGGGTGAGGGTCTGCTGGAGCGCGTCCACGACGCGCGGCGCGCGGGGGCGACCGTACTGTCCCTGGACGGCGGGGACCCGGACCTGGGCACGCTCGCGCACGACACCCTGTCGGTACCGGAACCCGACGGCGAGATGGACCTGGACACCGTGCAGCACCTGGTCAGCGCGGCGGCCGGGGAGAACGGCACGCCGGCGCAGCGCGGACCGCGCCGCTTCCGGGACCGGCTGGCGCGGCTGGCCGACCACCTGACCGCGCCGCCGACCAGCCGCTGGTAAGCCGGCGGCCTACGCCCCGCCCGTGCCCGTACCCGTGGCGCCCTCTTCGTCCTCGCGGGTCCTGTCGTTCCACTTGGGGTCGTTCTGCCATTCGAGGTTGCGTTCCTGCGCCGTCTCCATGGCGTGGTTCGCCTCCTCGGGGCTCGCGTACGGCCCGAACCGGTCCTTGGCCGGACAGTCGGGGCCTTCCTCGACCTTCTTGTGGACCAGGCAGTAGTACCACTCGCCGGGTTTCCCCACCTGACGCTTCTTGAACAGGGCCATCGTCGTCGGGCTCCTCTCATACCGCTCTGTCCCGCCATGCTGCCCCATCCCCGCTGGATACACTCGCTCGCATGTCTGGCCAGTCGCTGCTCGTACCAGGCGAGCTCTCTCCCGTCCGTTCCGTTCCCGGAAACATCCGCCGGCCCGAGTACGTGGGCAAGCCCGCGCCCACTCCGTACACCGGACCGGAGGTGCAGACGGCCGAGACCATCGAGGCCATGCGCATCGCCGGCCGGATCGCCGCCCAGGCGATGGAAGAGGCCGCGAAGCTGATCGCGCCGGGGGTGACCACCGACGAGCTCGACCGGGTCGCCCACGCGTACATGTGCGACCACGGGGCCTACCCCTCGACGCTCGGTTACCGGGGCTTCCCCAAGTCGCTGTGTTCCTCCGTGAACGAGGTCATCTGCCACGGCATCCCCGATTCCACCGTCCTGCGCGACGGCGACATCGTGAACCTCGACGTGACCGCGTACATCGGCGGCGTGCACGGCGACAACAACGCGACCTACCTGTGCGGGGAGGTGGACGAGGAGTCGCGGCTGCTGGTGGAGCGCACCCGGGAGGCGCTGAACCGGGCCATCAAGGCCGTCAAGCCGGGCCGCCAGATCAACATCATCGGCCGGGTCATCGAGTCCTACGCGAAGCGCTTCGGCTACGGCGTGGTCCGTGACTTCACCGGCCACGGCATCAACTCGTCCTTCCACTCCGGCCTGATCGTCCCGCACTACGACAGCCCGCACGCCACCACCGTCATCGAGCCCGGCATGACCTTCACCATCGAGCCGATGCTGACGTTGGGCACCCACGAGTACGACATGTGGGAGGACGGCTGGACGGTCGTCACCAAGGACCGCAAGCGCACGGCGCAGTTCGAACACACGCTGGTCGTGACGGACTCGGGCGCGGAGATCCTCACCCTCCCCTAAGCCGTCCCCTCCGGACCTTCCGTCCCTCGGGGCTCTTCCGGCTCTACCGGTACGCGATCGGGCCCGGTGCACCTGTGCACCGGGCCCGGCCCTGTTTCCGTCGCTTCCGCGGACCTCCCCGGGGGCTACGCGCTGAGCGGGAACTGCTCGCCCAGCTCGCGGAAGACCGCGCCGTTGAAGTCGAAGGCACGCTTGCACTCGTCGATGATGCGCTGCTTCTCCAGGTCGTCCGCGGCGATGGCGTCCAGCAGCTCGCGGTAGGTCCGCTTGAAGGCGGCCGGGTTGGAGATGTCCGAGAAGACGTAGAACCGGACGCCGTCGCCCTTGCGCTCGAAACCCCAGGTGCGCTCGGCCTTGTCGCGGATGATCTGGCCGCCGGAGAGGTCGCCCAGGTAGCGCGTGTAGTGGTGGGCGACGTACCCGCCCGGCCACTCGGCGGCGCACCGGGCCACCCGGTCGGCGTACGCGCGCGTCGCGGGCAGGGCCGCCACGCTCTCCCGCCAGTCGGGGCCCACCAGGTGCGCGAGGTCCCGCTCGATCTCGGCCACGCGCATGAGCTCGGGCCGGATGAACGGGCCGGCCACCGGGTCGTCCTTGAGGGATTCGGCCGCGTCCTCCAGGGCCCGGTACACGAACCAGAGCTGCTCGGTGTAGCGCGTGTACGCGTCGACGCCGAGTCGTCCGCCCAGCAGGTCGCTCATGAAGGTCGAGGTCTCGGCCTCCGTGTGCTGCTCGTGCGAGGCGACGCGGATGACCGTGGAGAAGGCGTCCAAGGCGGACCTCCTGGAAGAGGAAACAGGCGTGACGGCAATGCCGCCACGCCTGATCCTCCTACTTAGGTTTGCCTAAGTCAATGAGTTCCCGACGCCTTGTCGGTAAAAAATCCGGGGTCTCCTCCAGGGCGGGCCCTAGGCGTCCCGGGGCGGGGCGAAGCGGACGCGGCCGCCGATCTCCACGGTGCCGTCCGGGCCGGGGGCGGTGAGGATCTGGGAGCCGGCGCCCTGGGTGATGTTCAGGGCGCGGTTCAGCTGGGCCGTCAGCAGGATCGCCGCCGAGCCGGTGGCCTCGTCCTCGGTGATGACCCCGTCGGGGCGGCGCGGAAAGCCCCGGGCGCGCACGCGGCCCGCGGCCTCGTCCTCCCAGGCCCAGGCGTACAACCAGCCCTCGCCGGACGGCGGGGCGGGCAGCGCCTCGACCTCGGCGACGGATCCGTACCGCTCGGTGCGCTTGCCCTCGACCCACTCGGGCCGGGCCGTGATCCAGGTGAACTCCCCGTCGTCCCGGGCCCATACGGATCCGGCGGGCGGCTGGAGCTCCTCGATGTCCAGCAACCACGCGACCCCGACCAGCGGATGTCCGGCGAAGGACATCCGCGTGCCGGGGGTGCGGATGTCGACGACCCCGCGCTCGGGGTCGTCGACGAACACCGTCTCGCTGTAGCCGAGTTCGGCGGCCAGCGCCTGCCGCGACGCATCGTCGGGGCAGGTCCGACCGTCGCGTACGACACCGAGCAGGTTGCCGAAGCGGCCGTCACCCGCGCAGAAGACCTTCAACACGTCGAGATCGTTCACGCGGGAATTCAAACACGGCTCAGACCTGGGACGTACGCCGCCTGCGCGCCAGGTACACCGCGCCCGCGCCGGCCGCGATCACCACGCCGGAGGTGGTGAGCAGGGCACCGGCCGGGACCCCGGCGCCGGTGTTCGCGAGGTTGCCGCCGACGGTGGAGCCCGTACCTCCGGTGCCGCCGACGGTGCCGCCGGTCGTACCGCCCGTGGTGCCGCCGGTCGAGCCGCCGGTGGTGCCACCGTTCGAGCCGCCCGTCGAACCGCCGGTCGTGCCACCGGTGCTCGGCAGGGTCGCGTCCTTGTCGACGGCCACGGCGAAGGTGAGCGGGTCGATCGCGTCGCCCGCCTTGTACAGGGAGCCGGTGGTCTCGTTGGCGAAGGCACCCGCGCCCTCGGCGGTGAAGACGGCCGGGACCGCGTTCAGGGCGAGGACGCCGTTCTTGGTCTTGTAGTCGGTCTTCGACAGGTCGAGCGTGGCGAAGCGGAGGCCCGCCTTGGTGCCGGAGCCGTTCTTGACGTCCACGTAGAGGGTGCCGGTCTTGCCGGTGGCCTCGACCCGGGGGTTGCCGAAGGTCATGTCGATGCCGTGGGCCGCGTACCGGAAGCGGAGGTTGCCCTGGAAGGAGGCGTTCAGCTTCTGCTTCTTGACGTCCAGGTCACCCTTGCCGAAGGCGAAGTCGAAGGTGTCGCCGTTCTTGGCCGCGCCGCCCGCCGGGGTGATCGAGCCCGCGCTCAGCACGTACTTGCGGAAGGACTCCTTCACGCCCCAGGTCAGCTTGCCGCTGAGCACCTTCTGCGTGTCGTCGGCCGGCGGCGTCGGGTTCTTGGTGGTGTTCGACGGGGTCGGCTCGGGCGCCGGTGTCTCGAACTCCAGCTTGGCGTTGAGCGGGTCGCCCGGCTTGTCCTTGTAGCTCGCCGAACCGAGGGCGTCCGCGGCCTCCTGGGTGAGCGTGGTGGCCAGGTTGCTCATCGACGGTCCGGTGAAGGCCACGGTGGCCATGGGTACGTCCTGGGTGGTGGTGCCGCCCTTGGTGACGTCCGCGGTGAGCTTCTTGGTGCCGGTGTCGATACGGATGTCCGAGAGCTTGACCTCGAAGCCGTGGCCGGTCGGCGGGGCGGGGGAGGAGAAGGTGACACTGCCCTTGAAGGCGGCCTTCACCACGTGCCCGTTGGCCGGCTCGTACGCACCGGTCGGCTGGATGAAGCGCAGGGTGCCGTCCTGGTTCTGCTGCGCCCCCTCGGCGACGGTGATGGTGCCCTTGGCCATGCCGGTCACGTAGGTGCGGTAGCTCGCGAGCACGCCCCAGTCGAGGGTACCGCCGGTGATCTTCATCGGTTCGGTGGGCGGGCCGCCCGCGGCGGTGGCGGGCAGCGCGAAGGTGGTGGCGCCGAGCGCCGCGGCGGTCAGGACCGCGGCCGCGAGGGAGATCGGGCGTCGGATGGACGACATGGCTGGGTACTCCTGAAGGAACAGGGGGACGGGGAAGGGAAAAAGGGGGTGCCTACCGGGGCGCGTCGGTCGGCGTCGGCGCGGCGGCCGCCGTACGACGCCTTCGCACCGCCAGGAACGTGCCGCCGCCGGCCAGGACCAGGACGGCCACGGCGAGGGCGACGAAGAGCCCGGTGTTCGAGGACTTCGAGGGCTCCGCGGCCTGCGCGGCGGCGGGCTCGGCGGACGGCGACGCGGACGCGGGGGCGGGCGAGGCCGTCGAGCCCAGGTCGGGCAGGGCGGGCAGCTGGGCGGTGGTGTCCAGGGCGACGGCGAGCGAGACGGGGTCCATCTCGGTGCCGGCCTTGTACATGGAGTTGAAGGCCTGGGAGCCGCCCTCGGTGAGGGTGGCCGGGGCTTCGGTCAGGGTGGCCAGCTTGCCCTCGGTCTTCAGGCCCTTGGCATCGAACTCCACGAGCGGGACGGCGTTCTTCGTCGCGCCGCCGGTGGTGACGTCCGCGGACAGGACGCCCTTGCCGTTCTCCACCTTCACGCTCATCCTGCCGAGGGTGAGGTCCAGGTGGGCGCCGGTGAACCGGACCGTGCCGGCGAAGGCCGCGTCGAGGGTGCCCTTCGCGCCGTCGAACGACCCCTTGCCCTGCGGGAAGCGGAACAGCGCGCCACCGTCCTGGGCGCCCTCGGCGAGGGTCCACCCGCCCTGGCCGACCGAACCGGTGACGTACTCACGGAAGGTGCGGCGCACCCCCCAGTCGACGGCGGCGTCGGCGAAGGCGCCCTGCGCCTGGGGGGTTTCCGCGGTGGCGCTCGGCTGCGCGGCCGGGGCCGACGGCGCGGGCTCGGCGGCCGGCTGGTTCTTGACGTCGGCGGAGAGCGAGACGGGGTCGAGCTGGGTGCCGGCGCCGTAGTAGCCGGCGAAGGCCTTGGCGCCTTCCGCGGTGAGGGTGGCCGGGAGGTTCGTGAGGGACAGCGGGCTGTTGCCGCCCTTCATGTCGATGCCGCCGACGCCGAGCGAGGCGAAGGCGACCTGCGACTGGTTGGTGACCGCGCCAGTGTCCTTGGCCTTGCTGGAGACGTCGACGTACAGGGTGCCCTTGCCGCCGGAGATCTTGACGGTCGGGCGACTGATGGTCATGTCCAGTTCGTGGACACCATCGGGCTTCTGGTGGCCCTGGAAGGTCACCCCGCCCGAGTAGGAGGCTTCGAAGGCACCGGAGCCGGGGTCGTAGGAACCGGCGGCGGAGTGGAAGCGGAAGAGGCTGCCGCCCACGGTGGCCGCGCCGCTCTTCAGCTTGAAACCGCCTTTTGCCACCGGACCCGTGACATAACTCTGGAAAGACGATTTGATGCCCCAGTCGAGTCGACCCCCCTGTACGGTGCCGGCCCGAGCGGCGGTCGCCGGGAGCAGCGCGCCCAGCAGGGCCGCCAACAGGGCGACGGCGAACGTACGGACGGGTCTCGTGGGCATGAATGCCCCCTCCTCAGGTCTAGCGAGCAAGGTTAGGCTAACCTAAGCTAACCACGGCCGGTTGAACACCCCCCGGTCTCCAGAACCTCAGTCGGACGATCAGGACGGTGCCTTCGTGCCTACGCCCGCCGCGTCAACCCGCTTCTCCCGTCTCGCAGTTGCCGTGGCAGCACTGGCACTCGCGCTGACGGCCTGCGGAGGTACGGCCACCACCCCGGGCTCATCCGCGCCCAGCGCAGCCGCGGTCCCGGACCGGCTGGAACCGCTCCCGACGCCACAGCCCGCCCTGCCCGTCACCGTGCCCTCGGTCGACGGCGCCCAGGTCACGATCACCTCCGCGGACCGGGTCGTCCCGCTCAGCGGCAGCCTCAACGAGATCGTCCACACGCTGGGCCTCGGCCGGCAGGTCGTCGCCCGGGACATCACGACCACCTTCGAACAGGCCGCCCAGCTACCGGTGGTGACACGTGGACACGACGTCTCCGCGGAGAGCGTCCTGTCGCTGCGCCCGACCCTCGTCATCGCGGAGACCACCAGCGGCCCCGGCGAAGCGATCCAGCAGATCCGCGACGCCGGCGTACCCGTCCTGGTCATCGCCCCCGCCAAGGGACTGGACGACGTACCGAAGCGGATCGACGCCGTGGCCGCCGCACTCGGCGTCAAGGACGCCGGCACGCTGCTGAACCAGCGCACAGCCGACCGGATCGCCACCGTCCGCAAGGACATCCCGGCCTCCTCCGGCAAGAAGCCCCGGGTGGCCTTCCTCTACCTCCGCGGCACCGCCTCCGTCTATCTGCTGGGCGGCTCGGACTCCGGAGCGGCCTCGCTCCTCGAAGCGGCCGGCGCGGTCGACACCGGCAAGGACTCCGGACTCGGCAAGGACTTCACCCCGATCACCAGCGAGGCCCTGGCGGCCGCCGCCCCCGACGCGATCCTCGTCATGTCCAAGGGCCTCGAATCGGTCGGCGGCGTCGACGGCCTGGTCAAGATCCCGGGCGTCGCCCAGACTCCGGCCGGCATGGACCGCCGCGTGGTCACGATCGACGACGGCGTCCTCCTCAACTACGGCCCCCGCACCGACCAGGTCCTCTCCTCCCTGGTCACCCAGCTCTACAACAAGGGCGCCTGACATGACCCTGCACCCGAGAACCGAAGACCTCGCCGACCCCGAAAACCCGGAGACCGGGACCGACGACGACGGACCCGACACCGACGATCCCGGGACCGGCCCCGATGCGCCCGGGGCCGGGGCCGACCAGGTCGGGGGCGGTTCCGTCGGGGACGGGTGTGTGTCGGGGCGCTCCCCGCAGGGCGCCGAACACACTGCCGCCCGACGCTGCGACCCCTCGCCACGTTCGGCGCCCGAGGAGACGCCCCGGCGCGCGCCCGGCCCCGACGGAACCGCCCCCCCCCCCCCCCCCCCCCCCCCCCCCCCCCCCCCCCGCCCCCCACCCCCCCCCCCCCCCCCCCCCCGCCCCCCCCCCCCC
>NZ_JBICYT010000037.1:0-67440 GCF_043201215.1 Streptomyces sp. NPDC048331 | reverse complement strand
ACCGGCCCCCCGACCCGACCCACCACCGACACCGACCCGCCAAATCCCAGCCCCGCCGGCGATTGAGGCGCGGGGTCCGGGGCAGCGCCCCGGCACACGACCCGCACCGCCAAGCGCACCGCACCGCAGCGCAGCGCAGCGCACACCGCCGGGCGGAGCCGAGCCACACACCGCCGAGCACCCCGCAGGGGCCAGGCGGAGCCGAGCCACACACCGCCGAGCGCACCGCAGGGCACCCGCAGGGGCTACGCGTTCAAGTGACCCGTGTCGTTCCAGCGTTCCAGCGCCGGCGCGCCGTACGCCCAGCCCAGGACCGAGAGGGAGGTCGGCTCCAGCCGGATGCGGGCGCCGAAGGAGGCTTCGAAGCCGAGCCAGCGGGCGGCCAGCGTGCGCAGGATGTGGCCGTGCGCGAAGACCAGGACGTCGCGCTCCGCCGCACGCGCCCACGCCACGACCTCGTCCGCCCGCGCCGCGACGTCCGCCACGGACTCACCGCCCGGAACCCCGTCCCGCCAGATCAGCCAGCCCGGCCGCACCGCCTGGATCTCGGCCGGGGTCATGCCCTCGTACTCGCCGTAGTCCCATTCCATCAGCGCGTCCCACGGCTCGGCCCGCGCCCCGAAGCCCGCCAGGTCGCAGCTCTCGCTCGCGCGCACCAGCGGGCTGGTGCGGACCTCCACGCCCGGCAGGCCCCGCCACGGGTCCCGCGCCAGCCGCTCGCCGAGCAGCTTCGCGCCGAGTTTGCCCTCGTCCAGCATCGGCACGTCCGTGCGTCCGGTGTGCTTGCCGAGCTGGGACCACGCCGTCTGGCCGTGGCGGGCCAGCAGGATGCGGGGGGCCATGTGAATTCTCCCGGTCGAGTCGATTCCGTCCATCATCCAACAACCGGGCCGTGCCACCGCCCTCACCACCGGTTTCCGCGGTACGTCCACGATTGTCAGTGGCGGATGGGACACTTCCGCGGGTGAGCTCCTACCCGCCCAGCAGCCCCGCGCAGCCGACGACTCTGCGGCAGCGGCTCGCCGGTCTGCGCGGCCCCGCCGTGCCGCCCCGTCCGCTCGACGCCCGGGCACTGGCGGCCCTCGCCGCCAATCCCGGCTGTGGCAGACGCGCCCTGCTCGACGGCGCCGGTGTGGACAAGACCGCCCTGGCCTCGGCGCTCGGCTCGCCCGCCTCGTTCGGGCAGTCGCAGTTCGCCATAGTCCGCGGGAACTCCTTCGAGGCCAAGGTCAAGGGCGACGGCGGCGCCGAGCTGCTGCGGCTGGTCCACACGCATCTGACGCCCGCCGCCGAGCCGCCCGGGCCCGCCGCCCGCGTCCCCGATCTGACCGCCGCCGGGCCCGAGGGCCGCGCCGCGCGGACCGCGCTCGCGCTGCGCGAGGCGACCTCGGCGAAGGACTGGACGCTGCTGGACCATCCGATGCTGGCCCTGGAGGTGGCCGGCTCCCCGGCCTATCTGGAGCCCGACGCCGTGGTCGTCCACCCCGACGGCCGCTGGACCGTCGTGGAGATCAAGTCGTTCCCGATGATCGACGGCGCCGCCGACGCCGCGAAGGTGGGCGCCGCCGCCCGGCAGGCCGCCGTCTACGTGCTGGCCCTGGAGCGGACCGCCGCCAAACTGCCCGGCGCCGAGGTGGCGCACACCGTACTGCTGGTCTGCCCGAAGGACTTCTCCAACCTGCCCACCGCGGCCCCCGTCGACATCCGCCGCGAACGCTCCGTGACCCGCCGCCAGCTGGACCGGCTGACCCGCGTCGAGGAGCTGGCGGCCGCGCTGCCCGAGGGCCTCAGCTTCGATCCGGCGACCCGGACCGCCGAGGAGCTCGCCCGGGCCGTGTCCGCGGTCGACGCGGCCTACGCCCCCGAGTGCCTGGCCGCCTGTGAGCTGGCCTTCCACTGTCGTGACCGGGCCCGTTCCGCCGATCAGGTCACCGCGCTGGGCCGGTCGGTCCGGGGTGAGCTGGGCGCGTTGACCACCGTCGAGGCCGCCCTGGCGGCGGCCGCCGGCACGGGGAGCGCCGAGGATCCGACCGCCGCCGCGCTGCACCGGGCCGCCCGGTTGCGCGCCGAGGCCCTGGACCTGGCCGCCGCCCGTTCGCCGCACACCTCCCCGGAGACCCCCGCATGCCCCTGCTGAGCACCCTGGCCCGGCTGGAGGCCGTACGCGCGGGCCGCGCCCAGCCGCTCGCGACCGTACGGCACCGCCACCTGAGCGAGCGCCCGATGGTCCTCGTGCCGCTGACCACGGCCGGTGAGGCGGGTGCCCCGCTCGGCGCGATGGTGGGCACCGACCGGCACGAGCCGCGGCTGTTCGTGATACCGCAGCCGCGCGACCGCGACCGGCGCTGGGCCTTCCTGGCGGACCTGGCCGTGCAGGTGCTGGCCCACATCGACGCGTACGCGGACGCCGTGGAGCCGGCCGAGCGCAGCGAGACCGACCCGGAGACGGGCAAGCGGGTCAAGGTCGAGACCGAGCTGTGCGTGGACGCGCCGCAGCTGATCGTGCCGAGCCGGGCGGGCGTGGAGTACGTACGGCTGCTGGGGCGCTCGATGCGGTTCCGACGGACCGCCGAGGAGGATCCGGAGAATCCGTATCCGGCGCCTTCGCAGGTGCCGATGCTCGGGCGCTGGTTCACGCACCTCGCGGAGCGTTCGCGGGTGCCCGGCTCCTCGATGCTGCTGTCGGCCACGGATCTGCTGTCCCGGCACTGGGCCACCGGCCAGAGCAATCTGGAGGACCAGCACCTGGGCGCGCTGCTGGGCTGGATCGACCCGCCCGAGGGCCGGTCGGGTGCCGAGGAGGCCCTCCGGGCCGAGCTGGGTCGGGACAAGGACGGCCAACTGCTGTGCCCGCCCGCCGGTCCGTCCACCGATCCGGCCTTCGACAACAAGCTGCTGGCTCCGGCCGTCGCCCGGTACGACGCCGCGCGCACGGACCTGGCGGCCGGGCTGGGGGACGACGACCGTCACGTCCGGGCGGCCGAGCAGGAGGTGCGCCGGCTGGTCGCGTCCCAGCTGTCGAGCACGTGGTGGAAGACCTGGGAGGCGATCGACCTGCTGCGCACCCTGCCGCCGGGCGAGCGCGCGGAGGAGCGCTGGACGCGCGACCGCTGGTCGTACACGGGGCACCGGGACCGGGTGCGGGCGGGTGAGCCGCCGCAGCCGCGCCGCGACGACGCGGTGACGGCGGCCCAGAAGCTGGCCACGCGGGAGACCGAGCAGGTGCGGCTCGACGCCCAGGAGGCTTTGGACGACCCCCTGGTGATGGCGGGGCGGCGGC
This sequence comes from Streptomyces sp. NPDC048331, assembly GCF_043201215.1. Lineage (NCBI taxonomy): Bacteria > Bacillati > Actinomycetota > Actinomycetes > Kitasatosporales > Streptomycetaceae > Streptomyces > Streptomyces sp. NPDC048331. The sequence continues at coordinate 64,160 of NZ_JBICYT010000037.1, read as the reverse complement.
TGGCGGGGGAGGCTTTCGCGGGCGAGGTCACCGAGGTGGTGATGGAGTGGACGGAGTCGAAGCGGCCGAGTCCGCGCCCGCTGGTGACGGTGGTGACGGAGGACCGGCCGCAGCTCGCGGACGAGGGGGGCGCGGGCGGCGGGAAGGTGTTCCGTTCGCTGGACGGGCGTCCGCAGAGCGCGCAGTTCGTCCGCTTCGAGGGGGGTGGGCAGGTGGTGCTGCGGCTCCTCGACAAGATGGGCCGTGGCCGGGACCCCGAGCCGGGGTCCGTCCCGGAGAAGGGCGACCGGTTGTGCTGGACGCTCTTCGAGCACGACGCGCGCGGCGGCCCGAAGCTTCCGGAGCCCGAGCAGACCCCGTGGACGCACGGCGGTCCGCCGGGATCGGCGGGCGCCCTTCCCCTGCCCGACTCCGTGACCGACGAGGACCTGCTGTGACCACGACCGCTTCCTTCGACCCGGGTGCGGCGGCCGCCCGGGCGACCGCCGCGATCCTGGCCGACACCCTGCACGGGTCCGAGCGGGGCGTCGTCGTCGACTCCCCGCCCGGCGCCGGCAAGTCCACGCTGGTGGTCCGGGCGGCCCGGGAGCTGGCGGCGGCCGGCCGCCGGCTGATGGTGGTGGCGCAGACCAACGCGCAGGTCGACGACCTGGTGCTGCGTCTCGCCGACAAGGATCCGGAGCTGAAGGTCGGCCGGTTGCACAGCAGTGACGGGGACGCCTACGACCCGGCGCTGCGCGAGCTGCCGTCGGTCACCCTGTCGGCCAAGCCGAAGGATCTGGCGGAGCTGCCGATCACCATCTCCACGGCGGCCAAGTGGGCGTTCGTCAAGGATGTGGAGCCCTGGCAGCACGCGATCGTCGACGAGGCGTACCAGATGCGCTCGGACGCGCTGCTGGCCGTGGCCGGGCTGTTCGAGCGGGCGCTGTTCGTGGGCGACCCGGGGCAGTTGGACCCGTTCAGCGTGGTCGGCGCGGAGCAGTGGGCGGGCCTGTCCTACGACCCGTCGGCCTCGGCGGTGAGCACGCTGCTGGCGCACAATCCGCAGCTGCCGCAGCACCGGCTGCCGGTGTCGTGGCGGCTCCCGGCGTCGGCGGCGCCGCTGGTCTCCCGCGCCTTCTACCCGTACACGCAGTTCCGCAGCGGTACGGGCCCGGGCGAGCGGCGGCTGTCGTACGGGGTGCCCTCCGACGGGTCGGGCCCGGACCGGGTGCTGGACGAGGCGGCGGAGGCGGGCTGGGGCCTGTTGGAGCTGCCGGCGCGGCACACTCCGCGGACGGATCCGGAGGCGGTGCGGGCGGTGGCCCTGGTGGTCCGCCGGGCCTTGGACCGCGGGGCGGTGACCTCGGACGAGCAGTCCCCGGCGCCGAGCCCGTTGACGGCGGACCGGATCGCGGTGGGTACGGCTCACCGGGACCAGGCGGCGGCGGTCCGCGCGGCGTTGGCCTCGCTCGGGGTCACGGGGGTCACGGTGGACACCGCGAACCGGTTGCAGGGCCGCGAGTACGACCTCACGGTGGTCCTGCACCCGCTGTCGGGCCGCCCGGACGCGACGGCCTTCCACCTGGAGACGGGCCGGCTGTGCGTGCTGGCGTCCCGGCACCGGCACGCGTGCGTGGTGGTGGCCCGGGCCGGGATAGCGGAGTTGCTGGACGACCATCCCTCGACGGAGCCGGTCCAGTTGGGCGTGACGGTCAAGTTTCCGGATGGTTGGGAGGCGAACCACTCGGTCCTGGCGCACCTGGCGGAGCACCGGGTGTCCTGGCGGCCGTAGGGCGGATCCACGCGGCCCGATCACCGCCCCGTTGTGATCTTGGGGCGGATGGGGAACCAAGGACCCCCCGATCACATCCTTGAACATGTTCAAGTGATGGTGACCAGGGGGTTTCTCAGTGATGTCCGTACGACGCAAGCACCTCACGAGGTGGCTCGTGATCACCGGCGCGACGGCGGTACTCGCCGCCGGAGGCTGGTGGGCGTCCCTGGGGTGGGCCGCCTTCACCGGCACCATGGGCGTGCCGTGCGACCAGGCCGCCCGGTTCGTCCGCGCCGCCGAGCTGCCCACGGGGACGCACGACCGGAAGTGCACCACGGGCCAGTGGATGAGCGTCTCCTACGAGCTGGACTTCCGTGCGCCACGAGCGGAGACGGAGGCGTGGCTACGGGCCTCCTACCCCGACACGGAGATCTCCGAGGGATGCTCGGGCGCCGACGCGTGCGGGAGTCCGCAGCTGCCGGGCCGCACGCCCTTCAAGGACAGGAACGGCCGCCGGCTCGCGGACGGGGTGAACATCGAGCTCGACCACGAGGACGGGGACGTCACGCACGTACGGATCTCCGGATTCACCGTCTGAGGCCGGAACGGGGGATCCGACGGCTCAGGGCTTCCGGCGGGCGCCCAGTCGCTCACGGAGCACCTCGCCGACCTCGGCCAGGGTGCGCAGTTGTTCCGGCGTCAGCGCGTCGACGAGGTGGCGGCGTACGGACTCCACGTGGAGCGGGGCCGCCTCCGTGATCATGGTGACGCCGGCCGCGGTGAGGACCACCTCGGCACCCCGGCCGTCGCCGGCCACCTCCTCGCGGCGGACCGCACCGCGCTGCTCCATGCGGGTGAGCTGGTGGGACAGTCGGCTGCGGGACCAGCGCATGAGGTCGGCCAGCGCACTGATGCGCATACGGTGGCCGTCCGTGGAACCGAGCACCGAGAGGACGTCGTAGTCGGCCTCGGAGAGTCCGCTGTCCTGGTTGAGGTCGCGCGCGATCTCGGCGTTGACCAGCGGGAACATCCGCCGCCACGCGTACCAGGCGTCCTGTTCGGACTCGGTGAGCCAGCGGGGCCCGGGCTCCGGTGCGGGGGTCATGTCCGCCACTCTAGCCAGGTCGGTGACACATCACTTATCTGGTTGACACGTCACCCACACCCCGGCTTCCATAGGTGACACGTCAACAATCACCTCGATCGGAAGTACCCACCATGACCCGCCTGCACGTCATCTCCGCCGCCACCCGCCCCACCTCCGCCGGCCGCCCGCTCGCCCGCTGGGTCACCGAGCGGGCCCGCGAGCGGGGCGGCTTCGACGTCACCCCCGTCGACCTCGCCGAGATCGCCCTGCCCTTCCTCGACGAGCCCGAGTACGCCTCCACCGGCAACTACGCGCACCAGCACACCCGCGACTGGAGCGCCCTGGTCGACTCGGCCGACGCCTTCCTCTTCGTCCTGCCGATGTACAACGGCGGCTTCACGGCCCCCTTCAAGAACGCCATCGACTTCCTCTACAGCGAGTGGAAGGGCAAGCCGGTCGGCATCGTCAGCTACAGCGCCGGCCCCACGGGCGGCGCCCCGGCCGCCGAGATGCTGATGCCGGTCCTCACCCGCCTCGGCATGCTGCCCGCCGAGCGCTCCGTCGCGATCCCGGGCATCCCCAAGCTGCTCGGACCCGAGGGGTTCCAGGCCCCGGAGGCGCTCGCGGGCGAACTCGCCGGGGTCCTGGACGACGTGGCCGAACTGGCCGCGCGGCGCGCCGCCGAGGCCGTCACGGTGTGAGTGCCGTGACGCCGCCCTCGTAGCGGGCGGGGTGGCGAGGAGGCGTGCGACTGACGGCCGATCAGCGCGCTACCGCCCGACCGTCGCGGGATTCCGGCGCGGACATCGACGCCGGCCGATCACCCGTGCGACTCCCTCGCCACCGGGCCCGTCCCTCTGCTCGTGCGCCCCATCTCCCGTACGGGTGTTCCAGCCCGTCGCGCAGGGGTCTTGCGTGGCGTTGGACAATGGACGGTGGCCCGGAATCACTTCGCACGCGCAGCAGGAGGACACGCATGGCAGAGCCCGAGCGGACCGAGCGACGGCTGCGGCCGGCGCCTCTGCTCTTCGAGCCCTCGGAGGCCGTGGCGGACCCGGAGCACTTCTTCGACCTGGAGTCGATCGAGGACCCGCGGGAGCTGCTGACCCGTGCGACCGAGCTGACGCTGGCCTTCCGGGCCGCGCAGGAGCGGGCGGTGGAGTTCCAGGCCCTGGCGGCGGCCCAGCTGGCGGATCCCCGCCGCTTCGACCGGCTCTCGCCGGCGCTGATCGCCGAGCAGGCGGAGTGGACCGAGGACTACGCCCGCAAGATGATCGAATTCGGCGAGACCCTCCAGCGCGGCACCGGCACCGATCTCACGTGAGGCGCACGGGCGTGGACGCCGCCAGGTGCGGCGGCCGCGCCCACCGGCCGGGCCCGAGGCGCCCGCCGCACACGGCGGATCGCCGGTGCGCAAGATACTCCGGCGACACCCGCCCCGTCCTGCTTTTCGGTAACTCCGGGATACCACTTCGCTACGGCGGGTAGACAGTGGCATATGACGACGCTGACGAAGGCTCCCGGCTGCACCGCCCTTCACGCGCGCGGCGAGCGCACCCGCACCGCGCCCGCCGATCACGTCACCCCGCAGGGCGCCGCCTGGCTCGCCTCCGCGGCCGCCCACCCCCGACGCACCCTCGCGGTGTGGGAGGCGCGGCCCGGGCTGCCCGCCACGTTGCCGTGCGGGGATCCCTTCGACGTCGTCAACGTCCCGCTCGTCCTCGGGCGCCGCATCCTGGACCTTCTCTGGGCCGAGGGCCCCGGCACCGGGCCGGTCGCCGTGCACCGCGGCCGACTGCTGCTGTTCGCCGCGCCCGGCACCGCGCACCGGCTGCCCGCGCTGCTGGCGTGGGAGGAGCGGGGAGGCTCCCGTACCGCCCCGGCGCCGCTGTGCCACGGCCGCGGTGACGCCGTCACCGTGCCGCCGCTGGCCGCCACGCCCGGGCAGTCCCGGTGGCTCGTGGCCCCGGACGCGCGCGAGCCCTGGCTTCCCGGGCCCGAGGCCCTGCTCTGGGCCTTCGTACGGGCGGCCCGCACCCCCGCACCGACCGGACCTGGGGATATCGATTTTTCGTTCCGCGGATCCTCCTGCTAATGTCTCTCTCGTCACCAAGCGCCGCTAGCTCAGTTGGTTAGAGCAGCTGACTCTTAATCAGCGGGTCCGGGGTTCGAGTCCCTGGCGGCGCACAGCGAGGTAATCGCCTGACAAGGCCGTTCTTCCTTCGGGAAGGGCGGCCTTCGGCGTTCGTGGACTAGGTTGTACGGATCGCGCGCACCGACCGAGGAAGCACTCATGACTGGCAAGAGCGATCTGTGGGAGGCCCTGGCCGGCAAGTACGTGGCCACCCTCCTGGGCCTCGGCGTCCGGATCCGGTACACGCCCGGCGACGTGATCCTGCGCGAGCACGAGCCCTCGACGCACGCGATCCTGCTGCTGGAAGGCGTCGCCAAGGTCGCGGTCACCGCGGAGACCGGTCACGAGGTCATCCTGGGGCTCCGCGAAGGCCCTGACATCGTGGGCGAGATGGCGGCCCTGGACGGCCAACCGCGGTCCGCCTCGGTGATCGCGAAGACCGACGTCACGGCGAGCATCGTCACCGCCGATCAGCTCAACGGCTTCCTGAACGCGCACCCGGAAGTCCTGCGCACCCTGGTGCGCATCCTGACGGCCCGCCTCCGCCAGTCGGACCAGGCCCGTCTGGAGATGGCCTCCCGGACCGTCCTCCAGCGCATCGCGACCCAGCTCGTCACCCTCGCCGAGCCGCTCGACACCTCGGCGGAGGGCCCGGAGAGCCCGGACACCGCGTCGCCTGCCCTGCCCATCACCCAGGGCGAGCTGGCCGCGATGGTCGGGGCGTCCCGCGAGGCCGTCGCCAAAGCCCTGAACCTGCTGCGCCGCCAGGGCGTGGTCACGACCGGCCGCGGCCGGATCCGTGTCACCGACCTGCCGACCCTGCGACTGCTGGCGGCCGACAACAGCCAGTAGAACTGGTAATTTTCACACTCCTTCCATGTAGAACTGACAGTGTGTTAGCGTAGTCGTATGCACAAGCCCGTGCGCAAGACCTTCCTGGGCCTGGACATCGTGGGCTTCACTCGACCCGACCGCACCGACAGCGCCTGTCTGGCGATGCGACGGGTCCTGTACGACGCCCTCACGACCGGGCTCCAGAGGGCAGACATCCGACCCGCGGCCTGCGAGATGCTCGACCGCGGGGACGGCATCATGAGCCTCCTCGACGACGCCGTCGAACCCGGCCTCGTCCTCGACACCGTCGTACCCTCGCTGGTCGCCGCGCTCCGCCGCCACAACACGATGGCCGCACCCCACGAGCGGATCCAGCTGCGCGCCGTCCTGCACACGGGGGTGACGATCTCCGACGACCGCGGCCATGTCGGCAGGGACATCAGCCATGCCTTCCGACTTCTGGACGCTCCCGAGCTCCGGCTCGCCCTCTCCGACAGCCGCGCCGAACTCGTCCTGGCGGTGACCGATGCGGCATGGGACCGGCTCCGGCCGGACCGGCGCCGTCCGCCCGTCGGCCGATTCCGTCGCACCCTGCTCAGCACCAAGGAAGCCGCCGTCCGGGCCTGGGTCGCGATCGTGGCGCCCGACCTGCTTCCCGTCGGCTGACCGCACCCCGTTCTTCGATCGTTCCGCACGGCGGGTGTGCCGCGCACAGGTCGAGGAAGCGCGGGCCCCTCACCGCTCAGTCACGCCCCGAGACGAGGAGACGACGTCATGAACAACACCCCGCCCTGGCTCGAAGGTCGGCCCGGAGGCGAGCAGCCGGAGCCGCAGTCCGGCTGGCGGATGGCCTCACTGCCGGTACCCCTGCCGCGCAACGCGACGAAGGCCGTCGCGCACTACCGCGGCATGGCACCCGCCGGCCTCGCCGTCTACATCCCGTTCGGCGATGTGCACGGTGAGACCTTGTGGGCCCTCGTGATCGTGATCGCCATCCTGGTGGTGGCCGACATCGCCGTCACCTGGCGACGGGCCGCCCCCGCATGACACGTCGGCAGGTACGACGGAGGCCCCCACGCGGGTGGGGGCCTCCGTCGTTCTCCGGTGGTCACGTCGTGATCTTCACCGTGTACGCGCCGGACCGGGTACGGTCCGCCACCTCGATGGTGATCCGCTCCCCCGGCACGGTGTACGTCTCACCCACCTCCAGCGGCGCGTCCGCCAGCGGCGGGTACACCGAGCGGTCCCAACAGGCCTCCGTCGACGGGTGCGCGTCCAGCACCTCGATGGGGCCGCCGCCCGACGAGGCCTCGTTGCGCACCCGGTAGACCAGGACGCCCTCCGTGCAGATGTCCCCGTCGTTGCCGGCGGAGCCCCGCGCCTCGACGGCGATCGCGCTGCCCGGGCCCGTACGGATCACCGCGAGCCGGGTACCGCCCGTACCGCCGCCCGGCGGGGCCTGGGCCAACGGCTGCAGGGTGTGCATCGAGGAGCCCGTCTGCACGCAGTCCACCTGCGAGGGGTCCAGCCAGCCCAGCTTCCACTTGTGCCAGGCGAAGAGGTCCGGGGCCATGCCGAACTGGCTGCCCATGACGTCCCAGTCCCCGACGTACGTGTCCCAGTCGCCCTTGCCGTCCGTGGGCCGGTGGTAGAGGTCGGGCAGGTCGAAGACGTGCCCGGTCTCGTGGGCCAGGACGTTGCGGTCCGGCGGGTGGCGCTCGAAGACGGTGACGATCCGGCGCAGTTCCGTGCCGTCCGCGACGATCGGGTGCTCGAAGTTGACGACCTTCGTGGCGTCGGAGTCCACGCCGGGCGCGTCCGGGTCGGCGACGAAGTAGACGACGTCGTACTTGCGGAAGTCCACCTGGGCGTCGGCGGTGGCGACCGCGTCCCGCAGGTAGGACGCCCGGTCCGCGGCGGCCCAGTCCCGCTTTATCCCGTACGCGGTCGACGGCTTGGGCATCTGGATCCACTGCTTCTGCGGGTGCGGGGCCAGCCGGAACCGCCCGTACGAGGCCTGCTCGAAGAAGTCGCTGGTGGCGGGGAAGTAGTCGGAGACGATCTCCTCGGTCCTCAGGGCGCTGCGGTGGTCGGGGAAGGAGAGGAAGACCATCACCGCGTCGAGGGTGCGCTCCGGCTTGGGGTAGGCGCCGTTCCAGGTGTCCAGGCCGAGGGAGTGGTGCGCCGAGGTGCGGGTCAGCGCACAGGGTCCGGCTCCGGAGTCGGCCACCGCGGGGCCGGCGACGAGCGACATGGCGGCGAGTGCCGTCAGGGAGGTGAGCGCCGCGGCGGTACTTCGGAGGCGGGAACGTTCCACTCCCCCGGGTGTCTGCTGTCGCGCCACATCGACCTCCGGTGGTGGATTCGTACCTGTCCATCCACTTTGAGGCGATTGTCTTACTAATGCCCTGTTCCGCTGCCCCGCACGAGTGAGCAATACGGCAAGTCGGTGACCCCCCAACTTCACGCCTCTGCCTACAGAACGTCACGACCGATCACCTGAGATCAGCAGAAGCCCCCGCATGCTCACAGCCGCGCAGAAACGATCGACCGGTCTCGCGTCAGCGATCCGTCATCACGCCGAACCGAACCGTCTCAACCGGTGGCGCCGCTGGATAGGGCCTCCCGGCAGCCTCTATGATCGGCACACTTTCCTGCGCGGACACTCACGAACACTGCGGGAGCCAACGGTGAGCGGAACCTCAGAAGGAACCGGTTCGGCGGCCGACAGCATCCGATCGGCCATTACGGAGCGTCACACGACAGTGCCGGCAGTGCCGTCGGCATCGGCCACCCCGGCCACGCCGGCGTCGTCGTACCGCGCCGACTCCGACCTGCGCGACTACCGGGCCGCGTTCAACGCGGCCCACCTCGCCATGGCCGTCGTCGACCGCGAGGGCTACGTGGTCGCCGCCAACCAGGCCTTCGCCGGGCTGCTCGGCAGCGAACCGCACGCCCTCGTGCACCGGTCCGCCGCCGACCTGGTGGACCTGGCCGCCGAAGCCCGCACCTGGGCCGCCTACCAGGAGGTGCTGCGCGGCCGGCAGGCCCGACTGCGCTGCACCCGCCGCCTCAAGCATCCCGACGGGCACTCGCTCTGGACCGAGGTCACGCTCGGACCCGTCCCCGGCACCGGGGACGTCCTGCTGTCGGTGACCGACATCAGCGACCGCCGCGACCTCCAGGCCCGGCTGCGCCACCTGCAGATGCACGACCCGGTCACCCGCCTGCCCAACCGCGCGCTGTTCTTCGAGCGGCTCTCCGCCGCCCTGGAGGCCTCCTCGTACGAACACGGCGGCGGCACCGGCCGGATCGGGCTGTGCTACCTGGACCTCGACGGGTTCAAGGCGGTCAACGACACCCTCGGCCACCGGGTCGGCGACCGGCTGCTGACCGCCGTCGCCGCCCGCCTGACGCAGTGCGCCGACCAGTCCGGTTACGGCCGCACCGGTGGGCACCTGGTCGCGCGGCTCGGCGGCGACGAGTTCGCCCTGCTCGTCGAGGACTCCACCGGCACCGAACAACTCGCCGACCTGGCGCGGAGCGTACTGACCGCCGTACAGGAACCTTTCGACCTGGCCGGGCAGCGCCTGTCGGTCTCCGCCTCGATCGGGGTCGTGGAGCGGGCGACGGCCGGCACCTCGGCGACCGGGCTGATGCAGGCCGCCGACACGACCCTGTACTGGGCCAAGGCGGACGGCAAGGCCCGCTGGACGCTCTTCGACCCGGAACGCAACGCCCACCGCATGACCCGCCAGGCCCTCTCCTCGACGCTCCGACCGGCCGTGGAGCGCGGGGAGTTCGAGCTGGAGTACCAGCCGCTGGTGGACCTGGAGAGCGGATCCGTGCGGGGGGTCGAGGCCCTGGTGCGCTGGAACCACCCGCAATTCGGGACGCTTACGCCGAATCGGTTCATCGGGATCGCCGAGGAGGACGGGTCCATCGTCCAGTTGGGACAGTGGGTCCTGCGGACCGCCTGCCGGCAGGCCCGGCGCTGGCAGATCGAACAGCCCAGCGACGCCCCCGTCTTCGTGTCCGTCAACGTCGCCGTCCGCCAGGTCTGGGACTCCGACCTCGTCGGCGATGTCGCCGAGATCCTGGCCGAGACGGGCCTCGCCCCGCAGCTGCTGCAACTGGAGCTGACCGAGTCCGCGGTGATGGGCTCCGCCGGACGTCCCTTGCAGGCCCTCCAGGCGCTGAGCGACATGGGCGTACGGATCGCGATCGACGACTTCGGCACCGGCTACTCGAACCTCGCCTACCTCAGCAGGCTCCCTGTATCAGTTCTGAAACTGGACGGTTCCTTCGTCCGTGGATTCCGCTACGAGGAGGGCACGCACCCGAACCCGGCCGACGAGACCATCGTGGAGGCCCTGGTGCAGCTCGCGCACCGGCTCGGTCTGACGGTGACCGCGGAGTGCGTGGAGACCGCCGGCCAGGCGGCACGGCTGCGGCGCGTGGGCTGCGACACGGGTCAGGGCTGGCTCTACTCGCGGGCGGTGGCCCCGGAGCGGATCGCCGAGATGATCGGCACCCGACCGGGCGCGGAGCACCCCCGCTAGCCCTTCCACTTGGCTGTTCTCCACCTGTCCAGGGCCCCTTTCAGCGTTGGACAGGCCCTGCCTCCGTTGTGAGGATCTTCGGACAAGCGGTTCTTGACCGAGTTCCGTGATCAGCGATCCGTGGGGGACACCAACCATGAAGCTCACCCGTACCGCACTGGCCCTGACCGTCGGCGCCCTGGCCCCGGCCCTGCTGCTCGCCACCCCGGCCCTGGCAGCCGGCCAGGCCGGCGCCGCGCCCGCCAAGGCGACTGCGGTCACCGCCGGAGAGTCGCCGTACGACACCATGTCGGAGCACGACCTGCGCGTCGCCGTCGCCCGCATCCTGGGCACCAACCCGGGCAAGGCGGTGACGGCTGGGGCGAACAAGGCGCTCGACGGCACCGTCGAGGACCTGCGCAACTTCCTGAAGACGGGCTACGCCAACGCTCAGGACTCGGACAACCGGTTCGCCATCGCCAAGGTCCTGGGCACCAACCCCGGCAAGGCCGTCACCCGCGCGATCAACAAGGCCCTCGACGGCACGGCCGCCGACCGCGCCGCTTTCCTGGCCACCGGCCTGCGTCGCGCCCAGGCCGAGGACGACCGCGTCGCCATCGCCCGCATCCTGGGCCGCCCCGGCATCAGCGACGCGATGTACGCGGAGATCGCGCGGCTGCTGGACGGCGGTACTCCGGAGGAGCTCCGGTACTTCGTCGCGGTGGGCCAGTACCAGTTCTAGTTCCGACACCAGGAGGCCGGACCGCCCGTCGGCGGTCCGGCCTGATCCGAACGTCACGCCCTAGCCGTTCACGACCTTGTCGTACCGCAGGGCGACGTAGCCCGAGGCGGCGTGGCCGGCGATGCGGCCGTCGGTGCCGCCGCTCAGGTAGTCCTGGCCGCGCATCATGTCGTCGTTCGTGTTGGCCTCGTGGATGTACGAGAACTTGCCCGCGCCCTTGTCGATCCACTTCTCGAAGAGCACCACGTGCCCGTCCAGGGTGTTCAGCGCGTCACCGGGCTGCAGGTCGGACTTGGAGATGGTGGCGGCGACGCCCGGCAGGCTCTGCGTCGTGTAGCTGGTACCGGCGTGCCAGGCCATGGACACGAAGCCGGAGCAGTCGGTGCGGTAGGTGTGGTCGCCGTCCGGGTCGGAGGCGTAGGCGCTCTGGCTGTACGGGATGTCGCGGTTCAGCCAGTTCACGGCGCGGCTCATGATCTCGCTGCGCGCGATCTGCCCGCCCTTGGTCGAGGGGGTGGGGGTGGGCGGAGCCGGCGGCTGGTAGGTGCAGTCGTTGGCGAAGGCGGAGAGCAGGCTCTGGGTCCAGCCGCTCGCGTCGACCGGGTCGGTGGGGTGGTAGGCGATGTCGTCGCCCTTGCCGTCGGTGGGGTCGGCGTCGTGGTACCAGTACATCCCGCCGTTCGTGCGGCCGTAGTAGAGGCCGCCGCCGGGCGATACCAGGTTGTCGACCGCCGACCAGCCGGAACTCTTGAGCTGCGAACTCTCCCAGTCCCCGACGCCGTTGATCTGGTACGAGAGCAGTCGGCCGTCGGCGGTGCTCGCGACGAGGACGTCGTCGCCGGCCGCGGCGAGCGTCTTGAGGACGAAGCCCGTGTCGATGACCGCGTGCTTGGCGATGTGGGCGGGGCCGCTGGGCTTGGCCTGGGAGACGTTGTAGCGGTGGAGCTCGCCGGCGACCGTGCCGTAGAGGTGGCCGGCGCCGTCGTAGGTCAGCTTGTCGAAGGTCCAGCCGCTGTCCCAGATCTTGGTGACCCCGGCCAGCGCCAGGGCGCTGTCGTTGGTCTGGATGTCGACCCGGTACAGCTCGCCGGCCGTCGACGTCACGAGGACGGTGTTGAAGTTGAGGGTGGCCATCGCCTTGGGCGTGAAGCCGAGGTTCGCGCCGATCAGGGTCTTGACGCGGTCGCCGGTGTTGGGGGCTATCGCCGTGTAGGTGAGGCGTCCGTCCGGGAGGATTCCGTAGATCGACACGTTGCCCCCGCAGATCGCGGCGGCCTGGGCCGGGGCCGTCGAGCTGAGGGTGACCATGCCGAGGGTGGTGGCGGCGACGGCCAGGGTGGCGGCGAAGCGGCGCTTGCGGGACGACGAGGACATGGGTGTCTCCGGATTCTGGGCAGCCCTGACGTACGCGCGTCGGGCCGGGAAGGTGAGGGGGAAGGCGAGCGGGCGTGACTCGGGGGCCGCTCAGTACCAGTTGTTGTTCAGGAAGTGGTTCCAGGCGCCGCAGGGCGTGTCGTACCGGCCGTCGATGTAGGACAGGCCCCACTTGATCTGGGTGACCGGGTTGGTGCGCCAGTCGTCGCCGAAGGCGTCCATCTTGGAACCGGGCAGGGCCTGGGGGATGCCGTAGGCCGTCGAGTTCGGGTTGTCGGCCCAGTAGCGCCAGCCGCTCTCCTTGTCCCAGAGCTGCTCCAGGCAGTTCCACTGGGTGGTGCTGTTCCAGACGCCGCCGTCGTGCTTGTTCATCAGGTCGCGGCCGGCCGCCTTCACGGCGGGGATGTCCCTGCCGTCGAGCGGGTCCGCGGTGGTGGTGCAGCTGAAGGTCGCCGGCTGGGCGGAGAGGAGCTGCTGCGTCCAACCGCCGGTGTTGACGGGTGTGTCGTTGTGGTACGCGATGTCGGCGCCGGTGCCGTCGGCCGGGTCGGCGTCCTTGTACCAGTACATGGCGCCCGTGGTCTCGATCCGGCCGTAGTAGAGACCCCCACCGGGCGACACGACCTGGTCGAAGCCGGACCAGCCGGAGGTCTTGAGGTCGTCGCGGTCCCAGCTGCCGTCACTGTTGATCTTGTAGGAGTAGAGCGCGCCCGCCGAGGTGGTGGCGAGGAGGCGGTCGTCCCCGGCGGCCGTGAGGGTCTTCAGGACGAAGCCGGCCCCTATCTCCTTGCGCTGCCCGATGTGCGCCGCGCCGGTCGGCTTGGGTTGGGAGACCAGGTACTGGAGCAGGATCCCGCCCGCCGTGCCGTACAGGTGGCCGTGGCCGTCGTAGGTGAGCTTGTCGTGGGTCCAGCCGCTGTCGAAGAGCTTGACGGGCGGGCGTTCCAGGACGAGGGACTCGTTGTTGGTGAGGACGTCGAGGCGGTAGAGCGCCCCGGACGTCGAGGTCACCAGGATCGTGTTGAAGTTGAGGGTGGCCATCGCCTTGGGCTCGAACCCCAGGTCCGCGCCGACCCGCACCTTCTTCAGCGCCCCGGTGGCCGGGGTGATGGTGCTGAAGGTGAGCCGGCCGTCGGGGAGGACACCGTAGATCGAGGCCGTCCCGCCGCACGTGGTCGCGGCCTGTGCGGCCGGGGCGGTGGCGACGGACGCGAGGGTGAGCAGTCCGGCGCCGAGGACGGTGGAGAGGGCGGCGACCGCGCTCGTGCGGGCAGCCTGACGGAGGGTGGTGGTCACTGCGTTCTCCTGAGGAACGGTCACGGGAGCGGCCCGGCGGTGCGGTAGCCGTGCGCCCGCAGCGGGGCGCGGGCGCCGTCGAGGATGGCGCGGGCCTGGGCGAGGGCCGCGGCTTCGGAGGCGGCCCGCAGAAAGAGGTAGACGTGGACGCCGTCGGCGGCGGCTCTGGTCCGCAGGTGCTCCAGTCCGTGGGCCGCGGGCGTGTGGGCCCAGATCAGATCGGAGACGAGCGCGAGCACGCCCTCCTGGTCCGGATCGGTACGAGGCCCTGCGAGGGAGGCCCGGATGACGCGCACGCCGGCTAGTCCCAGTTGATGCTGTCCTCGACGGACGCGGGCGCCGTGTCCCCGTTGATGCTGTCCTCGGCGGAGGCGCTGACGTGGTGGCTGCCTGCGGAGGAGACCACCGGGACGGTGGCGACCGTAGCGGCGCAGAGGGCGGCGAGGACGGCGGCGGCAGCGGCAAGGCGGGCGGTGCGGGACATGGCTTCTCCCAGGGTCACGGGGCATCGGGCGATGCGTTCGGTGCGGTGTGCTGCGCGCTGATCCGGATCGTCCTTGCGGCTCTGGCCTGAGTCGGGGACCTTCGTCCCCGCCGTCCCGGTGGTCACCATGCTGCTGCCCCCGGACCCCGCGAAGAAGAGGTTCCGGCCGGCACCAACAGGCCTGGCACCTTGGTGACAGACTTCGCCTACGATCGCGATGGCCGCACTCGCCGATCGCGGCCCAACTACCGCCGGGGGGCTGGGAGATGCTGCAAGCTTTGGGGCTCGGGGCCGACGTGGAAGCCGTGTACCGGGGCATGCTGGCCGACCCGTCGGGAGGCGTCGCCGAACTCGGCGCCCGCCTCGGCATCACCGAGACCCAGGTCCGCGCGGGTCTGGACCGGCTCGTCGATCTCGACCTGCTCAGACCGTCCCGGGACTGCCCCGGCGCGCTGCGGGCGGTACGGCCCGAGCTGGGTCTGGAACTGCTGCTGCGCCGTCAGGAGGAGGAACTGGCCCGGCAGCAGCAGGAGCTGGCCCGCAGCAAGGCGGCAGCGGCACAGGTGGTCTCCGAGTTCGCGGAGCTCAGCCCGAACACCGAGGTCGACGGCGCGGAGCGGCTGGTGGGGATGGACGCCATCCAGAGCCGGTTGGAGCAGCTCGCCCACGGGCTGACCCGGGAGTGTCTGGCGATCCTGCCGGGCGGCGCGCTGTCGGAGGCGAGCCTGGAGTCCTCCCGACCGCTGGACCGACGGGCACTGGCTCGCGGCATCGAGATGCGCTCGGTGTACCAGGACAGCGCGCGCAACGATCCGACGACGCTGGCCTACGCCCGGTGGCTGACGGAGGAGGGCGGCCAGGTGCGGACCAGCCCGCTCCTGCCGCCGCGCCTGCTGATCTTCGACCGGGCGGTGGCGGTGGTCCCGATCGACCCCGCCCATTCCCGCCTGGGCGCCCTGTGCACGAGCGCGCCGGGCATCGTGGCTTCGCTGGTCACCCTGTTCGAGCAGACGTGGGACTCCGCCGTCCCGCTCGGAGCCGACCGCCCGCGCCCCAGCGACTCCCGGCCGACGGCGACCGAGTTGGAACTGCTCAAGCTGCTGGCGTCGGGGATGACCGACGAGGCGGCGGCCAAGCGGCTCGGGGTGTCGTTGCGCACCGTCCGGCGCCAGATGGCCGCCCTGATGGAACGCCTCCACGCGACGAGCCGCTTCGAGGCAGGCCTGAAGGCGGCGCAGCAGGGCTGGCTCTGAGAGGACGGCTCGCGCCCCGTTCGGTCAGCTGCCCGGAGCGGACAGGAATTCCTCGACGGCGGCGGCGAACCGGGCCGGGGCATCGTGGTGCACGACATGTCCGGCGGGCAGCTCCACGAGACGCGCCCGGCCGCCGGCACGACGGGTGATCATCTCCCTGGCGTGGGCGGCGGCCAGCTCATCGCTGCGCGTTCCACGGATCAGCAGGGTGGGGCACGCCACCGCCGTCCAGTCCTGCCAGTGGTCGCCGCCCAGCGCCTTCTGGGACGCCACGGTGTCGTCGACGTCGAACGAGAACCCCCAACCGCCCCCCGTGCGACGGAAGGAACACTCCAGATAGGCGGCGGCCGAACCCAGTGCGGCCACCAGATCCTGGCGCGACGGCACCGGGCGGGGCAGGCCCAGGGTGAACGACCAGTCGCAGTCCACCACCGCACCGATGTCCTCGACGATCAGCGCACTGACCCGATCCGGCTGCCGGGCGGCGTACTGGTAGGCGTTCACCCCGCCCAGCGAGTGGCCCAGCACCGGCACCGGGCCGATGTCCAGGTGCCGGTGGAAGGCGGCGACATCCGCGACGTAGTCGTCCCGCTCGTAGCCCTCGGCACGATCGGACTCGCCGTGCCCGCGCTGATCGAGCGCGATCACCCTCCAGCGCGGCGCCAGCGCCTCGGCCAAGGGTGCGAACGCCGACGCCTCGTTGTAGTGCCCGTGAAGAGCCAGAAGCGGCGTACCCGGACCACCGAAGTCCAGGTACGACAACCTCCGCCCGCCGACCGTGAAGAAGCCCCGCATACGGTTCAGAGGCTCCGGACGAACGCGCCGAAGGCCGTTGCCGTGACCGTGAAGACCGGCCCGCCGGGGTTCTTGGAGTCCCGGACGGCCACCCCACAGGGCTGTGCGGCCACCTCGACGCACTCGCCGCCGGTGGTTCCGCTGTACGAAGCCTTGCGCCAGGCGGCGGTGCCGAGCGGGACGCACTCGACGCACTCGCCTCCGGTGTTTCCGCTGTAGCTCGACTTACGCCACCGCGCGTTGGCCAGGTTCTGGTTGATGCCCATAACGTTCCTCCATTACGCGGACAATCAATGCCGCCGAAGCCTCCACGGAGAGAGCAGCGGCTTGCACGTGAGCGTAACGAAGCGTGGCTTCCTTGACCGTGTCAGGGCTGGCCGTCATGTGTCCGGAGATGAGGTCCTCCGAATAGACCATGTCCGGGTCATCGTCGAACCTCATCGCGGTGAACGAGCCAATGAGACTGGCGTGTTCACCGGCCGCAAACGGCAGCACCTGGATCCTCACCCAGCGCTTCTCGCGAAAGGCCAAGAGGTGGGCCAGCTGGTCGCGCATGACATCCACGCCGCCGATCGGTCGATACAACGCGGCCTCGTCGAGTACCACCCACACCATGGGCGGGTCCTCCCGGCCCAAGATCCTCTGACGGTCCAGCCGTGCGGCCAGCATGTCGTCCAACCCGTCCGGCAACCCAGTAGCGAGCACTGCGCGGGCGTAGTCGGCCGTCTGCAACAGCCCGTAGACCAACTGCGCTTGATACGTGGAGATGTAGGAGGCGCGAGCCTCCATTGCCGCGAACGGCTGGAACCACGTCGGCAACACGCTCCGGAGGACCAGCCCCACCAGGCGGGAGAACACGCCACCCGTGCCCAGCGCCGCGTCCACCCGCTCCGAGAAGTCCCGCGTCGGGACCCGTTTGCCGTTCTCGATCATGCCGATCAGGGAGCCCGTGCAGAAGATGATCGCGCCCAGCTGCGCCTGCTTCAGGCCCGCTTCCTCCCTCAACCGGCGCAGCTCGTAGCTGTAGTAGTCCAGCGGCGAGGCGCTGGGATCGATGTCGCGGGCCTGGACCAAGGGACGGTCACCCCCATGCAAGCGCGGGTCGGGGCCGGATTCGGCCTGCGGCCGAACGTAACGACTTCCTTACGCTCCGGGGTCGGAATCGTCAGATCCCGATCTCGACCGCCGGGTAGGCCTCGACGTAGTTGTCGCCGTCGGCGCCGTAGTAGGTGCAGGTCCGCGCACTCAGGTCGACCTCGTACCAGGCGACGCCGGCCTTCCAGCAGCCCCGCACGAACTCGGGGAACGAGGTCTCCCCCGCCTGGTCGGCCCGCAGCGCCGCGACGAGCGCCTCGCGGTCGAACGGCGCGACGTCGATCATGCCGGTGACCAGCGGCTCGCCCTGGACGGCGACCGGGCCGGCGTCGGTGAGGTACAGCATGGCGTTCGACGGCACGGCCATCCGGCAGCGGGTGACGCCGGCCTGGCGCAGGGCCTCGGCGAGGTAGGGGAAGCCGCCGACCTGGGGACGGACGGTCGCCGCGCGCTCCAGGGCGGCTTGCAGGGTGGTGATCGCGATGCTCATGGTTTCTCCTCGTATACTGACAACAGGTTTACGCACTGACATCATGCTGTCAATTGAAGGAGGTGGGGCGGCATGCCCGACGAGATGGCACTGCTGGTCGCGGACGTGTTCGAGGCGGCGGGACTGCTGCGCAGGTCCGGCGAGGCGATCGCCGCGACCGAGGGGCAGACGCAGGCCCGGTGGCAGCTGCTGAGCGTGGTCTCCGAGGAGCCGCTGACCGTGGCCCAGGCCGCCCGCCGCCTGGGGATCGCGCGCCAAGGGGTGCAGCGCGTCGCCAACGATCTCGTCCACGAGGACCTGGCCGCCTTCCGACCCAACCCCGACCACCGCGGCTCGCCACTCCTGGCCCTCACGCCCCACGGGCACCTCGTCCTGGAGAGGATCACGGTGCGCGCCGCCGATGTGCACCGCGAGCTGACCGCCGACATCCCCGGCGAGGAGATCGCCCGGGCACGCGCTCTGCTGCACCGCGTCATCGAGCAGGTGCACCGCCACGAGGCCGACGGACGGTCCCAGCCCGGGTAGGAACACCTCCGCCCCGCCCCCGGGAGAGTGGGGGCGGGGCGGAGGCGTCGCTCGGCGCGGGGTGGGGGGAGATCAGCAGGCGCCGAGGTCCTTCCAGACACCCCACTCACCCGTGGTGCCCGGGGTCTCGTTCTGCGTCCACCACTGGGCCTTGTACTTGCGGCCGTTGTGCGCGACCTCGTTACCGGCCGTGTAGATCGTGCCCGCGACGTACGCCGGGGTCGAGCCGCAGCCCGTGGTCGGCGGGGTGGTCGGAGGCGTCGTGGGCGGCGTGGTCGGCGGGGTGGTGGGCGGAGTGGTGGGCGGAGTGGTCGGAGGCGTGGTCGGCGGGACCGTGGTGCCACCGAGGGCGTCCGAGATCTGGTTCAGCAGCGTGGTGTTGTTGTCCAGGCCGAGCAGGGAGTACATCATCGCGCCGGCCAGGCCGCGCTGCTTGCCGTAGTCGACCCGGGCCTGGATGGACTTCTGGTTCAGGCCGGTGAAGAACTCGCCGTCCTTGTAGAAGTACGAGGCCTTGGCCTGGTCGTCCCAGAAGGTGGTCGCCGCGTTGTCGACGAGGCCGCCGAGCTCCTTGTAGTTGGCGATACCGGCCTGCTGGCTCGTGGGCCGGGCACCGGAGGCGCCGGTCGCGGACTGGGCGAGGCCGTTGTTCGCCCCGGCGGGGACGCCCTTCCAGCCGCGGTAGTAGAACTCGTAGCCCAGCGTCAGCTTGTTGGCGGGGAAGCCGCCGGTGATGCCGTAGGCCGGGTTGCCGTCGATCCAGGAGTCGATGGCGTTGTCGATGCTGTACTTCTGGGTGCCCGGCGCGATCGGGTCGGTCGGGTCGGTCGCCGGGGAGTACAGCGGGGACTGGTGGTAGGTCGGGCCGTCGCCGTCCCAGGCGCCGTGCATGTCGTACGTCATGATGTTCGCGTAGTCGAGGTACGCGCCGATCTTGTCCGTCTCGATGTACTTGATCTTGTCCTGGCCGGCCGGGAGCGCCGAGGTCAGCATGTACTTCTTGCCGCCGTTGGCCTGGCCGTAGGCGTCGAGCTGCTCGCGGAACTCCTTGAGCAGGAGCGTGAAGTTCTGCTTGTCCTCGGGGGCGTAGTGGTTGCCGAGGTGGCCGCCGGAGGAGCCCGGGTACTCCCAGTCGATGTCGATGCCGTCGAAGATGCCGGCCGCGACGCCCTGGCCGCCGTACCCGCCCTCGACCGGGAGGTTGCCCTTGATGTACTGGTCGATGCAGGAGGAGACCAGCTTCTTGCGGGAGGCGTCGGTCTTGGCCGCGTCGCTGAAGTACTTGGAGTAGGTCCAACCACCGAGCGAGATGTTGATCTTCAGGTGGGGGTACTTGGCCTTCAGCTGCTTGAACTGGTTGAAGACGCCGACGATCGGCTGGTCCCACTTGTCGGCGACCCCGCTGACGCTGTCGGCGGCGCTGAAGGACTTCTGGTAGTCGGCGTACGAGTCGCCCGCGCCGTCACCGGCGTTGGGGTTGTTGTCGTCGCCCGCCGCCTTGTTCGCCTCGAAACAGGTGAGGTTGGTGGGGTGGATGTTGCCGAACGAGTAGTTGATGACATCCAACTTGCCCGCTATGCCACGGGTGTCGAGGTGCTTGGGGTAGAAGGCGTTGCCGTACACGCTCCACTGGTCGTAGTAGGCGATACGGACGCCGCCCGCCGCGGCGCCGGCCGAGGCGTCGGCGGCCTGGGCGGTGCCGAGTCCCGCGAAGGAGGCCAGCGCTCCGGCGGCCAGCGCGGCCGTGGCGGCGGCAGCGAGGAGTGGTTTACGGATGTGCATGAGCTGTCTCCGTGGGGGTGGGAGGGGAGTTCAAGCGGTTCGGGTGAGAGAAGTGATAGCGATCACGCCACCCCCACGTCAATGGTTCGGACCAAAGAAGGACTAGACCACTCCCGCGCCATTTCCCCAAGTCAGAGACTTGAGAGCACATCAAAAACCGCTCGCCACCCCGGGTGACGAGCGGTTTAAGGCTGCCTTCAGGCAGCTCCGCGCAAGGTTTCGGCAACGAACCAGCAAAACGCCGTTCGTACGCCGTCAATCGGCGGCGGGCGCCTCCACGGGCATCCCGTACACATCCGCGATGAGCTCGTACGAGCGCAACCGGGCGTCCCCGCTGTGGGCGTTGGTGGTCAGCATCAGCTCGTCCGCGCCCGTCCGCTTCGCCAGGTCGTCCAGCCCGGTGCGCACCTCGTCCGGGGTGCCGTGGACGACGTTCGCGAGCCAGCTGTCGACGAACTCCCGCTCCAGCGAGGAGTACGGGTACGCCGCCGCCTCCTCGGGCGTCGGGATCAGGCCGGGGCGGCCGGTGCGCAGGCGCAGCATCGACAGCGCTCCTGTACGCACCTGGGCGTGGGCCTGCGCGTCGGTGTCGGCGGCGAGCGCCGAGACGCCGATGACGGCGTAGGGGGCGTCGAGGACGGCGGAGGGGCGGAAGCTCTGGCGGTAGAGGTCGAGCGCGGGCAGGGTGCCGGCGGCCGAGAAGTGGTGGGCGTAGGCGAAGGGCAGGCCGAGCTCGCCGGCGAGGCGGGCGCTGAAGCCGGAGGAGCCGAGCAGCCAGATCGGCGGCCGGCCGGCGGCTCCCTGGACGGGGCCCGGTACGGCGTGCACGCGGGCGTACGGATGCCCGTCGGGGAAGTCGTCGTCGAGGAAGCGGGTGAGCTCGGCGAGGCTCCGGGGGAACTCGTCGGCGGCCTCGTCCAGGCGCCCGGGGCCGCGCAGGGCGGCGGCGGTGCGACCGTCGGTGCCCGGGGCGCGGCCGAGCCCGAGGTCGATCCGGCCCGGGGCGAGCGCCTCCAGGGTGCCGAACTGCTCGGCGACGGCGAGCGGGGCGTGGTTGGGCAGCATGACCCCGCCGGAACCGAGCCGGATGCGGGAGGTGTGCGCGGCGAGGTGGGCCAGGATCACGGCGGGCGAGGAGCTGGCGACGCCGGGCATGGAGTGGTGCTCGGCGACCCAGTGGCGGTGGTAGCCGCGCGACTCGGCGAGGCGGGCGATCCGGACACTCGTGCGGAGGGAGTCGTGGGCGGTGCTGCCCGCGCCGACCGTGACGAGGTCCAGGACGGAGAGCGGTACGGTCGCCCGGCCCGGTGCGGTGGCACGGATCCCGTTGTTCGCGTTCCGGTTCGCCTCGCCGCCTCCGCGCGCGTCGCCCTGTACGTCGTCCCCTGCGTCACTCATCGTCGCTCCCGTTTCGCTCCGCGGTCCGTACGACATCAGTGCGACACCGTACGAAGAACTCGAACCGTGGACGGCCGCCGGGCATTCCCGGCGCTGAGCGATGTCGCGCATGACCTTGGCATATGCCAGAGGAGTAGATCCAGGCAGATAGATCCGATTGAGCCATCAATCTCTTCAACAGGCGCTCCACATGGGCCTCTTGATGGCTATCGTGGTAGGGCAAGCGGTAACAACCTGCTAGGGGGAAACCGTGGCGCTGAAGCCCGAGCCGACCGCGCCGTTCCACTCGGTGCAGTACGCACTACGCGTACTCGAAACGATCGCACGTCACACCGGTGGTGTGACGGACGTGCAGATCGCGCGTGAGACCGGCCTGCCCGCAGCCCATCTCGCTCCGATGCTGCTCATGCTGCGCCGGGAGGGATACGTCCTGCAGGTGTCCGACGGTGCTTACGCCATAGGGGATTCGCTCGTCCTGCTCGGCTCCGGGATCGACCGGCAGCAGGCGCTCACCGACAAGCTGCAGGAGACCCTGGACCGGCTGCGCGATTCGGTCGGCGCGGCCGTCTACATCAGCCGGTACGTGGACGGTGAGGTCAGGATCACGCAGTTCGCGGACAGTCCCCGCACCCCGAAGGTGCACGAGTGGGTCGACTTCCGCTCCGCCGCGCACGCCAGCGCGGTCGGCAAGTGTCTGCTGACGCAGCTGGACCTGAACGGGCGGCGCGACCACCTGTCCCGGCACAAGATCGCCCGGCTCACGTCGAAGACGATCGTGAACGAGCGGATCCTGTTCTCCAAGCTGGACGCCCAGCCCGCCACCGTGCCGATGCTGGACCTGCAGGAGTACGCCGTGGGTACCGTCTGCGCGGCGGTGCCGATCACGGCCGGGGCCTCGGTGGGCTGCCTGGCCCTGTCGATGCCGGTCGAGCACGCGCACCGGCTGCGGGCCGCCGCGGACACCCTGAACCGGAAGGCCGCACCGCTGCTGCTGTCGCTCACGCTCTAGGTGCCGAGAGGCCCGGTGGCCCGGCCTTCGCAAGGCCCGGAAAACACTTCGGGCGGTTCCCGGTGAGACCGGAAACCGCCCGAAGTACAGGTGCGCCGCCAGGGACTCGAACCCCGGACCCGCTGATTAAGAGTCAGCTGCTCTAACCAACTGAGCTAGCGGCGCCTGACAGAGAAAATACTACCTGGTCCTCAGGGGTGCTCAAAACCATTACCCGCGGAGGTACGCGAGGACCGCCAGGACCCGGCGGTGGGTGTCCTCGGCGGGCGGCAGGTCGAGCTTCCCCAGGATGTTCCCGATGTGTTTGCCGACGGCCGCCTCGGACACCACCAGCTCACGGGCTATGGCCCCGTTCGACCTGCCTTCCGCCACCAGCCCCAGCACCTCCCGCTCCCGCGGGGTCAGCGCGGCCAGCGGATCGCGCCGCCGCAGCAGGAGCCGGCGTACGACCTCCGGGTCCACCACCGTGCCGCCGCCCGCCACCGTGACCACCGCGTCGAGGAACTGCTCCACCTGCCCGACCCGGTCCTTCAGCAGGTAACCCACACCGCTGCCGTCCCCGGAATCCAGCAGGTCGGCGGCGTACGAGCGCTGCACGTACTGGCTGAGCACCAGCACCGGCAGGTCCGGGCGGGAGGCCCGCAGCTCCACGGCGGCGCGCAGCCCGTCGTCGGCCAGGCCCGGGGGCATCCGTACGTCGGTCACGACGATGTCCGGTTCGTGGGCGGCCACGGCGGTGCGGAGCTCGTCCGCGTTCCCGACGGCGGCCACCACCCGGTGGCCGAAACGCGTCAGCAGGCCTACGAGTCCTTCGCGCAGCAGCACCCCGTCCTCGGCGAGGACGATCCTCAGGGACACGTCGTGGGGCTGCTGGTCACCGGGCACGGGATCTCCAGGCTCAGGACGGTCGGACCGCCGGGCGGGCTGGTGATCGTCAGTGTGCCATCGAGGACGGCGATCCGGTCGGCCAATCCGGTCAACCCGGAGCCGGCGGCCGGATCGGCGCCACCGCGGCCGTCGTCGGTGACGTCGATGAGCAGGGCGTCGCCGGTGTGCCGGGCCGTGAGGGCGGCGCGGGCCGCGCCGCTGTGCCGGCCGACGTTGGTGAGGGCCTCGCACACCCCGAAGTAGGCGGCGGCCTCGACGGACTCCGGCAGGCGGGGCAGGGCGGTGCTCAGGTCGGTGTCCACGGGGACGGCGGAACGCTCGGCGACGTCGGCGAGGGCGCCGGTGAGGCCGTAGTCGGAGAGGACCTGCGGGTGGATGCCGTGGATCAGCTCGCGCAGTTCCGCGAGGACCTTGCCGGCCTCGTCGTGGGCGGTGGCGAGCCGGTCGGCGAGCGGGCCCGGGGGTGCGTCGAGGCGGGCGAGGCCGAGGGTCATGGTGAGGGCGACGAGCCGCTGCTGGGCGCCGTCGTGGAGGTCGCGCTCGATCCGGCGCCGCTCGGCCTCGAAGGCGTCGACGAGCCGGGCCCGGGAGCGGGTGACCTCGGCGAGCTGCCCTTGGAGTTCTCGCTCGCGGGGAGCGAGCAGGGCACGGGTGAGGGCGGCGCGGGCCCCGGCGAGCGCGCCGAGCGGATGGAGGAGGGCGGGGAGCAGCACGACTCCGGCGGCGGCGAAGACGAAGGCGGCCGGGTAGGAGGTGACCAGCCAGAGCTTGATCACCTTGACCTCGCCGTCGACGGCGAGGGCGAGCTGGAGCGGGGTGGTGAGCAGCAGCAGTGGCAGGCCGAGGAGGGCGACGACGGCGGCGAGGTCGACCCACCAGAGCAGGAGCCCGTGGAGGACGGCGTAGCCGAGCTCGCGCCAGGTGGCCTGCTCGCGGCAGCGCAGCCGGGCCCAGGCGAGGAGGCCGGGCTCGGTGGGCGTGCGGTGGGGGGTGCGGGCGGGTGCGCGGTCGACGAGGCG
The DNA here is from genome assembly GCF_043201215.1 of Streptomyces sp. NPDC048331. Taxonomy (NCBI): domain Bacteria; kingdom Bacillati; phylum Actinomycetota; class Actinomycetes; order Kitasatosporales; family Streptomycetaceae; genus Streptomyces; species Streptomyces sp. NPDC048331. The sequence goes on along the minus strand of NZ_JBICYT010000037.1, from coordinate 39,658 downwards.
CAGCCGGCGGCGCTCGACGGCGCCGGTCGGTACGCCGACCAGGCAGAGCAGGGCGAGCAGCGGCAGGCCGACGAGGACGGGGCCGAGCACGGCGCCGGCTCCGGCGAGGAGGACGACGGCCAGCAGGACGGGAATCCCGGTGAGGGCGCTTGCGGCGAGGTACCCGGCGGCCCGCCAGGGCCATGCGGACCGCAGGTACCGGCCGCGGGCCAGGGCGTGCCAGGGGGTGCGGGGCTGATCGTCCATACGGGCAAGCTATCCGGGGGCCCGACGCGGCGGGATACCTCCTGCGGGCGTCCCGGGGGTAGCCCTGGCCCTACCCCCGCGGGGACGTGCGGGGAGGTGCGGGGCGACCCGACCGCACCGGGCACAGGAAGTCGGGTCCGGCACAGTGGGACCTCCCTAGCGTGGAGATCGGTAAGGGAAGGACGGACACACGTGCTGGAGCGGCTGAACCAGGCCATGGACCACATCGAGGAGCACCTCGACGAGCCCGTCGACGTGGCTGAGCCGGCGCGTATCGCCATGACGTCGGAGTACCACTTCCGGCGGATGTTCTCCGCGCTGGCGGGCATCCCGCTCTCGGAGTACGTCCGCCGTAGGCGGCTGACGCTCGCCGGGGCCGAGGTGCTCGACGGGCGGCGGACGCTGCTCGATGTCGCGGTGCGGTACGGGTACGGCTCGGGCGAGGCGTTCGCGCGGGCTTTTCGCGCCGTGCACGGGGTAGGCCCCGGCGAGGCGCGGCGGACGGGTGCGGCGCTGCGCTCCCAGCCCCGGATGTCCTTCCGGTTGATCGTCGAAGGGAGGAGCAGCATGCGCTATCGGGTGGTGGAGAAGGACGGGTTCAGGCTCGTGGGCAGGGGGACGCGGGTCCCGCTGGTCTACGAGGGGATGAACCCGGCCATCGTCGAGTTCGTCAAAGGCATCGGCAAGGAGACGCTGGGGCGGTGGGAGGCTGCCGGGTCCGGGGAGCCGGGCGGTGTGCTGGCCGTGGTCGGCAACCACGCCGCGCAGGACGCGGAAGGCACCGAACTGGACTACTTCCACGGGGTGCTGAGCGACGAGGACGTACCGGGGGCTTCGGAGAGCCTCGACGTCGAGCCGGGGACGTGGGCGGTGTTCGAGTCCTCGGGTGAGTTCCCGTCGGCGGTCCAGCACCTGTGGCGGGACGTGTACACGCAGTGGTTCCCGTCGAACCCGTACCGGAGCCGCCCGGGTCCGTCGCTCTCGCGGACGCGGGTGTCGCCGGACGGCACGCACGCGGACGCGGAGCTGTGGATCCCGGTGGTGCGGGCCGGCGACTGAGCTCCCGACCGAGTCCGCCCTTCCGTTCTTGCCGGTCGGGCCCGCGGCGTCCGGTGCCGGGCCCGACGACGCGGCGAGGCGCGGTGCCGGGCGTCGTAGGCCCGGCACGATCCGGAAGAGACGGCTTGGCCCCCGACGGGGTCAGGGCCCGCTCACGGGTGCGGTGTGCCCGGCCGGCGCAGCAGGTCGGAGCGGCCCTGGGCCTCGTAGTCCGCGAGGAGGGCGGTCAGGGCGGCCTCGTCCAGGCGGCGGTAGTCCCCGGCCCCGGTCGGGGAGCGGTGCCAGACCGGGTCCGGGCAGTGGAAGCCCTCCTGGCGGAGGGAGACCCGGTGGATCTTGTTCGTCGCCGTGGTCGGCATGGCCGCGACGACGCGGACGTAGCGCGGGGCCATCTTCGTGCCCAGGTCCGGTTGGCGGGAGAGGAAGGCGGCGAAGGCGTCCGGGTCGAAGGGCGCGCCGTCCCGGAGGGCGAGGGCCGCCATGACCTGGTCGCCGGCGACCTCGTCCGGGACGGCGTAGACGGCGACCGCAGCCGCGTCCGTCCAGCGGGCCAGGATGTTCTCGATCACCGCCGCGGCGAGGTTCTCGCTGTCGACGCGGAGCCGGTCGTCGGTGCGGCCGGCGAAGTAGAGGAAGCCCGCCGCGTCGCGGAAGAAGAGGTCCCCCGTCCAGTACCAGCCGTCGCGGGTGCGGTCGGCCTCCGCCTCCGGGTTGCGCCAGTAGCCCTCGAAGAGGCTGCGGCCGCGGTTGACCAGTTCACCGATCGCCGCCGAGCCGTTGAGCAGGCGGCCGTCCGGGTCGAGGACCGCGGGCGGGCATTCCGTGCCCGTCGCCGGGTCGATCACGGCCAGCTCGTCGCCCGCGCCGGCCCGGCCCAGGGCGCCCGGCGGGGTGTCCGGGGTGCGCTGGACGGAGGCGCCGCCCTCGGTGGCGCCGTAGCCCTCCACCAGCCGGACCCCGAAGCGTTCGGCGAAGCGGGCCGCGTCCACCGCCCCGGCCTCGGTGCCGAAGCCGAGCCGCAGGGTGTGGGCGCGGTCGTCGGGGCGGGGTCCGGTGGCCAGGAGGTACTGGATCGCCCGCCCGACGTAGGTGAAGTACGTGGCCCCGTACGCCCGTACGTCGTCCAGGAACGCGGAGGCCGAGAAGCGGCGGCGCAGCGCCACCGGAGCTCCGCCGACCAGCGCCGGCAGCCAGTCGGCGATGACGGCGTTGCCGTGGAAGAGCGGCATGCAGATGTAGTGGACGTCGTCCGGGGTGACGGTGAACCGGTGGGCCAGCGCGGCTCCGGCGGCCGCGAGCCGGCCCTGGGTGCAGATGGCGGCCTTGGGGGCGCCGGTGGAGCCGGAGGTGAAGTAGAGGAGGAGGCGGGAGTCGGGTGCGGGGGGCCGTAGGTGGGCTTCGCCGGGTTCGGCGGTGGTGTAGGGGGCGAGCAGGGCCTCGTACTCCTCGGTGCCGGTGACCAGGACGCGGACGCCGGGCAGGTCGAGGCCGCGCAGCAGCGGCAGGTGGGCGCGCTCGGTGATCAGGATCCGGCAGTCGGTGTGCAGGATGTCGCGGGCCAGTTCGGGGCCGCGTCGGGTGGGGTTGATCCCGGCGACGGCGGCCCCGGCGAGGGCCGCCGCGCCGAGCCAGAACGGGAACTCGGGGGTGTTGTCGAGCAGGATGCCGAGGTGCGGCTCGGCCCCCGAGGGCATGAGGTCGACGAGCAGCGCGGCGCGTGCGGCGGCCTCCTGGGCGGTCCGGTGGTGGGTGAGGACGTGCCGTCCGGCCTCGTCCTCGTACATCAGCCCGGGCCGGTGGTCGCCCCATCGGCGCGCCATGAGCTCCGCGACGGTGTCGGGTGCTGTCGTCGTCCGCATGCCGCCGGAGGGTAGCTGACGTTCCGTCAGAACTGAACGTCGGAGCAGGCGTAGAAGGCCATCGGGGTGTCGTTGACGGTCCAGACGGCCAGGATCAGGTGCCGGCCGGTCTTTCCGCTCGGCATGGCGCCCTGGTGGACGGTGGTCATGGAGGGGCGGGCGCCGTTGTAGGCGACGGCGAGGAAAGGCTGGGGTTCGAGGTCGGCGCGAGTGAGGGCCTTGGTGCCGGTCCAGCCGTTCTTGGTGACGTAGTACTTGAAGTCGGTGGTGGAGTGGTTGGCGGTGAACTGCCACCGGAAGGAGTAGCTCTGCCCGCTGGTCACCTTGGTGGTGGGCCAGGCGCCGCCGCGCGGGTTGTCGAGCTCGGAGAACTGCGAGAGTCCGCCGGAACATATCTTGCCGTCGGCGGGGCCGGCGGCCGGGAACCCCTTGAAGCCCTCGACGCTCTGCGGCTCCCACTGGATCGCGCCGCAGTCGGAGACGGCCCTGTTGGCGCAGAGCTTCTGGCGGCTGATCGGGGTGTCGGTGTAGCCGTGGCTGCTGGCGGCCGGGGCGGTGGCGAGGGTGATGCCTGCGACGAGGCCGAGGCCGAGCGCGGCGACGCCGGCCCGCCTGGGGATTTCGGGCATGCGGATGGGACGCATGATGCTCCTTGAACGTGGGGGGAGTTCGGTGAGAGCGCGCGCGCGGGGATCAGGTCTAGACCAAGTCCCAGATTATTGACGAGAGTTGGCCATGTCCATACCAATGGGAGAACGGGTGGTCCGTCACCTTCCGGCCACCCGTTCTCCCGCGCGCTCCCGGCCCCGCCGGACCCCCCTACGCCACCGCCCTACTCGGAGCGACCCGTGTAGAAGGCGACCGTGAGGTCCTTCACCAGCGCCTTGCGCTCGTAGTCGTCGAGCTCGACCAGACCGCGCGAGGTCAGCCGGTGGACGGTGTCGTCGACGGCGTCCACGACCGACGTCAGCACGGTGTCCCGGTGCTTGGCGTCGATCGCCGCGACCCGGCGGCGGCGCATGGCTTCGGCCACCTCGGGCGCGTACTCGATCCGGGTCGGCTGGGCCGAGAACACCTCGATCCCGACGGCCTCGGTCTCGGCCGCCAGCATCCGGGTCAGCGCGTCACCGACGGCCTCGGCGTCGCGCAGGGTCGGGGCGTCCTCGTGGAAGGCGTCGGCGGGCAATTGCGACAGCACGCGGGCCATCGCCGACTCGACCTGCTCGGCGAGGTACTCCGTGTGGTCCTCGACGGCCAGGGTGGCCCGTGCGGTGTCCCTGACCTGCCAGACGACCTGGACGACGACCTGGAGGGCGAGGCCGCCCGAGTCCACGGCGGGCATCGGGTCGCTGCGCCAGTGGCGCAGGCGTACGTCGACCCTGCGGCGCAGGAGCAGCGGACTCACCCAGGTCAGGCCGGTACGCCGGACCGTGCCGCGGTAGCGGCCGAAGAGGGTGAGCACCCAGGCGTGGCCGGCGCGGGCCCGGCCGAGTCCGCCGAGCGACACGAGGGCGACGATGCCGAGGAAGGCGAGCGGCGGCCAGTGGGTGGCGCGCAGGCCGTGGTAGGCACGGGGGGCCGCGCCGAAGGCGGCCACGAAGGGGGCGGGGACGACCCCGGCGCGCCAGAGCACGGCCGCGCAGCCGGCGAGGGCGAGCCCGCCGACGGCCACGCCGACCCAGCCGGGCAGCACCGGGCCGCGGTGCTCGCGGAGCCGGTCGTCGCCGCGCGGGACCCGGCGACCGGGGGCGGGGCGCGGGGCGCGGGCGGCGGGCGCGGCGACCGCCGGTACGGGTGCGGGTGTCACCGGCAGCTGCCGCGTACCGCGGAACGGGAGGTGCACCGGCACCTCGGTGACGGAGGTGCCCCGGTGGGCTCCGGGGTACGGGAGGTCCGGCGCGGCGCCCCCCTCGTCCAGGCCGCGGGCCACCGCCCGGGCGACGATCTCGACCGGTCCGGGGCCGGGGATGCCGGAGTGCTGCGGCGCGTCCGCGGGTTCGGGAGCGTACCCGGGGTCGGGCTCGAACTCGTGCTCGGGTTCGGGTTCGGCTTCGGGTGCGAAATCCGGCTCGGGATCGAGTTCGGCTTCGGGCTCGACCGGCGCCTCGACCACCGCCTCGGGCTCGGCCTCGGGCTCGGGCCCGGGCTCGGCCTCGGGCCCGGGCTCGGCCTCGGGCCCGGTTTCGACCTCGGCGGTCCGCAGGCGCAGGGTGGCCACCCCGGCGGGGGCCTCCGCCTCCTGCGGGTGCGGGATGTCCAGGCCCGCGACGGCCGACGGGGCGGCGGGGCTCCGGTCCCCCTCGTCGTACGGGTGCGCCCGGGCCGCCGGCACCTCCCAGCCGTGCGGCGGCTCGGGCGTCGGGCGGGCGGCCTGCGCCGCGGCCCAGCCGAAGGAGGTCTCGGCGGCGACGGCGTGTTCCGGGGCGGCGGCCTCACGGGGCGCGGCGACGGCCGCGGCCACGGCCGCGTACGCGGGCTCCGGCGCGGGCTCCGGAACGGGCGTCGACTCCGCGGCCCACCCGGGGTGAGCGACCGGCAGGACTGCGGGGGCGGGCGCGGGGGCGGGCGCGGGGGCAAGATCCGCCGCCCGGACCGCCACCGGGGTGGCCGGCGGCACGCGGAGGGTGCCCGTCGTCGAGGTGGTGCGCGTGGGGAACATCGTTACCTCCGTCATGCGAACAGCCGGCGCCAGGTTTCCGGGCCCGGGTAGCCGTTGGCCGAAGCGCCGGTCCAGCCCTGCGCGCGCTGGAAGGCCTCGACGTTGCGGCGGTCGGCCTCGCTCCAGAGCGGGCCCGGACCGGTCGTGTAGTACGTGCCGAAGCCCTTCTTCACCAGCTGACGGCCGAGGGCCCTGATGGCCTCGTGCGACCGGCCCGGGCGGAACACCGCGGCGCCCGGGTAGGCCCGTACCCCGCCCGGTCCGGGCGCGCCCGCCACCGTCGGCGGGATGTTCTTGCCCTGCTTCTCGACGAGCAGCTTCCAGGTGTGCGTGCCGGGGATGCCGTCGGCGTCCGCGCCCGTCCAGCCCTGTGCGCGCTGGAAGGCGGCGGTGGCGAGCTTGTCGTGGTCGCTCCACGTCCGGTCGGCCACCCCCTTGGGGTAGAACCGGTACGCGCCGCGCTCGATCAGCATCCGGCCGAGCTGGGCCACGTGATCGTTGGTGGCGCCGGGGCCGAACTTGTCCGCGCCCGGGAACACCGTCGCGTCCCCCGGCTTGGAGCCCGCGGGCGGCTGGGCGCCGGGGGTTTCCGGGAGGATGCCGCCCGGCACGCCGTTGAACCGGTACGGGACGTACTTCGTCGCGTTGGCCCAGTACCCGTAGGGCGTGGCCAGCTTCCGCGTGTTCGGGCGCGTCTGCTCGTAGGCGACGTAGTGCGTGCGCGTCGAGTCGACCCAACCGCCGAAGATGACCACGTGCGAGCCGTTGTTGGGGTCCGCCGGGTTGTGGAAGAGGAGCATGTCGCCCGGCAGCAGCTCATCCTTGGTGATCTTGGTGGCGAACTTGTCGAGGCTGCCGGTCCATTCGTTCGACCCCAGGTTCCAGACCATGGAGACGTAGCCCGAGCAGTCCTGCCGGTACCCGTCGGTCCAGTACTCGGACATGCTGTACGGGACCTGTGCGTCCAGCCACAGCTTCGCCCGGTTGATGATCGTCGCGCGGTCGATCCGCCGCACCGCGCCGGGCTGGGCCGGAGCGCCGGGCTTGCCCACCGGCCCGCCCTTGGGGCCGTGCAGCGGGGTCCGTGCGCCCTGCGGGGAACTCGGATCGTCCCAGGCCGCCGGCCCCGGCGGCGGGCTGGTCACGGCCGCCGCGGTGACGCCGCCGCCACCCAGGACCACTCCCGCGGCGGTGGCCAGCACCAGCGCCCGGCGGGCGCCGCGTGCGGCCGGGTGCCCCCCGTCCCGGAGCGGTATGGCCCGCGCGCGGGCGAGGGCGCGGCGGCGCTGGGCGCAGCCCCGGCACACACAGTCGCCCGCGGGCTCGTACTCCTCGAAACCGGGCATCTTCATCTGCACATGCGTCGGAGGCTGCATCCTCATGCGGTTCCGTCCACTCCCCTGCTCGTCCACTGTCCACCGGTCCACTCGTCCACTGGCAGACCGGAGCCGCACCTGATAAAGCATCAGATACGGCACGCGCAGACATATGGTGCACGATAAACCCGTCAAACATGGGTTAATCGGACAAGGCGGGCGTGGCTGGTCACGGGCACCCCTGAGGGTGGGGTAGAGTTTTCCCTGTCAGCAAGCGCCGCTAGCTCAGTTGGTTAGAGCAGCTGACTCTTAATCAGCGGGTCCGGGGTTCGAGTCCCTGGCGGCGCACAGACGGAGGAAGCCCCTCGCAGCGAAAGCTGCGAGGGGCTTCCTCGTTTCCGCTCAGGCCGCGGTGCCCGGTGCGCCCGGGCGGGCTCCGACGCCCGTCAGGTAGGCGGAGACCACCACGTTGGCCGTGTACTCCTTGGCCACCTTGTCGTACGTGCCCCCGCAGGTCACCAGCCTCAGCTCCGCGCGGCCCCGGACCCGCTGACCGTAGGCCTTGTGCGCGTCGAAGGCCTCGCGCTCGTAGACCCGTACGTCCTCGACCGTGAACTCGGCGACCGAACCGTCCGTCCGCACCACCCGCACCTTGTCGCCCGGCTGTGCGGAGCTCAGCCCGTAGAAGACCGCGGGCTTGGAGCGGGTGTCCACGTGCCCCACCATCAGCGCCGTCCCGGCCGCCCCCGGCTGGGTCCCGCGCCCCCACCAGCCCACCGTGCCCGGCTGCTCGTACGGGGGCGGCTCGATCGCCCCGTCCTTGTCCAGGTCCCGGGAGATCACCGGGGCCTGGATGCCTATGGAGGGCACGTCGACGCGCTGGGGCGGGGCCGCGGCGAGCGGCGCGTGCGCGGCCGGCAGCCCCGGACCCACCGTCCCGCCGGCCTGGCCGGCGGGCGCGGCCGGCGCCACGGTGAGCTGGCGGCCCCACAGCCACAGGCCCAGCACCAGCACCGCCCAAGCGGCGAAGGTCAGCAGCCGGCCGCCCGTCGAGGCCTTGTCCTCACTCACCGGCCCGCACCGGCCTCACTCACCACTACGGCGGCGGCGCAGGGCCAGCGCCCGGCCCGCGACGGCCAGGGTGGCGACCGCGGCGAGGACGGCGCCGATCACCGTGTGCGGCAGCCCCGGGCCGTCGGCGCCGTGAGCCTTCTTGACCGGCTGCGCCGCGAGCTCGGCCGCCATGCCGCCGCCGCCCGCGTGGACCGGCCAGACGGGACTGGGGTGGTGGGACGGGCGGTACTGGGAGATCTGGATCGAGCCGCTGAACTTCTCGTGGCCGTCGCACATCACCCGGACGGAGTGCCAGCCGGGCGAGACGTGCGAGCTGACCATCGCGTCGCCGTAGAGCGGGCTGCGGCCACCGTCCCGGCCGTAGAGGTCGACGTCCGACACGAAGGCGGCGGACTTGGCCGCTCCGCGGTTCCCGTCACAGCCCTGGACGCGCAGCTTGACCTGCGCTCCGGGGTGAGCCGGATTCGGGTCGACCGTGACGCTGCCGCGGTCGCCGCGGTCGCCGCGGTCACCGCGGTCCTCTTCGCCCGCGAGGGCGATCGGCGCGGTCACCACCGAGAACGCCGCCAGAGTGACGGCCATCGCGGTGGCGCGGACAGCGATCGGAACACTGCGCATGGTGAACCTCCTCGACAAGGAGATTCACGCGCGGCGCGCCGTCGCGCATCCGGAGCGGCGCCGTACGTGTCAGCCGTACGCCCCGAACGCGGTAAGGCCGTTCGGCCGTACGCCGTAGGCCGTACCCGGGATCGACTCAGATCAGGTCGACCAGGTCCGCGATCGAGGCGACCGTCCTGGTCGGGCGGAAGGGGAACTTCTCGGTGTCCTGCTCGGTGGTCAGGCCGGTGAGGACGAGGAAGGTCTGCATACCCGCCTCCAGGCCGGCCAGCACGTCGGTGTCCATCCGGTCGCCGATCATCGCGCTGGTCTCCGAGTGGGCGCCGATCGCGTTCAGGCCGGTACGCATCATCAGCGGGTTCGGCTTGCCGGCGAAGTACGGCTTCTTGCCGGTCGCCTTGGTGATCAGCGCGGCGACGGCGCCGGTGGCCGGGAGCGGGCCCTCGGTGGAGGGGCCGGTCTCGTCGGGGTTGGTGCAGATGAAGCGCGCGCCCGCGTTGATCAGGCGGACCGCCTTGGTCATCGCCTCGAAGCTGTACGTCCGGGTCTCGCCCAGGACCACGTAGTCGGGCTCGTGGTCGGTCAGGATGTAGCCGATGTCGTGGAGGGCGGTGGTCAGGCCCGCCTCGCCGATGACGTAGGCCGTGCCGCCCGGACGCTGGTCGTCGAGGAACTTCGCGGTGGCCAGCGCCGAGGTCCAGATGTTCTCGACGGGGACCTGCAGCCCCATGCGGCTCAGGCGGGCCTGGAGGTCGCGCGGGGTGTAGATCGAGTTGTTGGTGAGCACCAGGAAGGGCTTGCCGGACTCGCGCAGCCGCTTGATGAAGGCATCGGCGCCGGGGATCGGGGTGCCCTCGTGGATGAGGACCCCGTCCATGTCGGTGAGCCAGGATTCGATCGGCTTGCGCTCTGCCACTGGACTGTTCTCCGCTCTCGGTGACCTGCGACCTCTGGTCTGTACCACCCTATCGGGGCCGGGCCGTGGACGTCCCTGGCGTCCACGGCCCGGACCCGGAGCGCGGGAAGCGGTCAGTTCAGGCGGACGTCGTCGACGGTCCAGAACCAGTTGTTGGTGCCGCTGTAGCGGAAGCGGACCTGGACGTCGGTGGCGCCGGACGGGACCTGGAGGGCGAGGGACTCGGCCTTGGCGACGGCGTCGGCGGTGTAGGTCTTCACCACGGTCGGGGCGGCGCCGTTGTAGGAGACCAGGACCTGGGCGGTCTGGCCGGCCTCGTGCCGGTAGTGCGTCTGGAAGGTCAGATTCCGCGTACTGCCGCCGCTGACCGCCCACTTGGGGGTGACGAGGGTGGAGTCGAAGGTGCCGGTGTGGGTCTTGTCGTCCCACTCGTCGGAGTCGGCGACGGCGAAGACGTCACGCGAGCGGACGTTCAGCTCGCGCCACTGGTCGCGCTGCGACCGGCTCCAGAACTCGTCGGTCGCGAACGCCCAGCCGGCCCACTCGGTGACACCGCCCGCACCCATCCTGGAGTTGTCGACGGACCAGCCGGCGGGCGGGGTGTGCGTGAAGCCCTTCACCCCGGCCGGGATGCCCGTCTCGTCCACCCGGGCCTGGAGGTTCGGGCGCAGGGTGTCGAACGGGTCGGTGTCCGGGGCGTTCAGCGGGACGCCGTCGAGACCGGCGCCGCTGACGCCGACCTGGGCGAGCGCGGTGGCGGCGACGTCGACCAGCCGGACGTCGGAGCGGACGGAGCCGGCCGGGATGCCGGGGCCCTTGGCGATGACGAAGGTGCCGCGCTCCTGGACGGTCGAGCCGCCGTGGCCGCCGGAGTCGGTGTGGCCGTGGTCGGTGGTGACCAGGATCTTCCAGTTCTCCTGGGCGTACGTCGGGCGGTTCCTGACGGCGGTGAGGAGCCGGCCGACCAGGGCGTCGACGCGGGCGACGGTGTCGAGGTACTGCTGGGAGGCCGCCCCGTAGGAGTGGCCGGCCGCGTCGATCTCGCCGAGGTAGACGAAGGCGGCGTCCGGGTTCTGGCCCTGCAGCTCGGCGGCGGCGGCCGCCGCGATCTTCGGGTCCTCGGTGCGGTAGCCGTCGCGGTCGCCCTTGAGGGAGAGTCGCTTGTCGACCTTCGAGGAGAAGATCGGGCCGTTCTGGTCGGTGGAGGTGATGGGCTCCCAGTCGGCGGCCGCGTAGGTGTTGAGCGCCGGCCTCGCGTTCTCGATGCGGGTCAGGAAGTCGGGGTGGGCGGCGTAGTTCTCGCCGATGAAGGAGTTGTCCTTCACCCCGTGCTTGTCGGGCCAGACCCCGGTGGCGATGGTGGACCAACCGGGGCCCGAGGAGGTGGCTGCCATCGGGCCGGCGTAGAGGGTGCTGCGGGCGGTCAGCCCCTGGGCCATCAGGCCGTTCAGGTGGGGTGCGTCGGCGACCTTGACGCGGTCGAGGACCGCGCCGTCGATACCGATGACGAGGACCTTGTCGGTGTTGGCCGCCGCGGCGGCGGGGGTGGCCGCGAGGGCGGCGGCGATCAGGGCGGAGGTGATGGCGGTCGCGACGACGGCACGACGTCCGGGCAGGACTGGGGACACGTACTCCTCCTGGGAGCAAGTGAGCGGCGAAAGGAGCGGGGGGCGTTTCGGTGGGTTCCGGGTCCGGACCGAAGGTGCAGGCTTCGGTCCAGACCCGTTATACGAGGGTCACTCTGCCGGTCGGGGGTGGCCAGGGAGTAACCGGTCAGCTTCCGGTTGCCGACTTCCACGCGTCGACGTGGTCGGTGAGGTTCTTGTCGATGTCGGCCCAGTTCGGCTCGAAGATCTCCACGCCCGTCATGAGCCGGGTGAGTTCGACGGCGTTGGCGTCGGTGGGCTTGACGTCGGTGCGCGCCGGGAAGCCGCCGCCGACCCCGCTGACCTGCTGCTGGGCCTCCTCGCTGAGCAGGAAGTCGAGCAACTTCCGGCCGTTCTCGGTGTGCGGTGCCTTGTCGACCAGGCCGGCCGCGTAGGGCAGGGCGAAGCTGGTGGGCCTGCCGCCTTCCTTGGCCGGGAACCAGATGCCCAGGTTCGGCATGGACTTGGACTGCGCGAAGTTCATCTGCACGTCACCGTTGGCGACGAGCAGCTCGCCCTTGTCGGTCTTGGGCGCCAGCTTGCTGGTGGAGGAGGACGGGCCGACGTTGTTGGCCTGGAGCTTCTTCAGGAACTCCATCGCCGGTTCCTTGCCGCCGAAGTCGTGCATCGCCTTGATGAGCACGGCGGTGCCGTCGCCCGCGACGCCCGGGGTGGAGTACTGCAGCTTGCCCTTGTACTTGGCGTCCAGCAGCTCCTCCCAGGTCGTGGGGGCCTCGGTGAGCTCCTTCTTGTTGTAGACGAAGCCGAAGTAGTTGTTCACGACCGCGGTCCACTTGCCGTCGGCGGCCTTGTCCGCGCCGTTGACCTTGTCGGAGCCCTGCGGCCGGTAGGACTGGAGCAGGCCCTTGCCGTCGGCCTGTTGGATGAAGGGCGGCAGGGTGATCAGCACGTCGGCCTGGGTGTTGGTCTTCTCACGGACGGCGCGCTGCACCATCTCGCCGGAGCCGCCCTCGACGAACTTGACCTCGATGCCGGTCTTCTTCGTGAAGTCGGCGAAGACCTTGTCGTACCAGCCGTCGCCCTTCTCGCTCTTGAGGCCGTCGGCGCTGTAGACGGTGACGATCTTCTCGCCGGCCTTCGAGTCGGCGGCGGAGGAGCCGCCACCGCAGGCGGTGAGGGAGGAGGTGAGGGCGAGGCCGCCGGTGACGACGGTGGCGATGCGGAGGAGTCTCTTGCCGGTCATGGAACTTCCTTACGGGGAAAGGGAGTCGACGGGGGTGGGAGGGGCGGGGCCCTACGGGCTACAGGGTTCCTACGAGGTTCCTACGGGGTTCAGCGGTAGGAGGCCCTGGTGCGGACGCGGGAGACGGCCAGGAGGACCAGCAGGGTGGTGGCCATCAGGACCACGGCGACGGCGGAGCCGCTGTAGAGCGAACCGCGGTCGGTGGCGGTGAAGACGCGTACGGGCAGGGGCATCCAGTCCGGCGGGTAGAGCATCATCGTGGCGCTCAACTCGCCCATGGACAGGGCGAAGCAGAGGCCGGCCGCGGCCGTGAGGGACGGCAGCAGGAGAGGGAGCCTGACCCGCCACAGCACGTACGCGGGGCGGGCGCCCAGGGAGGCGGCCGCCTGCTCGTACGCGGGGTCGAGCCGTACGATCGCCGCCGAGACCGACTGGTGGGCGAAGGCCGTGACAAGGATCGTGTGCGCCAGGACGACGATCGAGCTGGTGCCGTTGAGCAGGACCGGCGGCCGGCTGAAGGCGACCAGCACGGCGAGGCCGACGACCACCGACGGCACGGCGACGGGCAGCATGAACAGCGCGTCCAGGAGCCGCTTCGCCCGCTTGCGCAGGCCGGCCGCGGCCAGCGCGGCCCAGGTCCCGACGGTGAGCGCGAGGAGGCTGGCGGCGAGGGCCGTGATCAGGCTGGTGGTGAGGGCCTGGAGGGATTCGCCGCGCACGGCGGCCGCGTAGTTCTCGGTGGTCGGTCCGGACGGGAAGGCCCCGGACCAGTGGGTGGCGAAGGAGGCCGCGACCACGACGAGCAGGGGCAGGGCGAACAGCGGCAGGAAGAGGAGGCCGAAGAGGCCCCAGGCGGCCCAGCGACCGCTCTTGCTATGCACCAGCACGCTTGCCCACCGTCCGGTAGAGGCCGAACAGGCCGACGGACAGCGCGATGTTGACGACGGCGACCACGCAGGCGGCCGCGTAGTCGGATTCGAGGACGGCCTTGCCGTAGATGAGCATCGGGAGCGTCGTGACGTCCTTGGCGCCGGTGAACAGGACGATCCCGAACTCGTTCAGGCACATCACGAGGACGAGGCTGCCACCGGCGGCGAGGGCCGGGAGGGCCTCGGGCAGGATCACCCGCCGGACGATCCGGGCGGGCCGGGCGCCGAGGCCGGCGGCGACCTCCAGCTGGGCGGTGTCCAGCTGGGAGAAGGCCGCGAGCAGCGGACGCATCACGAAGGGCGTGAAGTACGTGATCTCCGCGAGCAGGACGCCCCAGGGGGTGGTGAGGAAGTGGAAGGGCCCCTCGGCGGCTCCGGTGAGGTCGGTGACGAGGCCGTTGGCCATGCCGACCGTTCCGTAGACGAAGAGGAGGGCGAGGGTGATGAGGAAGGAGGGGAAGGAGAGGAAGACGTCGATGAACTTGGCGACGGCGCGGGCCCCGGGGAAGGGCACGAAGGCGATGATCAGCGCGAGCACGAAGCCGAGTACGAGGCAACCGACGGTCGCGCCGACGGCCAGCCGGACGGTGGTCCCGAGGGCCTCGTGGAAGCTCTGCGAGGCGAAGACGGAGGCGTACGCGTCGAAGGCGCCGCCGCCGTTCTCGGGGCTGAACGACTGCTGGACGACCAGCCCGAGCGGATACAGGAACACGAGCCCGAGCACGACGACGGGCGGCATCACCCACACCCCCGCACACTTCAGCCCCGCCGGCGTTCGAGGCGCGGGGTCCGGGGCGGAGCCCCGCGGGGGCGCGGCCCGCCGCGAAACGTCAGGCACGGGTCACACCTGCGGCCAGCAGCACGGCGTCCCGCGGCTCGAAGTGCAGCGTGACCCGGTCCCCCGGCGCGGGTGTCTCCCGCAGCTCGGGGAGGTCCGCCTTCACGCGGTGGCCGGCGACGTCCACGTACAGCCGGTGCGTCGAGCCGCGCCACTGGACCTCGGCGAGGGTGCCGCTCAGCGCGTTGGGGCCGGCGCCGAGCCCGAGCAGGTGCGGCCGTACGCACAGCGTGGCCGTGGCGCCCGGCTCCGCCCGCCCGCGGTCGAGGGTCAGGGCCCGGCCCTCGAAGACCGCGCCGCGCTCGGCCACCGTCACCGGCAGCAGGTTCGCGTTGCCGACGAACGACGCGGTGAACTCGGTGCGCGGGGCCCGGTACAGCTCCTGCGGGGTCCCGCAGTCCCGCAGCCGGGCCTTGTCCATGACGGCGATCCGGTCGGCCAGGGTGAGCGCCTCCACCTGGTCGTGGGTGACGTACAGAATCGATACGTCGGGCAGTTCGCGGTGCAGGCGGGCCAGTTCGGCGAGCATTCCGGAGCGCAGCTGCGCGTCGAGGGCCGACAGCGGCTCGTCGAGCAGGAGCACCCCGGGGCGGATGGCGAGGGCGCGGGCGATGGCCACGCGCTGCTGCTGGCCGCCGGAGAGCTCGCGCGGGTAGCGCTCGGCGTACGCCGCCATGCCGGTCATCTCCAGCGCCTCGGTGACCCGCCCCGGGATCTCGGCCTTCGGGGCCTTCTGGGCCTTGAGGCCGAAGGCGACGTTGTCCGCGACCCGCATGTGCGGGAAGAGCGCGTACTGCTGGACGACCATGCCGATGCCGCGCTTGTGCGGCGGGAGCGCGGTGACGTCCCGACCGCCGATCAGTACCCGGCCCGCGAGGGGCCGTACGAAGCCGGCGACGGCGCGCAGGGCGGTGGTCTTGCCCGAGCCGGAGGGGCCGAGCAGGGCCATCACCTCGCCCGGTTCGACGGTCAGGTCGAGGGAGTCCAGGACGGTGTTGCCGCCGTAGGCGACGCTGACCGCGTCGAAGCGGATACCGCTCACGGCGACTCCCCGAGGAGGGCGGGGAGTTCGGCGACGGAGGCCAGGACATGGGTCGCGCCGTGCCGGGTGAGTGCCGTGCGGTCGTGGGCGCCGGTGAGGACGCCCGCCACGATCCCGGCGCCGGCGCGGCGGCCGCTGAGCATGTCGTAGGCGGTGTCACCCGCGACCACGACGTCGCCCACGTCGGCCACGGCGCCGGTGCGCAGGAACGCGGTCAGCACCATGTCCGGGTACGGGCGCCCGCGGCCGCCCGCGTCGGCGGGGCAGAGGGTGAGGTCGGCGAGGTCCTGCCAGCCGAGGGCGTCGAGGATGGCGTCCTGGGTGACCCGGGCGAATCCGGTGGTGAGGACGACGGTGCGGCCGTCGGCGCGGAGCCGCTCGATCGCGGCGCGGGCGCCGGGGAGCGGGGTGACGAGGCCGCCGTCGACGAGGGCGCCGTATGCCTCTTCGAAGGCGGAGTTGGCGCGGTGGGCCAGTTCCTCCGTACCGAAGAGGTGGCGGAAGACCGAGATCTTGGACTCGCCCATGGTGTCGAGGACGTACCGGAGCTTCTCGGCGTGGTCGGGGGTGCCGGGTTCGACGCCGAGCCGCTCGGCGGCCTGCTCGAAGGCGCGCTCGACGAGGCCGCCGTCGGCGACGGTGGTGCCGGCCATGTCGAGGACGACCAGCTGGTGGCGGCCGGGGTCGGTGACGTCGGTGTCGGCGTTCGTGTCGGCGTTCGTGTCGGTGTTCGTGTCGGTGTTCGTGTCGGCGTTGCTCATCTGACTTACCAGCCCAGTTCGTTCGCGGTGGTTTCGGCTATGGCGGGCGAGCAGGTCATGCCACGCCCGCCGGGTCCGGTCACCAGCCAGACACCGTCGGCCACCTGTTGGCGGTGGACGACGCGGGTGGTGTCGGTGCACTGCGCGTACACGCCCGCCCAGCGGTGCCGGATCCTCGGCAGGGGGCGGCCGAGGAGGGACTCGACCACGGCGGTGACGTGCTCGTAGGGGTCTTCGAGGGTGTCGAAGGCGAAGGGGTGCTCGTACTCGTGGGTGTCGCCGATGGTCAGTCCGCCGTCGCGGCGCTGGACCATCAGTAGTTGCATCTTGTGCTCGGCGGCGATCGGCGCCTGCTCCTGCTCGGCGTTGAGGGTGTCGAGCGCGGGGGACCGGTAGGCCGGGTAGTAGCGGAAGCTGTCGGCGTCCGCGACCGAGGTGGTCAGCGGTTCGCCGAGCGGGTCGGTCTGCATCATCTGGAGACGGACGCGCCGCACCGGCAGGTCGGGGGCCAGTTCGCGGACCAGGCCGGACAGCCAGGCACCGGTGGCGAGGACGACGGCGTCGCCGCGGTGGACGTCGCCGTGGTCGTCGCGGACGGCGCCGTGACCGACGACCTCGCGGACCTCGCGGCCGGCGAGGAAGGTGTAGCGGCCGGCAGCGCGGGCGCGCAGGGCCTCGCGGAGGTGGAGCTGCGCGGTGCGCGGCTCGACGGCGGCGTCCCGTTCGCACCACAGGGCGGCCTCGAACGCGCCGCGCAGGGCCGGGTTGATCTCCCGGGCCTCGGCCGCGGTGAGCAGCTGGTAGCCGCGGGCGGCGGCGTCCGGGCGGGCCAGGGCCGCCTCGGCGACCGCGAGTTCGCGGCGGGTGCGGACGGGGGTGAGGGAGCCGTTGGCGCGGAAGCCCAGGCCGGGCACCTCGGCGCCGATGCGCTCCCAGAGCTCGCGGGCCCGTAGGGCGGTGTCGAGCTCCTCTCCCCCGGCCCGTCCGCTGACCCAGATCTGGCCGAAATTGCGCAGGGACGCGCCACGGGCCTCCGCTTCTCGCTCGATCTGGACGACCTCGTGGCCGCGTTCGACTGCTTGCCAGGCGTGCATGGTGCCGACCACGCCGCCTCCGACGACTATGACTTTCACGCCGCCAACGGTGGGTCGGGTCCGTGGCCCGGGAGGATCCGTCCGGCGACGGGCCGGTGAACAACCCCCGACACTTGGACTAGACCCGTTATCTTTTTGTGATGCGAGTGCGTCCTGATTTTCCCTGTACCGGATGATTCCTCCCGAGCTATTCGGCGTGCAGGCGGGTCGTGAAGCTGAACCGATCCCCACGATAGAGCGAACGCACCCGCTCCAGCGGCCTGCCCTCCTGGTCCCGCGAGAAGCGGTGGATCAGCAGCATCGGAAGCGCGGGCGGGGTGCCGATCAGCAGGGCCTCGCGCGGGGTAGCCAGGACCGTCTCCAGCTTCTCGTCGGCCTCGCCGAAGGAGATGCCGAGGCTGTCGCGGAGATACCCGTAGAAGGAGGAGTCGGGCTGGAAATCGCTGTTCAGGCGGGGGGCTCGGGCCACGCGGAGGTACGTGCTCTCCAGGCCGACGCGCTCGTCGTCGGCGAGCAGGACCCGCTCCAGATGCCAGACGGGCTCGCCGGGCTCGGCGCCGATGCCGGGCGCGAGGTCGGGCGGGCAGGGGAACTGCTCCAGCCCGATGAGGTGCCGGCCCGGACGGCGGCCCTGGCGGCGTACGCCCTCGGTGTAGCTGGCGAGGGAGAGCGGCTGCTCCAGCTTGGGGCCGGCGACGACGGTCCCGCGGCCGGAGCGGCGCAGCCGGCCTTCCAGCAGCAGCTCGCGCAGGGCCTGGCGCACGGTCTCGCGGGACACCTCGTACCGCTCGGCGAGATCGCGCTCGGTGGGCAGGGTGCCGCCCTCGCCGAGCACGTCGAGGAGCTCGGCGATCCGGGCCTTGACGGCGTAGTACTTGGGGATCCGGCCGTGCTCCGGAATGCCGGAACGCACGGGTGAGCCGGGGCGGTGCCGCTG
The DNA here is from genome assembly GCF_043201215.1 of Streptomyces sp. NPDC048331. NCBI lineage: Bacteria > Bacillati > Actinomycetota > Actinomycetes > Kitasatosporales > Streptomycetaceae > Streptomyces > Streptomyces sp. NPDC048331. Next base: position 21,460 of record NZ_JBICYT010000037.1, on the reverse strand, counting down.
GATCTCTTCTTCCACGGTGGGACTCTATGCGGGGCGGTCGGCGGCGCGCGGCGACGGGGGCACGGGCGGGTCCGCGACCGGTCCGCGGCCGCCGTACACGAGGTCGGACGGCGTGGTTCAGCGTGCGGAACGGCGGAGGCGGCGGGCCCCCAGGAGCAGTCCGCCACCGGTGGCGAGCGCGGCCACGGCGCCCGTGCCGTAGACCCACTCGCGCGGGCCGGTGTGGGCGAGGGAGCCGGCCTCGACGGGATCCTCCGGGCCCTCGACGGAGAACCGGTAGCCGCCCGCCTCGCCGATCCAGTCGCCGTCGTCGCCCTTGCGCTGGACGAGCGCGGCGTCGGCGACGACCTCACCGACGGGCGCGTCGGGGGCGAAGGAGAGCCCCACCTTGACGGTCATGGAGCCGCCGGGGCCGACGGTGAAGCCGGGGAAGGCGTCGCCGCCGTCGAAGACGGCGATGATCTCGTCGCGGTCGCTGTGCTCCAGGCTGACGGGGAAGGTGCTGCCCAGGGCGTCGAACTCCATGCGCAGGTGGGCGGGGCGCAGGGTGTGGGCCTTGTCCGTGAAGACGACGATCGGATGGATGGCCGTGCACTCGGAGTCGGTGGTGTTGGTCAGGTCCAGGTACCAGGTCTGCGGCCCGGCACCGGTGCGGTAGACGGCCGGGCCGCCGCGGATCCGCGCCCCGATGGGGAAGGCGGTGCTCTTCCCGTCGCCGCAGGTGGCCTGCGCGCGCGAGGGAAGCGCGGGTGCGGGGCGTCCGCCGCCCGCACCGATGTCGGCTCCGGCGGTGGACGCGGTGGTGGCGACCAGGGCGGCGGAGAGGGCGGCGGTGAGGGCAAGGGCTTTGCGTAGTCGCATGGAAGACCTTCGCGTGCTCGCCGGACGGGACGATGATCGGACGAGGTGACGATCACCCCGGCCTGCCCGCACCCTGCCACCCCCGCGCGATCCCTCATCGGGAGCCACGCCTGAGTCGTTCCGGTTTACGCCCGAATGACACACGGGGTCAACCCCGCCCCCTCTTCCAGCCCTGCGGCGCCTCCGTCAGCCCCGCCGACGGCGCTCGAGGCGCGGGGGCCCGGGGGCCCGAGGGGGCAGCGCCCCCGGCGACGGTTCACCCGGCCCGTCGCCCGAACGTCGGCCCGAGGGCCAGCTCCGCCGCCCCCTCGGCCACCCCCACCCGCGCGAGAGCGACCACCGGCATGGCGGCCGGCACCGCCGCCCGCTCCACCAGCACCTCCCGGACCCCGCTCAGGAAGATCCCCGGGGCCGCCGCCACCACCCGCCCGCCCAGCAGTACCCGGTCCACGTCCAGCAGCGCGACCAGGTTGGCCGCGCCCACGCCCAGGACCCGCGCCGCCTCGGCGAGATCACCCCGGGCCACGGCCCCCAGGCACAGCACCTCCGCACATCCCCGCGCCCCGCAGGGACACGGCGGGCCGTCCAGGCTGATCACCTGGTGCCCGAACTCCCCCGCCGCCGAGCGGGTACCCCGGTAGATCCCACCGCCGAGCCAGAGCCCCGCACCGAGCCCGGTGGCCACATGCAGGTACACGGAGGTCCCGGGCCCGGAGCCACCGGACCGCCCGGACCCCTCGGCGGCGACGCCCGCGTTCGTGTCCTTGTCCACCAGCACCGGCACCCCCAGCCGCGCCTCCAGCAGCTCCCGCATCCGGAAGCCCTCCCACTCGGGGAACCCGGTCACCCGGCCCATCACCCCGGACCGGTGGTCGAGCGGCCCCGGCGCGGCCACCCCCACGCCCAGCAGCGGCGGCCCGGCCGGTTCACGGACCCGCTCGACCGCCCGTACGACCGCGTCCAGCACGGCGTCCGGGCCGACCGCGAAGTCCAGGGGGCCACGGTCCTCGGAGACGACGTGGCCCGCCAGGTCGACCCGTACCGCCCGGAGTTCGTCGCGGTCCAGGTGCACGCCGACCGCGTGCCTCGCCTCCGGCACCAGCCGGAGCAGGGTGCGTGGCTTGCCGCCGGTGGACGCGGCACGCCCGGCCTCCGCGATCAGCCCGTCCGCACCGAGCCGGGCCGTGATCTTGCTGACGGCCTGTGGGGTGAGCCCCGCACGGGCCGCGAGTTCGGCGCGGCCCAAGCCCTCCGGACCTGCGCCGCGCAGCAGATCCAGCATCAGCGCCTCGTTGTACCCGCGCAGCGTCGGCAGGTTCACCCCGCCGCGCCCGTCACCGCTCCCGCTGTTCACATGCCCATTGTCCACCTTCCTTGCACTTCGGCAACACTGTTGCCAAAGTGGAGCCATGAGCACCCCCGCCACCCCTGACTCCCCCGCCCCTTCCACCTCTCCCACCCCGCTCCGCGTCGGCGTCATCGGCTACGGACTCGCCGGTTCCGTCTTCCACGCCCCCCTCGTGGCCGCCACCGACGGACTCACCCTCGACACCGTCGTCACCTCCGACCCGGCCCGGCAGGCCCAGGCCCGCACGGAATTCCCCGACGTGCACATCGCCGCCACCGCCGCCGAGCTGTGGGGCCGGGACCTCGACCTGGTCGTGATCGCCTCCCCCAACCGGACGCACGTCCCGCTCGCCACCACCGCCCTCGAAGCCGGCATCCCGGTGGTCGTGGACAAGCCGATCGCCGCCACCGCCGCCGAGGCCCGCGCGCTCGCCGCCCTCGCGGACCGCAGCGGCACCTTCCTGTCCGTGTTCCAGAACCGCCGCTGGGACAACGACTTCCTGACCCTGCGCCGCCTCATCGCCGACGGCGAGCTCGGCGAGGTCCAGCGCTTCGAGTCCCGGTTCGAGCGCTGGCGCCCGCAGCTGAAGGGTGGCTGGCGCGAGTCGGGCGCCCCGGAGGAGATCGGCGGCCTGCTCTACGACCTCGGCAGCCACGTCGTGGACCAGGCGCTGGTCCTGTTCGGCCCGGCCGTACGGGTCTACGCCGAGACCGACGTGCGCCGCCCGGGCGCCGAGACCGACGACGACACCTTCCTCGCGCTCACGCACGCGAACGGGGTCCGCTCCCACCTCTACGTCAGCGCGACCACCGCCCAGCTCGGACCGCGGCTGCGCGTCCTGGGCTCCCGGGCCGGCTACGTGAAGTACGGCCTCGACCCGCAGGAGGGCGCCCTGCGGGACGGACTGCGGCCCGGCGGGGACCTGCCCTGGGGCGAGGAGCCCCCGCACCTGTGGGGGCGGCTCGGCTCCGGCGAGTCCCCGCTGACCGGCGGCGGCATCCCGGTCCCGACCGAGCAGGGCGACTACCCGGCGTACTACGCGGCGGTGGCCGCCGCGCTGCGCACGGGCGGGCCCGCGCCCGTGACGGCGCTGGAGGCCGCGCAGTGCCTCGACGTGCTGGAGGCGGCCCGCCGATCGTCCGAGGAGGGCGTGGTCGTGGAGATTCCCGCCACGGGGTCCGCGTCCGGCTGAAGCCGCCGGGCGACGGGACGGCGGACCGGGGTCGAGCGCGGACGCCGAAGGGGCGGGGCCGCCGATGCGACCCCGCCCCTCCCGGATCCGACCGGACGTCCCGCTACGCGCCCTTGAACTCCTGGCGCTGCCGGCCGAGACCCTCGATCTCCACCTCGACGACGTCGCCGGCCCGCAGGTACGGCTTCGGCTCCGGTTGGCCCATGGCCACACCGGCGGGCGTACCGGTGACGATGACGTCACCGGGGTACAGCGTCATGAAGTGGCTCAGGTACCGGACGACCTCGCCGACCGGGAAGATCTGGTCCGAGGTGTTGCCGTCCTGCTTGAGCTCACCGTTGACCCACAGCTTGACGTCCAGGACCTGCGGGTTCGGGACCTCGTCGGCGGTCAGCAGCCAGGGGCCGATCGGGGTGAAGGTCTCGCAGTTCTTGCCCTTGTCCCAGGTGCCGCCGCGCTCGATCTGGAACTCGCGCTCCGACACGTCGTTGACCAGGACGTAGCCGCCGACGTGCGCGAGGCCCTGCACGGCGGAGTCCAGGTAGCGGGCGGTGCTGCCGATGACGACGCCGAGCTCCGCCTCCCAGTCGGTCTTCACGCTGCCGCGCGGGATCAGCACGGTGTCGTCGGGGCCGACCACGGTGTCCGCGGCTTTCAGGAACAGGATCGGCTCGGCCGGGGGCTCCGCGCCGATCTCGGCGGCGTGGCCGAAGTAGTTCAGGCCGATGCCCACGACCTTGCCGATCCGGCCGACCGGGGCGCCGACGCGCAGACCTTCGGCGTCCAGGACCGGAAGCTCGCCGGACGCGGCCGCGTCCTGTACCCGGCTCAGTACGGAGTCGTCGGCCAGCAGACCGCCGTCCACATCCGTGATCAGGCCGGACAGGTCACGCAGGGTCCCGTCCCGATCGAGCAGCGCGGGGCGCTCCGACCCCGCGGGTCCGACACGCAGCAGCTTCATGGGCATTCTCCCGTGGTCGTGGGTGGTCGGCCCAGGGCGCGCCCAGGGCCGGCCGATGGGTTGCGGCCATCGGAGGATTGGTCGATCCTCCAAGATGCCCATCCAATCCGCAAGACCCTGTTCACGGACTGGAACGCCCGCCTCCATCGGCCGCCCGCTACGCCGCCTGCTCCAGCCGCTCCTCCACCGCCCGCTCCGCCCGCTCCTTGCGGTACTGGAGCCAGGCGCGCTCCGCCACCGACCACGCGGTGGTGGTCAGCAGGTAGAGCCCGGCGGCCAGTGGCACCACGGCGGCCGTGATCAGCGTCCCGAACGAGAGCAGGGGCAGTACGCCGCCCAGCTTGCGCATGACCTCCTGCTGCTCGGCGCTCACCTCGGCCATGACCCCGACCCCCGCCTTGGCCCCGGCTCCCGCCTTGGCCCCGGCTCCCTTCACCCCGGCCCTGCCCTGCGGCGCGCCACGGCCGGCCGGCTTCTTCGGGCCGGCCGTGGAGGCGGCAGCGGCCGCCGCGACCGCGGCGGCCGAACGCCGTCCCCGCACCGCACTCCACGCGGCCACCACCGCGATCGCCGCGAACAGTCCGAGGAACACCAGCCCCTGCGCCCCGAAGGGGCCGCCCTCGCCCATCGCCTCGGTCCACCGCGCGCCCAGCGGCGCGGCGAAGAGCCGGTGCCCGAGCAGCTCGTTCGTCTTCCCGCCCACCTCGGCGGAGGAGAACGCCTGGTACATCACGAAGAACACCGGCAGCTGCAGCAGCAAGGGCAGGCACCCCGCCGCCGGCGTCGCGCCGCGGAAGGCGGCCCGGCTCAGCGGGTGCAGCGCGAGCCGTACGAGCACGGTGAACAGCACGATCGCGGCAGCGGTCGCGGACTGCGCCAGTACCGGCTCCAGAAGCCGGCCCAGCTCAGCAACAAGATGGGTGAAAACGGACACGCGGGCCCTCCGAAGGGTCTCGTCGAACGTCGAAAGAGATGCATTTCGGCGTGACGACCCGCGAGGGGCGACAACAGTGATCAGTCAGCAGAAGGCGAGAAGTACTGCGCGCCCCTACGCGGCCGTCGGGAGGAGACGGCCGGGCGCCCGGGGCCGCGACCGGCCCGAGGCATCGGGATCACGCTGCGGCAGGAAGGCCGTGCGCTGCTCGCGATCACGGATCGCGGTGCGTATGCGGTGCGGCGGCACGGGCCGCACGAGCCGCGCGGCGGCGGCGAGCGCCTCGGTGCCCACGGCGACCGTGGCCGCGAGGGCGACCACGACGGCGCCCAGCCCGCCCTCCCCGGCGAACAACCCGAGGAGTCCCCCGAGCAGCAGGAGCGGGAGCAGTACGGCAAGGGCCCGCGAGGTCCGCGCGAACAGGGTGAAGGACAGCAGGTCGCCATCGCGTCGTTGCCGAGCCATACGGACCTCCCCCTTCTCCACTCCCGCGCACGAACTCCCGTACGACAACGATGGTAACCGGGCCCGCCGACAACCCGGTCGGTCAGGACGGCTCGGACGACCGGAGCGTCCCCCAGACCACCAGCCGGTACTTCGAGCTGTACTCGGGCGTGCAGGTGGTGAGCGTGATGTAGGCCCCGGGCTCGCTGTACCCCTGGTCCGGTTTCACCACGCTGCGGGGCACGGGCGCGATCACCCCGGTGTCCCGTGCGGTGGTCTCGCCCAGGACCTTCCCGACCACGTACGTGTACCGGCGCCCCCGCAGGTCGACGATCAGCTCGTCGCCCGCCCGCAGCCGGTTGACGTACCGGAACGGCTCGCCGTGCGTGTTCCGGTGCCCGGCCAGCGCGAAGTTCCCCCGCTCCCCCGGACCGGCGGTCCCCGGGTACTGCCCGGCGTAGCCCTTGTCCAGGACGGCCCGCTTGTCGACCCCCTGCGCGACGGGGACGACGAGCCCGAGGCGCGGGACGCGCAGCACGGCGTAGGCCCGGTCCCGTACGGGGGCCCCGGCGGCGGGTCGCGCGGCCCGGGTCGCCGCGGGCGCCGCGCCGGGATCCGCCGACCCGCTCGGCTCCGGCCCGACGGTCGAACCACCACCGGAACCGGAACCGGCCCCGGAACCGGCCCCGGAATCCGCCTCTGCCCCCGCCGCCCGCTCCCCGGAGCCGTCGGCGGGACCCTCGTCCCAGGCCCGCTCCAGGGCCTGGACCCGCTCCCGCGCGGCGGCCGCGGCCTGCCGATTGGTCCACCACACCTGATGCACCACCAGCAACAGGACCACCACCCCCACGGTGACGATCAGCTCGGCGCCCGCCCACAGCGCCCCCGCGAGACCGGCCCGGCGCCCCCGCCGGCCGCTCCCCTGCACCACCACAGGTACGCGATCTCGCACGGGCGGCACCTTAAGTCCTCCCCCGTCAACTGACCAGCGGCAGTACGGTGTGAACCATGCGCCCCGACACGCCTGCCGAGCACATCGCCGAAGCCGAGCGCCTCATCCGCACGGCGACCCGCTACCCCGAGGACCAGGAGCCCTTGCTCCTCCAGGCCGCGGCCCACCTCGAACTGGCCGACGCACGCGACCGGGCGAGTGCCCTGTACGACCAACTCCTCTCCTCCTCACCGTCCGACCCCCACCTGATCAAGGCCCTCCAGGCGGCGAACCTGTGGGAGTACGGTCACGAGGCCGAGGCCCGCGCCCTCATCTCGGGCATCCGCGCCGCCTCGCCCAAGGAACCGGCACCGTGGGAGGTCATCGCGGAAGCCCTGGAGGCCCACGACGAGTTGGAGGCCTCGCACGACTGCTTCACCGAAGCGGCCACCCTCCTCATCGCGGAGGACGACCCGTTGACCCCGGCCACCACCGCCCTGCTCACGGGCCGCCACCGCGTACGCCGCCTCCTCGGGCGCCCGCACGACGACTGGGACATGGTCGCGGACACCCGCCACATCGGCCCGATCCCCCTCGACGAGCTCCACGACCCCAAGCGCATCTGGGCCCTGGGCTCCGACGACCCCGCCGAGCTGCGCGCCGAGATCGCCCGCCTGCGCGCCGAGCTGGGCGACCGTCGCGCGGCCCTCTCCCGGCCCTTCCCGGTGGCGATCCTGCACTGGCCGCAGCGCGAACTGTCGGAGCTGCTGACCAGCTACCCGACCCTGGCCTCCGAGTACCCCTCGCACGAGGCCCACCTGCGGGACATCGAGAGCTCGCTGCGCGCCCTGGCCGCCTCCGGCACCACGAACCTGGGCATCGTCACGGCGAGCGTCCCCTCCTACGAGGCCTTCGCGGCTTCGGAGAAGACCTCCCCGGCCTCCCCGTCCCTCCTCGTCGAATACGCCACGACCCTGGCGGCCCGCGGCAAGGCCACCCCCTGGCCCCCGACCCCCACCGCGTCCTGCTGGTGCGGCTCGGGCAAGCCGTACACGGAGTGCCACGAGGTGTCCGGCGGCTAGACCGTCTCTTCCGGATCTTGCCGGGCACACGATGTCGCCGGTCCGGTGATTACGTACCATCGGCTTCAGCGGACGGAAAGTGGAGGAGGAGGGAGAGCGTCATGATCGCGGCCGTGCCTTCCTCCCCTTCCGTGTCGGCCCGGATGAGTCGCCAGGCACGCCGGAACACCACTCCCGAACTGGCCGTGCGCCGACTGCTGCACGCGGCGGGCCTGCGCTACCGGCTCCAGGTGAAGGTACCCGGCATGCCGCGCCGCACGATCGACATCGCCTTCCCCGGGGCCAAGGTCGCCGTCTTCCTCGACGGGTGTTTCTGGCACGGATGCCCCGAGCACGCCACGCAGCCGAAGTCCAACGCACAGTGGTGGCGCGAGAAGCTCGACAAGAACATGGCCCGGGATCGCGAGACGAGCGAGCTGCTCGCCGCGGCGGGCTGGACCGTGCTGCGGTTCTGGGAGCACGAGACGCCGGAGTCCGTGGCGGCCCGTGTCATCGATGCCCGCCGCGGCACGACGACCGGCTGACCGGCCCTCCTCGACGATCGACATGCGTCCGACCGGCGCGGACAGGACGACATGACGCTCTCGGGGCCGGACCGGCTCACCTCTCTGGAGCTGTGTGCCGGCGCGGGCGGTCTGACGCTGGGCCTGGAGGCGGCCGGGTTCGACCCGATCGCGCTCTTGGACACGAAGCCCGACTCCTGCGCCACCCTGCGGGGCAACCGCCCCGACTGGACCGTGCTGGAGCAGGACCTCCGCGACTTCCTGCCGTCCGACCGCCCGGATCTGTTCGCCGAAGACACCCGCGTCGATCTCCTGGCGGCCGGTCTGCCCCGGCTGCCGTCGGCGGCCTCGACCATGCGGAAGGACGCGGACGAGGAGCGTTACCTGCTGAAGGCCACGATCTGGTTGGCGCAGGCCGCCCTGCCCCGCGCCGTCCTGGTGGAGAACATCCCCGGTCTCGCGCTCGCCGACGCGTACGCGCCGACCCGGCGGTGGGTGGAGGAGAACCTGCGGGAGGTCGGCTACCGCTCCTCGTGGGGTGTGCTCGACGCGGGCGACTTCGGTGTTCCGCAGCAGCGTCCGCACGGTTTCCTGGTCGCGCTACGGGATCCCGAGTTCGGCCGGTTCGCGTGGCCGGAGCCGTCCGGTCTGCCCACGCGGAGCGTCGGCACGGTCCTGTACGGGTCGATGGCCCGTAGGGGCTGGCCCGGGGCGACCGCGTGGGCCCGGCGTGCCTGCGAACCCGCCCCGACGATCGTCGGCGGCTCGGACAAGCGCGGCGGCCCGGACCTCGGCCCGACCGGCTCGAAGCGCGCGTGGGAACGCCTCGGCGTGAACGGGGGCGGGATCGGGGACGACGTACCGGACGCCTCGGCCCCCGACGACCTGCTCCCCAAGCTCACCGTCCCTCAAGTGACGTGTCTGCAGGGCTTCCCCGCCGACTGGGTGCTCGCCGGCCGCAAGACGTCCTCCTACCGCCAGATCGGCAACGCGTGCCCGCCTGCCGTGGCAGCCGCGGTCGGTCGCGCGCTCGCGCTCGCGCTCGCCCTCCGGCCCGAGATCGCCCTCCGGCCCGCGGACGGCCCGACGCCGGCTAGACTCGCGCCATGAACTCCGAGAACGAGCCCCCCTACAAAGTCGTCGACCTCTTCGCGGGCTGCGGCGGCTTCACCCGGGGCTTCTTCGAGTTCTCCCGGGACACCATGAAGGACGGGCTGCATTCCTTCGCCCCCATTGCCGGGGTCGAGATCGATCCCGCGGCCGCTCTGACCTATTTCACGAATTTCGAGAAATGGGCGGACGACACCACCGGAAGCGACCACCACTTCTTCCTGGGCGACATCGCGGATTGGGTGGACGTCGTCAGGGAGAAGGGGCTGCACGCCGATGTGATCCTGGGAGGTCCGCCCTGTCAGGGCTTTTCCGGACTCGGCAAAGGCGATCCGGACGATCCGCGCAACCGCCTCTGGGAAGAATATTTCAAGATCGTCGAATTGGTGCAGCCGCGTATCTTCATCATCGAGAACGTCGAGCGCTTCAATTCGTCCACCCAACTCGCCGATCTGAAGAGCGCCTTTCTCGATCTCGGATACACGCTGGAGGATCCGCAGGTCCTCAACGCGGCCGACTACGGCGCCGCGCAACTCCGGAAGCGGACGATCGTGATCGGTGTGCGGGGGAAGCGGCACATCTCCTACCCCGCCCCCACGCACGCGGGCGCCGGCAAGGCCGGCCAGGTCGGCCTCTTCGCGACCGAGGGTCCGAAGGCCTGGCAGACCCTCAAGGAATGCCTGGACGGCACGAAGGACCCGATCCCCTACCGGACGAATCAGCACGACCTCCCGGAACTGAACGACGAGAACGTCCCGTCCGTCACCATTTCCCGGAAGGTCACGGAGACGGGCGTCCTCGACAAGGAGTTCGTCGTGCGGCTCCGCGAGAAGATCCCCGGACCGTTCCGGAGTGAATCGCTGCACATCGGCCGCCGGCCGACCGGCCTCTCCCTGGCCCGCTACCGGGCCATCGAACCGGGTCAGAACCGCCACGCGCTGCGGAACGCGCCCCCGGCGCTCGTGGAGGGGAAGCTGGTCCCGCTCTCGACCGAGAGCTGGAACCGCCACAACAGCGGCTCGGGTGACGTCATGGGCAGGCTCGTCTGGGAGAAGCCCTCCGTGACGATCCGCACCGAATTCTTCAAGCCGGAGAAGGGGCGGTACCTGCACCCGGTCGACCACCGCCCGATCACCCACTACGAGGCGTCACGCATCCAGGGGTTCCCGAAGGACTTCCGCTGGTGCGGAAGCAAGTCCCAGATCGCGCGCCAGATCGGCAACGCGGTACCGGTGCCGCTGGCGCGGGCCCTCGCCGCGCACGTCTACCAGGCCCTGCGGGCCGGGGCGGGCCTCGACGAGCACCACCAGGCCGAGGACCTGACGTCGGGCACGGCTCAGGCGTAGGGATTCTCCACCGGCTCCTCCTGGCCACGGATCGGCGCGGTGGTGAACAGCTCCTGGAAGAGGGGGAGCAGCCGGGCGACCGAGGAGAAGTCCACCTCCCCGTCGTCCGGTCCGTCCGGCAGGGAATCGTGCGGGACGGGTGGGGCGTAGGTGAGGTCCGCTATCCACAGGCGCCGGGCCTTCGTGTCCAACGGCTCGTCGGGGGCGACCAGTTCGTACTGGATCGTGCTCCCTGCGGTGTTGACCGCCTTGATGAGCGCGTTCGCCGCCCGGGTGCTGGTCACCGTGCCGTCGCGCAGCATCCGGATGACGGTCTGGGCCGTGGGCCGGTGCAGGAACACGTCTTGCCGCAGGGCGGAGTTGAACATCTCCTGGTTGGCGCAGGCCGCCTCCGCCGTCGCGTAGTTGCGCCCGTCGCGGTACATCTCGGCGGCCCACCAGAGCCGGGCCATGGCCTGGACGTGGAAGGGTCCGGTGAAGCGCCGCGGGTTGACCCGCGCCTCGCCCCCGCCACCGCTGCCGCCGCCGTTCTCGTTCTCGCTCCCGAGCCAGCGCCACAGGACGTAGTCCGGTGCGACGCGCAGCGCGAGGTGGTTCCAGAGTTCCGAGTCGCCGGCTTCCCTGCGGGTCAGTCGCAGCGTCGCGTGCAGGCGGGGGGCGAGCCAGGCGTCACTGGCTCCGGGGCGCGCCTCGACGAACCGGCGCATGGCGGCGTCGAACAGCTCGCGTACGGGTCGGGCGCGCCACCGGTCGCTTTCGTCCTCGAACGCGCGTGAGCTGCGGTCCAGCTTCTCGTGGGGCAGTGCGCTGCGGCCGCCCAGAACCTCGTCGTCGAGTTCCCGCCGCGCCACGGCATCGGGAAGGAGTGCGAGCCGCTCGGGTGCGGCGGCCGCCCCTTCGTAGACGGATTCCCAGCTCACTGCTTCGTGCTCCCCTTCGTGATGTCCCGCAATGCCTCGCCCAGCGAGCGTGCCGACCGGGACTGTCGCCCGGCCGCGTGGAGTACGCGCATGTGCAGGTCCCGGCCCGCGCCGCCGACCCGGCGGGACAGCAGTTCCCGTAGCGCGTCGGACGGGGAGAGGTCGGGGCACACGTCGGGCAGCATCCGCTTGAGGACGTTGTCCCGCCAGCCGCCCGGCCATTGGGGTTCGCCGTCCTCGGCGAAGACCTCGTCCGCGGCGCTGTGGAACAGGGTCACCCACAGATCCGTGCCGAGCTTGGCGGCTAGCGCCTTCTGCAGGGCGCTCTCCGCGGGGGACATTCCTCGCGCGGGTGCGCCGAGCAGCCGCGCGACTCCTTCGAGGGCGGTGTTCACGTAGACGGTGGGTACGGCGCCGTTCGCGTCGATCGCCCATTCGTTGTGCCGGAAGTCGTGGAGATGGGGATGTTCGTCGGAGCCGAAGTCGACCTCCGTCATGCGGATGTCCTGCTCCCGGTGGGCACTCCGGGAGTCCACGTCCACGGTCCAGGCCTCCTCGGCCGAGCCGATGAGCCGGCCGGGCACGCCGTCGACCGTCGCGGTGACGATGCCGGTGAGTTGCAGTCGTCCCAGGTGTTCGTCGCGGTCGACGCGTACCTCACCGACCCAGTCGCCGGAGGCGTCCTGGCGCAGCGAGGTCACCGAGCGCACGTGGGAGGTCCGGTTGGCGACCGTGACCGCCGCCCGCACGTCCCGCCAGCCCCGGCCCTCGGCGTCGGCCACCGCGGGGACCCGCATCCGGACGCCGAGTCGCGCGGTGGACCAGTCGGCGTAGCCGACTCCGTGCACGGCGACCCTGCGTTCCTGCCGGTTCACGAGTTCCAGCGGCAGGGCGTCCTCGTCGACGCGTCCCTCCCGCACCTCGATCGTGGTGAGTCCGTCGGATCGGCGCAGGGTCGGGTAGGGGACGAGCTGCTTCACATCGACTCCTTCGCGCGCTGCACGTCGACCTCGACGCGGGCGTGCCGAGCGGGTACGGGGTGGTCCTGCACGTCGCTCTCCCCGCAGAAGACGGCCGTGCGGGCGCCCGCCTTGAACAGCAGGGAACCTTCGGCGGTGACCTCGCAGTTGCGCTCGGCGACCAGTCGGGCCCACTTCACGACGGGCTTGGGACCCGAGCGGGTGACGAAGCGCAGGACGGGGACGAGTGTCCACGGATCCGTCTGTGGGGGCAGATTGACCTCGACCCGTACCTGCCACGCACCGGTGTCGTCGACGTGGCCGTCGACGTCGTCGACCTGGGGGTGGCTGCGCGCGTTGCGGGGCGGGCCCTTGGGGGCGTCGATGCGCAGCACCTCGCGCAGGACGGACGGGATGACCTCGTCCGCGGCGGGGGCGTCGTCGCGGGTGGCGACGACGGCCAGGACCCCCTCGCGCATCGCGGACCGGAACTCGCCGATGCTGCGTACGACGCCGCGCGCGTAGGTGACGACGAGGTCCTCGGTGCGCTTCCAGGTGTCGTGCTCGGGCGGCTCGGCCGTACGCAGGAAGCGTTCCGCGGCCCGTGCACCGTCGGAGGAGTCCCCGGCGGCCGTGCCCGCGAGGAGCAGGGCCTGGTAGGCGTTTCCGCCGAGCGGGGGGTTGATGGTCTGCGTCATCACCACCATGCGGTTGCCGCGCATGCAGACGAGTTGGTTGGGGCGCGGGTCGTCCGGTTCGGCGGCGGTGACGAGCAGGACGGCCTCGTGCCGGGCCGGCTTGCCGTCCGCCTCGGTCTGCGGGGAGCGCAGCGGGGGTACGTCGAGCCGGACGCGTCGTTCGACGACCTGCTCGGGTGCGGTCAGTCGATCGACCGTCGCCCCTTCGAGGAAGGCGCGCAGCGCTCGCGATCGGGCCGGCTCGTACTCGTCCGGGACCACGCGCCGCTCGGCGACGACCTCGACGCCGTCGCGCAGGGCCACGACCGACGCCTCGACCAGGGGCCGGGACCCCGGGGCGGAGATCATCGAGGCCCAGAAGTTCCGCCCCAGCCCGGCCGACAGCTTCTCGTGCAGGGCTTCCAGGTCGGCGTCCTCGTCGTCGCCCTGATGGGCGCCGACGACGAGGAAGGAGGTCCCGGGCTCGTCACCGTCGCGCTTCAGGTGCAGTGCCTCGACCGTGGCCTCGTCCGCCCACCAGGATCGGGCCGCGCCGTCCCGGTCGGGGTCGGCCTCGCCCAACCAGGCGGGGCCGGCGTAGGCCTGGTCCCCGACGGTGTGCCAGGGGAGGTCGATCCGGCCGATGAGGCGCCGCTCGTGGTGCCCGTCGTGCGGCCGGCTCAGGGTGCTGTTGATGAGGACCATGCCCAGGGAGCTGGCCGACCAGAGGGTCGCCTTGCCGAGGCCGAAGGATCCACCGGCGCTGGCGTTGGACTTCACGCTGTCCAGTTGGCGCCTGACGACCGCGGCGAACCGGCCGTCGTCGTAGTCGTCGCCGGTCAACCCGTTCGCGTTGTAGTCGTCCACGCGCAGGAGGACGAGGCTCCCGCGGTCCTCGATGTCGCGCAGGGCCCGCGCCAGGGCGCGGGAGGCCTTGTTGCCCGCGCTCGCGGCCGACTCGTAGTGCTCGCGCAGCGCGTCCCACCGCATCACCCGCCGGAAGGCGTCGAGGCGTTCCCCGGAGATCTCGTGGAGGACGTGCCGGATGCGTACCGGTCGAGCGGTGTCGAGGATCTCGTCGAGGCTGTTCTGGGTCGCTTCGCGTGCCAGGACCGAGAGGTCGGCGTCGAAGGCGAACGCGGCGGCGTTGCCGTACTCGCGCCCGCCGTCGACGTGTGCGGGGCGGTGGTACCAGGTGAGCCGCTCGTGCCCGACGGTCTCGTCCATCGACAGGGAGGCACCGGGGACGACCCCGAGTGCTTCCTCTATGAGCTTCACGGTGTCGGGTCTGGGCGTCACCCGGCCGCTCACCCACGTGGACACGGCGGCGCGGGTGACGTTCACCTGGGCCGCGAGCTCCGTCTGGGTCATCCCCTGTCGCTGCAACTGACGCCCCAGCCAGGCTCCATAGTTGTCGACCACGATCCGTCAGCACTCCATGTCATCGTGCGGGAACGACCTCGCGCATCATACAACTGACCATTTGACAGCAGAGAATGTGTCAAAATTTACCGATCGAACCATCGTGCGGATTCGGCCGCCACCCGGGGCCGGTCCCCCGAGGAATCGGCGCGTTTCCCGGCAACCCGACCGACGGAAGTGCCCACCGAAGCCCTTGTGCCACCTCCTTCACCCGTGCGACCCTTTCGATCACTCGCCGGGTGAGGATTCCGCGAGAACCACCGGGGGGTGCGCGCCTACAGGCTATTTGCCATGCCCTCATCAAGGCTGCCTCGCGCCCCCGCGCCACCCCGCGCCCACCCTCTCGCGCCCACGCCTTGAATTCGCCGCGCCGACATTTGCGATATCCGGAGAGTGAGCTTCTTCGTGCCCTTCCAGCCTTCCCCCGCGCAGTCAGACCCCCTGCCCGACGTGCTGCGCGTCGTCCTCGACCAGTCGGATCGCAGCCTCAGCACCTATCGCAACGATCCCGGCCGGATCCTCGAGGACGCGAACGGCGAACGGCGAATTCAACAAGGGGGCTACGGAGATCGCCAGTTGTACGAACTCGTGCAGAACGGCGCGGACGAACTGCGGGATCGCGATACGCCGGGCCGCGTAGCCGTCGTCCTCACGCAGAACCATCTGTACTGCGCCAACGAGGGAAACCCGCTCTCCGCCGACGGCGCCGAGACCATTCTGCGCATGAGCGTCTCCAAGAAGCGCGGAGGACAGATCGGCCGCTTCGGCGTGGGCGTGAAGTCCGTCCTGTCGATCACCGACACCCCGCAGTTCTTCAGTGTCACGGGCAGCTTCGGATTCGACCGTGAATGGTCGGCGCGACTCATCCACGAGGTCCACCCGCAGGCGAAGGAAACCCCCGTCCTGCGCATGGCCCGGCCGCTCGACCTCGCGCGCGAACTCCGCGAGGACCACGTACTGAACGACCTGTTCTCCCACGGGGCCGTCACGGTCGTCCGGCTCCCGCTGCTACCCGGAGCCGCGGCGCGCCTGGGCCGGGACCTGCGCGCGTTCCCGCGGGAGTTCCCGCTCTTCTCCCCGCACGTCGGGACGATCGACCTGGAGGACCGGCGCGAGAACTCGACGTTCCGCCGCTCCCTGAGCGGAACACGGGCAGGGACCGTCCACACGCTTCTCGTCTCGGACGACGGCGGAGCACCGGAGCGGGAGACCTGGCGCGTCTTCACCGTGTCCTACTCCCCCAGCGCCAAGACCCGCGAGGCCTCCGGGGAACTCCACGACCGACCCGTCATCGACATCTCCTGGGCCGTACCCGAGAGCCGCCGCGAACTCGGCTCCTTCTGGGCCTACTTCCCCACCCACTACCCGATGACCCTGCGCGGCATACTCAACGCCGCCTGGAAGACCAACGAGGACCGCCAGCACCTGGTCGACGGCACCCCGCTCAACGACGAGCTGCTGGGGGCCGCCGCCGGTCTGGTGGCCTCGTCCCTGCCCGCCCTGACGGACCCCGAAGACCCCGCCCGCCACCTCGCCCACCTGCCCGGCCGCTACAAGGAGCGCCGCAACTGGGCCGACGGTCACGTGATCCAAGGGGTGTGGCGCGAGGCGGCCGCGAGACCCTCCCTCCCCGACCAGGACGGGGAGCTGCGCAAGCCCTCCGCCCTGCGCGTCCACCCGGAGGAGCTGCGGCCCGAATGGCTCGACCTGTGGGCCTCCCACCCGACCCGGCCCACCGCCTGGGTGCACCGGTCGGTGGACACCGACCGGGACCGGCGAGGCAAGCTCGGGCACATCCTGGAGGCCGCGCACCACGAACGCGCGACCGTCCAGGAGTGGCTCGAAGCCCTGGTCACCGACGGCACGCCCGCGGCGTCCGCATGCGCGCTGCGGATCCTCGCGGCCATGATCCGCGGCAACAGCCCGTACGTCGCGGACGCCCGACAGGCCCGCATCCTCCTCACCGAGGCGCACGGCCTCGTGGCCCCGCGCCCGAACACGGTGTTCCGCCGGGTCCTGGACGACTCCCTCCCCAACGAGATGGTCTACGTCCACCCCGAGATCGCCACGGTGCGCGAGCTCTCCGCCGACCTGGACACCATCGGGATCCACGAGGCGGACGCCCTGGGCCGCTTCGAGGCCGTGGTGGACCAGGGATTCGCCCGGTACGGCGAATCCTCGTGGGAGGAGTTCTGGAAGCTGTCCCGCCGGGCCGGGGCGGGACAGTCGATCCGCATCCTGAACGAGCGGGTCCCGGATCCGACGGGCGTCCTCAAGGTACGGACCCTCGCCGGCGCCTTCAGCAGCATCGAGTCGTGCCTGCTTCCCGGACCGGTGGTCCCCGCCGACGGCTCACGCGACGCGACCCTCGCCATCGACCCCCGCTTCCACCGGGACGACCTGATCGTCCTGCGTGACCTCGGCGCGCGCTCCGGTCCGGAGACCGAGCAGGACCCGACCGGCGAGCCCTGGTTCGAGTCCTACGCGGAGGCCATGCACAAGGCGTACTGCGCCACCCTCCCGGCCAGCTCGGCCCGACCGAACCTGGCGACCATGCGGATGCAGGGCGCCTCCCCCGCCGGCCCCCTCGGATTCCTGACGCGCCTGAGCGAAGAGGGCCGGGCCGCCTTCGTCGCCGCCCTGCCCGACCGGGGCATGGTCCGCAGCTGGACCCGGCAGGTCGGCAAGCAGACCCGGACCCAGGAGACCGCGCCGTCCCCGCTGCGCTGGATGGTGACCCGGCACGGGTACGCCCGTACCGACCGGGAACTGCTCCCGCTGCGGGAGTGCGTGGGACCGCAGCTGTCCCGCTACGCCTCCGTCCTCCCCGTGGCCCACCTCTCCACGGCCCAGGCCGACGCCCTCGAAATGCCCGGCACCCTCGACAAGGTGCCGCAGCGGGTGTGGAACAAGGTGCACGAGCGGATCGCCGTGAGCGAGGACGACGCGTTCCTCGGGAACGCCTACACCCTGCTCACCCGGGCCGACGCCGGCTTCCCGGAAGGCGTCGAGACCCGCTGCCGCATCGGCACGCAATGGGGACACCGGCCGGACGCGGACATCGCGGTGACCTCCGTCCGCGAGGAGTACGACGGGCTGGTGCGCGAATCCGTCCCGGCGCTCCTCGTCGACTCCCCGGAGGACGCCGAACTGCTGCGGACCCGTTGGGACATGTGCAGCCCCGGCGACAAGATCACCAAGGAGCTGGGTCACGCTTCCGAAGCCGAACCCGAGCTGCTCCTGAACCGCTTCCCCTCCCTGCGCCTGCGCACCGATCTCGCGACCGCCGACGCCTGGTTCCAGTCCTGCACCCGACTCGAAGAGATCATCCGCACCGAGCACAGCTACCGTCCCGTCCCCCTGAAGAGCGCGCTCGACGGTCGGGTCGCGCTGATCAGCCACCCCGAGGACGAGCTGGAGATCCTCCACGAGTCGTCCAAGGTGTTCGGCTGGCGACTGTCCCGCGCCGAGTGCCGGCAGGTCATCGCGCTCCAGGAACAGCAGCGGGCCAACGAGAAGCTCCAGCGCGTCGTCCACGCGGAGAGCGTCACCGAGAAGCTCCTGCTGCTGATCGGCGAGGAAGCCCTGCGTACGGGACTTCCGCCGGGCCTGTGGGAGGACGAGCTCCACGTGTCCGGGCGGGAGCCCGACGGCCGGCGGATCGCGGAACTGGCCTACAACTCGGAGAAGGACGGCGTCCTCCGCCACTACGCCAAGGCCATCGCCTCCCGCTGGGCCGAGGCCCCGAACAGCTACGGGGGCGACACCGCCGCACGCCAGTTCGTCAACCGCCTCGGCTTCCCGGAGGCGTTCGCCGGCGCCCGGCCCGTCAGCCCGCCCGCGATGGAGCAGGTGACGGGTCCCGTGGACTTCCCCCGCCTGCACGACTACCAGGAGCGGCTCGCCCAGAACCTCTTCTACCTGCTGACCGACCCCGACCCCAAGCGCGCCATGCTGTGCATGCCCACGGGCTCCGGCAAGACGCGGGTCGCGGCCGAAGCGGTGATCCGGGCCATCAAGCACCGCCGGCCGACCGGGCCGATCCTGTGGATCGCGCAGAGCGAGGAACTGTGCGAGCAGGCCGTACAGAGCTGGAAGTTCGTCTGGTCCAAGGTCGGCGCCGAACGCGAGGCGCTGTCCATCAGCCGGCTCTGGGGGGCCAACTCCGCCACCGACATCCGCTCCACCGTCCACCTCGTGGTCGCCGTCGACGCGAAACTGGAACGGCACCTGGACACCGAGGCGTACGCCTGGCTGCGCGAGGCCTCGGCCGTGATCGTCGACGAGGCGCACACCTCCCTCTCCCGCCGCTACACCAGGCTCTTCGAACTCCTCGGGATCTCGCGCAACAACCGGACCGAGCGGCCGCTGGTCGGCCTGACCGCGACCCCGTTCCGCAGCACGAACGAGGACGAGACCCAGCGCCTCGTCCAGCGCTACGGCAGGTCGCGACTGGACAAGGGCGTGCTCGACCCGGACCCGTACCCCCAGCTGCAGGACATGAAGGTGCTGGCCAGGGTCGAGCAGCGGGTCCTGCGCGGCGCGACGGTGACCATGAGCGCGTCGGAACTGAGCAAGGTCGACACCTTCGGCGCGCTGCCCGCCACGGTCGAGGACCGCCTCGCGTTCGACCACGAACGCAACCGCATGCTCGTCGACGAGATCGCCTCGCTGCCCGCCGATTGGCCCGTCCTGCTGTTCGCCACCTCCGTGGCCCACGCCAAGGTGATCGCGGCCAAGCTGAACGACGTGGGGGTCTCGGCCGAGTCCATCGATTCGGCGACGCCCACCGACACACGCCGCAAGCGGGTCGACGCCTTCCGGGCCGGCAGGATCCGGGTCCTGGCCAACTACGGCGTCCTCACCCAGGGCTTCGACGCACCCGCCACCCGCGTGGTGGTCGTCTCACGACCCACCTACAGCCCCAACGTCTACCAGCAGATGATCGGTCGCGGGCTCCGCGGACCCGCGAACGGAGGCAAGGACACCTGCCTCATCCTCAACGTCGACGACAACATCGAGAACTACGGTCACAAGCTCGCCTTCACCGAGTTCGAGCACCTCTGGGAGCGCAAGTGACGAAGACCCCGGGAGCGCCCCCCGCGCTCACGGACGAGCAGCGCGCCGTCGTCGAACTCCCCTGGGACGCCAAATGCCTGGTCGTGGCAGGGGCGGGCGCGGGCAAGACCCACACCCTCGTACGGCGCCTCGACGCCCTGGTCGAGCGGGACGACGTACTGCCCGGCGAGATCCTCGTACTGAGCTTCTCCAACGCCGCCGTGCGCGAGCTGCGCCAACGCATCCAGCGCCACGCCGTCGCCGCCGACCGGGTCCGGGTACAGACCTTCGACAGCTGGGCCACCGCCTTCCTGTCCGAGATCGCTCCCACCGGCGAGTGGCACACCGTCCCCTTCGACGAACGCATCCGCAACGCCACCGAAGCGATCGGGGAGGGCTGGCTCGACGACTTCCTCACCGAGGACCTCGCGCATGTCGTCGTCGACGAGGTGCAGGACCTCGTCGGTGAGCGGAGCCGCATGATCGAGGCGCTGCTCGACGAGTACCGGGACGCCGGTTTCACCGTCGTGGGCGATCCCGCCCAGTCCCTCTACGGCTTCCAGGTACCGGTGGCGCAACGGGCCGCGGAGGTCAACAGCTTCTTCCCCTGGCTGCGCAACAGCTTCCCCGCCGATCTGCGCGAGCTGCGACTCACCCGCAACTTCCGTGCCACGACCGACTCCGCCCGCACCGCCCTGCACCTGGGCCCCCACCTCCAGCAGGACGACCTGACCGCGGAGGGCCACCGCTCTGTCCACACGCGGCTGCACGCCGCGCTGGTGTCGAACCTTCCGTTCGCTCCGCTCGACAGCGAACTCGCCGCCTCCGCACTGCGGGCGTACGACGGCACGAACGCCATCCTCTGCACCACCAACGGTCAGGCCCTGGCCGTCTCCCGCTCCCTGTGGACGTCCGGCGTGCCCCACAGGGTGCAGCGCTCCGCCCAGGACCGTGTACTGCCCACCTGGTTGAGCCTGCTCTACCGCCGCTGCGAGGGATCCACCCTGGCCAGGACGAGGTTCGACACCATCGCCGACGAGCTGGCGCTCCCGGACGGCGAGGCCCGCGACGTCCTGTGGCTCGCCCTGGTCCGGCTGGACGGCCGTGGGCACCGGTCGGGGATCGATCTGAACCGGGTGAAGACGGCGCTCGCCGGTGGCCGGATACCGGACGAACTCACCACCCAGGGCCCGGTACGGGTCGTCGTCTCCACCGTGCACCGCGCCAAGGGGCTGGAGTTCGACCGGGTCGTCGTCATCGACCCCGGACCCGTCGCGGGCCCGGACACCAAGGACAGCGATCCGGCCGCGGCGGCCCGCGCCCTCTACGTGGCCATGACCCGACCACGCCACGACCTGTTCCACCTGACACTGCCCAGGGACCCGTTCCTCCGCAAGGACGGCGACGGCCCGTACGCGACCGGCCGCTGGTACCGCGGCGGAACAGGCACCAAGCGGGGGCAGCGGTACGGCATCGAAGTCATCGGCGGCGACGTGTCACGCGAGGCCCCGGCCGGCGCGGACGGCTCCCAGGAGAACGACGCCGTCGACCTGCAGCACTACCTCGCGCACGAAGTGCGCGCCGGCGACCCCGTCGAGGGGGGGGGGGGGGGGGGGCGCGCGCCCGGGCCCCCCCCGGGCCCCCCCCCCCCCCGGGCGCCCGCCGGCCCCCCCCCCCCGCGCGCCCCCCCGCCCCAGAGGCAAAACCCGGAC
>NZ_JBICYT010000036.1:14289-71815 GCF_043201215.1 Streptomyces sp. NPDC048331 | reverse complement strand
GCGACGCCGGGCAGAGTGAGCCCGGTGGGCAGTCACCTGCGGTGACTGCGGGGTGGTCCCGGTCGGTTCAGGGACTACCAGTCCGCGGTGGCCGGCTGGCTAGGGAGCGGGGCCTGGCGCGGAGTTCTTCGGCTTTCCTGTAGTCAATTCTAGCAGGTCGAAAGGTTTTTGATGGGCTGTCAGGTACTACTGATGACATGTCAGAAGTGGTTCTCGAGGGGGCGATCTCCGCGGGGCCGAGACCACCCAGAGGCCAACCGGTCGCGCTGCGCGCTCCCTCTCCGCAGCAGTATGCCCACGGGCTGGCAGAGTGTCCACGCCCGCCGCCACCTCCCCCGACCCACTACAGAACGCAACAGAGACACCGAACCGCCCTGTCTAATGGTCCAAACCAAAAAGATCGCCGACAAAGAAACCCAGCGAATTCCCGACCCACGCAAACTACCCCCGCACCAAATATCAAAACCGAAATACCCGCCGGCCGAATACCATAAATGCAACCTTCTAATTTTCCGCCGCGAGCGCCGCATACCAAAAGGGCAAACGGGTATCCCGCCTTCCCTGAGTGGTACGGACCCCGAACCCAAACCGGGGGTGGGCAGATGACCGAACGTCGCGTTTTGGGCCCGCCCCGCAAGTGACGGAGCGTGAGGCCCCGCGCTTCGCGCGGGGCGAGGCCGGGGGCCCCCCCGCGGGGGGCGGGGGGGGGGGGTGGGGGGGGGGGGGCGCCCCCCCCCCGGGGGTGCGTATTGGGACGAGAAAACCACGAAAGTTGTGGGGGGGGGGGTGGGGGGGGGGGGGGGGGGCCCGCCCCGGCGGCCCCCCCCCCCCCCGCGGGCGCGGGGGGGGGGGGGGGGGGCGGGGGCCCCCCCCCCCCCCCCCCCCCCCCCGGCTGGGGTCTGTCGTCGTCGGGGCTCACGCCGCCTACGGTCGTCAGAAGTGGAACGAGAAATCCAGGAACTTGGTGCTCGCGGTGGCGAAGGTCAGGGCGTCCCGGAAGTAGGCCGGATCGGCGTCCTTCGGCGGCTTGGGCATCGTCGGGTACTGCCCGGACGTGCCGAAGTCCTTCTTGTCGGACAGGACCTGCACGGTTCCCTGGGCGAGGATCAGCGCGAGCGTGGTGGCGTAGTCGACCCAGTCCTTGTCCTTGCGCCGGTGTGCGGGCACGCTGTCGATCGCCGCGACCAGGTCCTTCTTATGCGGCTTGAAGTCCTTGGTGGCGATGTCGATGATCAGCGGCCCGAGGGTCTCGACCGCCGCCCATACGAGGGGCCAGATCTTCTCGTCTGGCACGTTGTCGACCTTGGTGTCGACGAAGTCCTTGGTAGCCATCTTGTAGCCCTTGGGGTTGGCCTCGGCGGCGGCGACGTAGTTCTCCAGCAGCGACCAGGTGATCGTCGCCACGTCGCCGTAGCCCACGTCGGGCACGTCGAAGCTCTTGCCGGAGGGCTCGCCGGCGAAGGCCGCCTCAAGCTGCTCCTTGAACCGCTCGGCCCTGGGGTCGAGTGATGTCGCGGTCATTTCTCCTCCTGAGTGATCTTGGCGATGGTCGTCGGCGTTCTTTGCAGCGCTGTTAGCACCGCTGCTCTTTTTCGGGGCTTTCTGTTGGGTTTTCGGTGGATTCGGTGCGGCAGCAGGCGGTGTCTGCTTCTTCCTGGCGGTCTGGGAACTGGCCTGAGCGGCTGGGTTCGATGACCTCGGCAAGGAGGCCTCCTAGCGCTCGCTCAGGTTGTCGTTCAGCCATGCCTCGACTGAGTCGCCGATGTTCGAGATCTGCTCGTCGGCCTTGAAGGACTTGGTCCCGTCGCCCATGGAGATGAGGGTCTGGGTGAGCAGGTGTGGCTGCATGAAAGGGGCCATGGCGATGGGGTGCTGGGACATGTTGAGCCGGTCGAGGCGCTGGCTCACCAGCCTGTTGAGTTCTGCCACCGATAGGTCCGGACGGATGTCGCTGGTGAGGGCGTAGGTGAAGGCGGACAGCTGATCGGTGGGCGGGCTTCCCGCGGCTGCCGTCTCGTTCGCCAGGCAGGCCGAGAACAACACTCCGTTGAGTTCGGCTGCGGCTTCCTTGACCGATTTGGCCGGCGGGATGCCGACCGGGTTGATCATGAGGTTCTTGGCGATGGCTCCGGCGTCGGCGGTGGTCGATCGGCCGAAGAACTTGAACTGGGTCACTTGCGCGTGCAGTTGGGCGTCGCGAGCGGCTTGTTCCGGGTCGGGCTGCCAGAACTTGCCCTTAGCGACGTGGCACTGGGTGGTAACCGCCGACCCGTTCTTCTGCGTGGTGACGAATCTCTTGCTCATGCCGCCGGAGTGGCAGGAGTCCAGGATCACCGTCAGCACGTTCGGCGGCAGTGCAAGGGTCCGGCGTACCAGGTCGGTGTCTTTGAGGAAGGCGTCGTAGAGACAGAGCACCTCGACCATGGTGCTGCCCTCGGGGTAGCTGTATCCGTGCGAGGACTGGAAGAAGACGATCTGGTCTCCGGGAGTCACTCCGGTGAACAGCCAGTCGAGTTGGTCGAGGACGTTGGCCAGCGTCGCGTTCTGGTTGTGTACGAGCTGGATGTCCGTGGGGTCGAAGCCGTACAACCCTTCGAGCATGTTCCTGATCGCGAGCGTGTCGGCGACGCAGGAGTTGAGGTTGTTTCGCGGATCCGGGTAGAGGTCGATGCCTACGAGCAGGGCGCGTTTGGTCATGGTGGTCCTCGGGATCACGTCGCGGTGCGAAATGGAGCCGAAAACTGATCACGCAGCGTGACAGCAGAAACTACAGATAGTGAGGATTTGGGGCAAAACGCCACGCCGTATCGCGGTTTCAGTGACATGCAAGTGGCATACGGTGACTGAGCGTGAGTGTGCCACACAAACCGCCCGCACGTACGCGAGGACAAAAATCACCCCTGCGGGGTACTGCAAGCCCGGGGGCGCCCCGAGCGGTTACCCCATTTCCCCCGGCCGGGGCGGCCCGAGGACCCCACAGGCACGCTAGCCGCGCGGCCGCCCAACGCGACCTCGGCGCAGGCGCCCGCGGCCCGTACGGCGTCGGTCGCGGCTTGCGCCGCTAACGCCGCGTCCGACCTCGGCGCCCACACAGACCTCGCCGCCAACGCTGCCGCATCGGCCGCCGCCTCAACCACCTGACCCGCCCTTGCCGGGGGCTCAGAACAGGCGGCGGACGGCTTCCCGGCGGTCCGAGGCTCCCCACCCCGCTAGCTGATCTAAAGCGTGCCTAACCGCGCTGCGGTGCGGAATAGGGGTCAATTACATTGATTTCGTAGACCTGCACCCAGGGTTCGAAATCTTCGTGCCTACACTCAATGTGGAGCCGTACAGGCTGACGGCCAAATTCCATGCTCCACCTGATTTGAGCCTCTGCATCGCGGTGCGGCGATCGTGTCGGTTCCATCATCAGCGGCAGTGTGGATCCGAGGCACAAACCCTCGCGCGTCGCTGTACGCCCGCCCACTGAAACACCGTCAAGGCCGGGCTGGAGCCGATACGGGCCCCACACCTGGGCCGCAAGTTCCTCCGCCGTGGGGCCCGTGGCCAGGTTAGAGGCGAGGGCGACCGTTCGATCCTGCCCGTCATCGAGCACCCGAACACGCACCTCGGACAACCGTTTCAGCACTGACGGGCCGTCCCACCTCACCGTCAACCGCGCTCGGCCGCCGTCGCCCGTTCTCCGAATCTCCACCTTCAGGTCGGGAAGCATATCGTGGTGAATTCTCACGTTCTCAATACCGGCCACAATACTGGCGGCGTTCGTCGCCTGCTTCTCCGTGTTCAAAGCATCCACAGAAATCTGCTTCGCCTTTATCGCCACCCACAAAGACCCCCCAGCCGCAAAAAGCTTGCCCCTGCTGCTATAGCGCTCCAAACATCAGCAGACCACATACACACACCCACTCGGTCGACGCTGGGCGGGCCGCTTCCCGCTCTCGTGGGCGGCAGTGTGCCCGACCGACACTTGCCCTGTCCCGTGCTATCCCACAACCAGCCGGCCAAGCCGGCGCCCGCCCCTGGCCGCGCCTGTGCGGGCCCTCACGGCATGTTCCCGGCTCACTTACTTCACCCACTGGGCCAATCTCCCTGCCGCGCCGCCCGGAAGGCACGGCCCAGCCCACGGAAACACCGAGAGCGCCCAACTCAACGGGGTGAAGTTAAGGGCTCCGAGCTCAGAGTTATATAACTTTAGCTAGGGTTATTTTCAACAAGGCGGCCGAGTAGGCCGCTGGTCGGTCCCATGGAGGTTCGAATGTCTGCTCTGACGTCCGGTACGGCGGCGGTCATCCCCAGCAGTGCCGAGCGGCTGATCCGCACAGCCGAGAAAAACGACTGGCAGGCCTCCGCCGTGTTCGGCGCGGCCGGCTCGAAGGGCCGCACCGCGGACGCGTGGGTCGTGGGGCTGGAGGCGTACACCACCGCAGGAGAGGTGTCCCTGCTCCTCTACTGGGAGCGCGGTCCCAAGGGCTTCCGGTACGTGGCCAGGGAGTCCGGGGTGTGCGGGACGGCGTGAAGCTGACAGAGATGCAGCTCAAGGCTGTGAAGGCCTTGGTGGAGGATTCGGAGGTGACGGAGCCGTTCGAGTACGGCGAGTGCGGGTGCGAGGACCCGGCCGAGCTGGAGTGTGGCATCGAGCCGCGGGTGTGCATCGAACACGCCTACTGCCCGGACCGGTTCGACGCGCGGTTCGGGTGGGGCGCCGAGGTGACCCGGAACCGTGATCTTGCGGGGTGGGGCGAGGACGGGGGTACCGGTGGCCGGTACGGTCTCCGGTAGAGCCGGTCAGGGGTCAGGTGGAGCTCTCCCTGGCGGACGTAATCCCCGCCGTCGTGCGTACGGCGGTCATCCCGACCCGCGGCATCGTGCGCGGCCGTCACAGTGCCTGTGGTGGCCGGACCGCCGCCGGGGCCGGGCCGCTGTCGAGTGGGAGGATGTGGCGGGCGCGCACGCGTTGCGTGCCGGGCGCGCCGGACGGACCGTCCAGGCGGTACGGGTCGCGCTTGTGGGGCCGGCCGTCCGGTGGACCGACGCCCCCGTCCCCGGGTGGGTCGCCCCGTCCCCCTCACCTGGATGGCCGAACTCGCCCCGAACGGTCCTGCGTCGCGGTGGCGACGGAACTGTGGATGCGGATCGGGTGGGAGGGGAGCGACGCCCGTCGAGGCCGGCGCGGCTCTGCCGGCCCGCCGGGCGGCGGAGCTCGCCCACCGCGCCGAGGTACTCGCGGACGCGTGCCAGCGTGCTGCCGGAGAAGCCGCTGTGCCGGCCACACCCCCGCCCCCGCATCGGCCTCCGAACGGAGAAGTTGTAGAAGTGTGTTCGCGTCGTGTTCGCCTGCGTCGGGTGTCCCGCCGAGGGTAGGGGCGTCGCCGCCCCGGGGCCGGCCCTGGCCGTCCTGGCCCGTCCGTCATGCCCTAGGGGCTCGAAACCGGGGAAGTTGTATAAGTTAAGGGGTAGGGTGGGGGCACGGGCCTGATACGGTCCGCGCCCGAGACGAGAGGCGACGCCCGCATGGCCATCGCACCCCGCCAGGTCCCCAAGATCTATCCAGCCGGCACCGGCCGGCCCACCGAACGGAAACTCACCGACGAGAAGATCATTCGCACGGTGAACGTGTCCGGAACCGTGTGGGACGCGGGTAAGAAGCGCGCCGGTCAGGACGAGGTCTCGATCTCCCACGCCGTCGGCCTGCTCGTCGAGGCCTACACCGCCGGCCTCCTCGACCTCGACACGATCACCGCCCAACTCGACGCCCTCGCCGCCGGCGAGGACCCCGCAGCCGTACCCGGCACCGGGGGCGGGACGTGCGCCTCGCCCACCAGGCCCCGAAATCGCGGCCTGGACGGCACGGGGCAACCAACCGACCGGTAGCTCTCTCGGTCTCGAATCACGCAACCGGTACCAGCTGGGTCAAATGATCATATGGTGACGACGGGGTCCTCCCGGGCCGGAGCGCGCAGCAAGCAGTTGCATCAGATCGCGGACCGGAAAGGGCGGCAATCACCGTCCCGTGCCCGCGCCCCTTTGGGATGCAGGCAGCGCGGACGGCGCGGCCGGGCGGCCGAACGGCTCCGCTCCAGTGGTAGGCCGGCCACCAGCGCCCCGCCCCGTGAGCGGATGACCTGGTTGCCGCGGCCGGAGCGGGCCGGCGCTCTTCGACGGATCGCCGATCGGTGCACCGCTGCGGTGGAGAACCTCGGCAACAGGAGCTCCGAGGATGTGCGCCTCGGCGGCGTCTACGCTCTCCAACTCCTCATGGAGGACTCCCCGCGTGAGCAGGTCACCGTGATCGACGTGCTTTTATCGTGCATCCGTTCCCGGCGGAAGAAGCCGAAGCCGGGGCCGCCGAGACGGGTCCGGCCGGCGACATCACCGCGGCACTCACCGTTGTCGCGTCCACAGGCAGTCGCGATGACGGCACCACGCGCGTCGACCTGGGTGAAACCGACCTGCGGCAACCAGAACTGCGGCGCGGTGGAGATGGGAACAACACCAACCTGAACCTGACGGACCTGCGCGGTGCGTTGGGTCGTGGAGCGCGTTTTCGCCTGGCTGCGTCAGTTCAAGCGGCTCCGCATCCGCTACGAGCGACGTGTGGATCTGCAGCACGGCCTGCTCGAACTGCGCATGCAGTCTCGTACGCCTTCGCCGCTCCGAACGTCGTTCTGAAAGGTCAGCGAGGGGCGACATGGTGGCAGGGCGGCAAAGCCCGGTTCCTGCGCATGGCGGGGGTTGGGCTCAGGGCAGGTCGAAGGTG
This sequence comes from Streptomyces sp. NPDC048331, assembly GCF_043201215.1. Taxonomy (NCBI): domain Bacteria; kingdom Bacillati; phylum Actinomycetota; class Actinomycetes; order Kitasatosporales; family Streptomycetaceae; genus Streptomyces; species Streptomyces sp. NPDC048331. The sequence goes on along the minus strand of NZ_JBICYT010000036.1, from coordinate 65,058 downwards.
ATGTTCACCGAACCGTCCCTGCTCGGCGCCTCCACGAGCGTGAGGGTTCCATCCTCTGCTTCGAAGACCCTCACCAAGATCCCGTCGTTGTGCTCGCCGGGAAACATGACGGAGAAGTGGGGATCCGTCTCCATCAGGAAGTCCCAACCCTCCCGCTGGGTCGTGTCGAGGGCATCGGCGTGCCGACCGGTTGCCCGCCACGTGCCGACCGCGTCGACGGTGACGCTGATGTCGATGCCGTACTCCTCGAGGCACGTCGCGTGATTGGCCCACCATTCGAGGCGTGCCTGACCCACGAATCGATCCATGAGCACACTATGCACGGCGCCCGGGCCGGACGTGCAAGTTCGTGCGGCTGCCGGCCGTCATGAGGCAGGCCGTGAGAGAGTTGCATGGGCGGGCCGGACAGGCCCCCAACTCAACCGGCTGCAGCGTGTAATGCCTTCGCTGCCTCCGGACTTCATTTTGAAACCTTCAGTGAGTGTGTTTCCGGAGGAAGCGTGTCCAGCGTGATGAGCCCGTGTCGTCTGCGGGTGGGGGTGGCGACAGAAGCGCGCGCTGAACCGCCGAATGCGGAGACCAGGAAAGGTCGCGTACGCAGTCGTGCGGGATGCCCAGAGCCTTGATGAGCATCTTGAGGGAGGCCTCGTCGTCGGTGTGCCGGCGGTCGAGCCACACAGTGACGCCCGTGTCCCTCACTTCGGTGAATTGGCTCAGTACGAAGAAGCGCCGGCCCAGTCGGAACATGGCCACGTCCACCTCCCCCAGGTCCTCCCAGCTCTGCTCCACATGCAGCACCAGCCTGTCGGCGTACGCTTTCATGGGTGGTGGGAGCACACCGATCGGCCGGTGGGAGAGGGCCATCGCGTCCCATATCCCGTACTGCACGGCGGGGTTCGGGTTCGCTTGATATTCAGGTGCAGGCCGCCGGTCGGGGTCCGGGGCGGGCACCGTGACCGGCTCCCATCTCGTCGGCTCCTGGTTTTCGGCCGTCCCGTCCCCTGCAGGTACGCGCCCGCTCATCGCTGCCCTCCCCTTGACCCACCCTCGGACGGACATCATCCCAGGTGGTGGCCACATCATCCGCTCCAGGGAGCCCTGCTGGGTGCGGGCCGGCGGCGGCGCTCCCGCGCGGTTCGGACCACCGACCCTGCGGTCACCATGGGGGCATGGATACAGAGCGGTGGATGATGTCCTGAATCCCCCTACGGCTCGTCTCCTCGTCTCACGGATGCAGAGCGTCTCGATGCCGAGCAGCCCACCCCAGGTCAGCGGTCGAAGGTCGTTCGGACTCGCGGCGCTCGGGCGGGTGGGTGCGGCGGTTCCCGCCCGGATTCGACACTCCGACGTCCGGGCGTGGATCGCACGTCCGGGGGGCGGGGCACATGTCGTGGCGGGGGTCTTCTTCGCCGAGGAGGACGGCATGTCGGCGGGCCGGGGCCGAGCCCTGCCCGCCTGCCGTCGCGCTATTCCAGGCCGATGCTGTCGCAGGTGGCCTTGAGGGCACCGGTGCAGATCTCATCGACGGTGTACACGTTGTCGAGGACCAGGGTGCTCTTGATGTTGTCGCGGGTCACGGGCACGCCGAGGATGAGGATGGCGGGGACTCGCTTGGTGGTGGGGCTGCTGACCACCTGGTTGATGATTCCGTCGATCTTCTCGCCCTGGGCGAGGAGGATGGCGAGTTCGGCCGCGGATTCGGCCTCGCGGGCGTAGGGCTTGTAGACGCTCATGAACTGGTCGCCCGACACTATTCGCTGTACGGCGGGGAGTTCGATGTCCTGACCGGTGACCGGCGGCAGGGGGGAGACTCCGGCGGCCTTGAGGGCGGAGATGACGCCGCCGGCCATGCCGTCGTTGGCGGAGTAGACGCCGACGATCTTGTCCTTGCCGAGTGCGGAGATCGCCGCCGTCATGTTGGCGCTCGCGTTCTCCCGCTTCCACTCGGCGGTGTCGTACTCCTTGCCGATGTTCACCTTGCCCTCGAGGACGGCGCGGGCGCCGGTCTTGTAGCCGGCGGCGTTGGGGTCGGTGAGGGCGCCGTGCATCATGACTATCTTCCCGTTCTTGGCTCTGTCGCCGAGGGAATCCAGCAGGATCTTGCCCTGGAGGCGGCCGATGTCCTCGTTGTCGAAGGAGACGTACGCATCGACCGGGCCCTCGGCCAGGCGGTCGTAGGCGACGACGGGGATGCCGGCCGCCTTGGCCTTCGCCACGGCGCCGGCGATCGCCTTGGAGTCCACCGCGTCGACGACCAGGACATCGACCTTGCTCTCGATCATCGCGTCGGCCTGGGCGTTCTGCTTGGCCGCGTCCCCCATCGCGTTGGCGTAGACCACCTTGCCCTTGCCGAGGGTCAGCAGGGCGACCTTCTTCTCCATCAGCGGCTTGTCGAACTTCTCGTAGCGCGCGGTCTCGTTCTCGGGGAGCAGCAGGCCGACTTTGACGCTGTTGGTGTCGCTCGCGTTGCTTTCCTCGTTGGTGCCGCAGGCGGTGAGGGTGGCGGTGAGGGCCAGCGCGGTCAGAGCGGTGGGGGTGCGCAGGTACGGGTTCATGCGGGGGGACCTCCCTGATGGGGCCGTGTGCGTGCGGCCGAGGTGGTGCGGAAGACCATGCCCTTTCCGCTGCGCCGGAGGGTATCGTCCGCGGGAGTGTGGGCGGTGGCCGGGATCGAGCTGCGGTGTGCTGCTCGCACGCACGCTTTCGGGCCGGCGGACGAGGATGGTTCGAGACCGGTTCTCGGACGGGGGCGTTCACGGGGTGTCGTGGGTGGCTCAGGGGCTGGGATGGTCACGGTGTTGGTACTCGGACGGCTTTCCCGTCGATCCGGAGACGGAGTGCTTCGTCACCCGTCCCGAGGCCGTCGTCGGCGGCCGCCGAGCCGGCCCGGGCTTGTCGTGGCGGGAGCTCCACCTTGTCGCCCGCATGCCTGATCATCGGGCCCGTGAACGGGAACCATGAACGTCGGCTGTGGGGTCGTCGTGGGACCGTTCGCGCTCTTCTGTTTCTACGCGGGCGCGCTGAGGGTGATCCGCGGTCGCGATCGGCTCCGGCCGTTGATGGGGTGGGTCGACCGTATGCCGTTGCTCGTCCTCAGGGTGCTGGGGGTGGTGGAGGTGCTCGGTGCGGCCGGTCCGGTCCTGTCACGGTGGAGCGGCATCGTTCCCTGGTCGGCGGTGGTCGCGGCTGCCGGTTTCGTACTCCTGCAGATCGGTACCGTGGTGGTTCGTCTGACCGGTGGGGACCGCCGGATCGCGCTCGATGTCGGGCTCGTCGCGGCCGCGGCGGTGGCCGTCCGGTCGGCCACGTGGTCGTGATCGGGCTGTCCTGTCGTGCGGCCGTCGCCTTCGGTCGGGCCGTGGTCGGGCGCCTGGCGCGGTGCCTGTGGTGGGGTCTCCGTTGCGACCTTCGCCCTGCCCAACTGACAACCTCTGATCACAATTACGTCCGAAGCGATCAATAGGGGATCTATTTTCTTCATCGCTGCCCGGGCCGAGGGGCGATTCCTATGTTGAAGCCCGGTATCACCGCCCGAGGGTGGGGCCTGGGACTCCACATGGGCATGGGACGGCCGGCCGGCATTCCGCGCGGCCGGGAGCGGGTGGACGCGCATTGCGCGCGGGAATGGGCAGCCGCACAGCCGCAGTTGATGGCGTACGCCCGCTGGGCGACCGGCAGCCGGGAGGAGGCCGAGGGCCTGGTCCAGGCCGTCGCCGTGCGCGCCTGGCGCGGATTCGCGCATTTTCGTGGTGACGCCGCGTTCCTGACCTGGACGATGGCCGTCGCCCGCCGGGAGGCCGCCCGGGCCGGCGCTCGACGGCAGCGGCTGCTGTCCGGCGCGCTGTCGTCCCTTCGCGCTTCTCGCGGACGGTCTCCCGGCCTACGCGGCGCAGGTCGCGGCCGGCGCGGACCGTCCTGTGCTGCTGGAGTCCCGTCTGCTGTTGATCGACCGTCTCGCCGACGAGTACGCTCCGGCCGCCCGCAGTGCGATGGAGAAGGACCGTGCGGCACTAACGACTACGGCCGCGGCCTCGGTGCGCCACCCCCGCGGAAGCCCTCGACGCCCTGCGTTCGGGCCGGCCGGTGGTTCCGTAGGGGGTACTCCGGTGCTCCGGTGCGGGGCCGGGCGGGTTCAGATCCGCCCGGTCGTGGTCGCGACGTAGAGGCCGATGACCGCGAGCACCGCGGCGACGACCAGCCAGGACGAGAGGCTGGTGTGCCTGCCGCGGGTGGCCCGCCCGTGCGGTGTGCGTCGCCCGCGTCCGCGCCTGCCTGTGTGCGGCGGGGGCGTCGGGGTGGCGGCGGTCTCGGACAGCAGGCGGCGGCAGACCGCGGCCAAGGCGCCGGTCCCGGCGGACAGGCGCACGACGGCCTCCGAGCGGGCGGGGGCCGTGGTGCCGCCGTCGAGGATCCGGCCGGCCCGCACGAGCACCTCGTCCCGCCCGCCACCGGCGGCCAGGCTGATCCAGCGCTGGACGTGCTCCCCGCGGATCACGACACCGCCCGCGCGGTCCCGGTAGACGGTGTGCTCCCGCCACAGGAGTCCCGCCAACTCCGACGCGGTGTCCTTCAGTTGCCCACTCATCCCCTACGCCCCCACAGCTTTCTTGTTCGAACGAACAGCGGATCTTAACCGTCGCCGCCGACAGTGGCGCCGGCGGACCGGCACATGGGCGGTACCCGGCGCCCGCACGCGGTGTTCCGGCCGTATCGATCGGGTGGGTCGCTGTGGCACGGTGGCGGGGGCGCGGCTGCGGGTGGGAGGGGTGCGATGAGACGTGGACGGTTGTGGGGCGTGGGCGCCGGGTTGCTGCTCTTCGGGGCGGTGGGCGGGTTCCTGTCCGGGGTGCTGCGGGATCGGGTTCCCGAGGTGACGGTGGGCCCGCGGGCGGCGTCGGGGGCGGCCGTGCCGCCCGCCCGTGGGGCGCTGGTGGTGGCGTGGACGGCCGAGCCGGAGAAGGCGACCGGCGCCCCGACCGCCGAGGGCATCGACCCGGACGGGGTGCGCGGGTCCGGTTAGGGACGGCGCAGGAGCCCCGCGGCCGGTCGTCCGGCTACGGGGCCTCTCTGTCGTGCGGGTGTTTCCGGGCCCGTCGGGAGGAGGGTCCGGCGGGTCGGGGAGTTCAGCTGTTCGCGAGGGTGATCGCCGAGACCGGGCAGGCCCGGGCGGCTTCCCGTACGAGGGGGCTGCCGTGGCCGTCCTCGCGGCCCGGGAGCACCTCGCCGAGTCCGTCGTCGTCCTGGGTGAACACCTGGGGTGCGGTCAGCGCGCACTGGCCGGCGCCGATGCAGAGGTCGTGGTCGACGGAGATCCGCATGCCGCTCACCAGGCCACGGGGAGTTCGAGCATGCCCTGGATGGTGTCCCCGGGCTTGAAGGGGATCCGGTCCGGGTCGGCCGCCAGGCGTAGGTCGGGCAGTCGCCGGAAGAGGGTGCCCAGGGCGATCTCCATCTCGGCGCGGGCCAGGTTCTGGCCCAGGCACTGGTGGATGCCGAAGCCGAAGGCCAGGTGGTGGCGGGTGGGCCTGTTCCAGTCGAGCGCGTCCGGCGTCTCGAAGACCGTCTCGTCGCGGTTGATGACGGAGGTGGAGAAGACCACTCCCTCGTCCGGGCGGATCGTCACGCCACCGACCTCGATCTCCTCGGTGGCCACCCGCAGCATGCCGTCGGCGATGGAGAGGAACCTCATCAGCTCCTCCACCGCCTCCGACATCAGCGAGGGTTCGTCGCGTAGTCGGGCGAGTTGCTCGGGGTGGCGCAGCAGTGTGAAGGTGCCGAGGGAGATCATGTTCGCGGTGGTCTCGTGGCCCGCGATCAGTAGGATCACGGCCAGGGCGACGAGTTCCTCCACGGTGGTCTCGCCGGTCCGCAGCCGGGTGGCGATCAGTTCGTCCAGCAGCCCGTCGCCCGGATGGGTGCGCTTGTGCCGGATCAGGGTCTCCAGATAGGTGTCCAGGTGGTGGCGGGCGTCCTCGACGTCGGCGGGCTCGGGGCCGCGCAGCAGCCGCCGGGACTGCTCCTCGAAGAACTCGTGGTCCGCGTAGGGGATCCCCAGCAGGGAGCAGATCACCATGGAGGGGACCGGCAGGGCGAAGGAGCTGACGAGTTCGGCCCGTGTGCCGTGTGCCGTCATCGTGTCGATCAGCCGGTCCACGGTCTCCTGGATCTGTGGTCGCATGGCTGTCATCCGGCGGACGGAGAAGCTCGGGATGAGCATGCGGCGCTGTCGGTTGTGCTCGGGGTCGTCCACTCCGAGCAGTGCGGTGCGCCGGTCCTGGACGCCCTGGAAGCGGCGGGTGGGGGCGGGGAAGGCCGCCTTGGTGCGGTCGCTGGACAACCGGGCGTCGGAGAGCAGGGCGCGCGCCTCGGCGTGGCCGGTGACCACCCATACGGAGCGGCCGTCGAAGAGGGTGACCCGTGAGAGGGGTCGGTTCTCCCGTAGTGGCTTGTACGCGGCCGGCGGGTGGTAGGGGCAGGTGCGGTCCTGGGGGAAGACGACGGTGTCCGGCAGGGCATGGGACATGGCCTCGGTCATGGAAAGCAACACCTCGCAAGCGATGGTTCCGTTCACGCCGGACTCCATTACATGCCTAAGGCACCTATCTCATCCATGCCAGTTTCGGCCAGTCCGCCCGAGTTCACCCGGGCGCGCGCTCCCGGGCCTTGCAGGGGAGGTTACGGGCGGCCCCGTCGGCGGAGGAGCGCGCCGCGGAGGGTGATGCCGTGTCGCGTGCGCAGGGGGCGTGGTTCCCCCGTCGCCACGAGGGTGACCGACAGCGGCGCTCCCGGTGCGAAGGCCGGCCGGGCCCCGAGCGGCACGCTGTCGTAGGTGCCCCGGAGCAGGTCGAGGAGGGCGACCTCCCGGACGAGGAGCGTCGCGAGCGGCGGCGGCACCGTCTCGCGGAGGTCCGCCGTGCGGAAGACACGGACCGGGGACTGCGCGATGCCGTGGTGGGCGAGGGGGGCCGGTCACGGCAGGAAGGCGCCCAGGGCGAGCAGCAGCAGCACCCGCCCCGCGGACGCCGTGCATCGTGTCGTCGAGGCGGGCGGGGTCCGGGTCGGCAACGGGTCGACGGGGCGACCGGCCTGGGTGATCTCCACCTCGCCGGCCGCCACCAGCCGCCGGGCCGCGCGGCGGGCGGGTTCCATGAGCGCGCGCCATCCGTCGCCGTCCCCTGTGTACACCGCCCGCGCGGCGTCGGACGGGCAGATCGTCGCGGTCGGAGCCCGGCGCTCGAGCAGTTCCAGGATGGCCTGTTCCAGGCGCCGGTCCGTCTGCCGATCGGTATCGCTCACGTCGTCAGTGTCGCACCGGCGGGGCGGCGACGAGAGCCCTCGCAACACCCCTCGGAAGGCCTGCCTGTCCGGAAAGCCCCCGGACGGTCAGGAACCGGCGACCGGACGGGGGCGTTGCGTGATCCAGCAGTGTACGGGCGGTGTGAGGCCGGCGCCCACGATGAATCCGAGTACGACACCCGGGCTCGCGGACGCGACAGTTCCGACGACCGCGCACAGAGCGATCACCGCCGCGACGAGGCCTAAGGTCCTGGCGCGCGGGGCCAGTTCGTTCAGCCGGCTCACGGTCGAGAGAGCCACGAGATACAGGGTGGAGCCGAAAGCGGCCGACGCCAGAACGGTCAGGGTGTTGTTCACTTCGCAACCTTTCAGAATCAGAAACCGACATGTCTCTCGCCGGCAGCCTCGGTCGATCGGAGACCCTTCTCCGGGTCGCTCGGCTGCCGGTCCGTCCACCCGCAGTATCCGTCGCCGCCGTTGCCGCTGCCGCCGCAGTGGCCGTTTCCGGCCGGAGCCGCGGCGGCCGAAGGGGGGCGTGCCCGGGGGGTGATCCCCGGATCACGGTGGCGGGTCGGGTCGGGTCGGGAAGGATGAGGGGCGTGAACATCGAGGCGGCTGTCGCGGCGCTCGGGGCCGCTCAGGAGCCGGGTCTACCTTTGGCATGGCGGTGGTCGCCGATGTCCCGGTTCGTGTTCTCCCTCGCGATGGATCCTGACGGGCAGTGGGCCTACCGGATGAACTCGCTCGATGTGCATGACGACGGGCTGGCCAGGGCTGTTCTGGCGTTCGCGAGGCGGCATCGACTCGGCCGGGGCCGGGACGCGCGGCCGCTGACGGTCCTTCCGGGGTTTTCGTACGGGTCCTGTCTCTTCGATGCCGTCGCGGCGGCCTCGCCGGCCGTCCATGGCTACCACCACGGGCGGAACGAGGCCTTGAACGAGGTCGTCTCGGCGGTCTTCCCCGCCTACCGGTGCGAGTTCCGCGGTGACGAGGATCCGCAGGAGGCGGTCCTGCGGTTCAGGGGCATGCTGCGGCCGGCTGTCGTGTCCCGGTCGCCGGTCCCGTACCTGCGCATGCGATACGAGGACACGCGGACCGGTGGTGGCAGCACGGGTGGCTCCCGCGGGTTCACCAGGCGGGACGTGCTGCTGCGGGAGCTCGCGCTCCTCGAAGGTGCTCCCGGCAGCTTCGTGGAGTTCGGGAATGCCCACGGCGAGGTGTGGCGCGTCGAGTGGGACGGCTCCTGGTCGGTGAACGACCGGCCGCGGGACGCCCGGCCTTCGCAGGAGTCGGTGCTGACGTTCCTGGGGTGCCCTGGACGGCCTCAGGAGGCTCGGAGTCCCTGAACGGGGCTTTGCCGCGGTCCTGGTGACACGGCTCCACGCGTCGAGGGCGCCCGCCGCGGCCCGGGCCGCGATGCGGCGTCCGCCGTGTCAGGCGGGGGCTACGCAGGTGAGCAGCGCCCGTATCTCGCCCAGCCGCTGGTGGCCGGGATGGAGGTGGCGTTCGCATGCGGTCAGTGCCCGCAGGGCTTCTTCCCTCGCCTCGTCGTCGCGGCCCAGGCCGTGCAGGGCCACGGCGATGGCGAGTTCGTACGCTCCGTCGACGCCGGGAGAGTGCTCGGGGTGTCGTGTCCGGGACTCGGCCAGGGCCTCCTCGTGGCGTCCTTGGCCCGACAGGCTGCGCATCAACAGCAGATGAAGACCGGTCGCCGGCTGCCCCTCGGCCCGCGGCAGATGCCCGCGGGCGATCGTCTCCGCCTCCGGATGCCGGTCCGACGCGCACAGGACGTCGCCCATGCACACCAGAGCACTCAGTTCCAGGTCCCAGTCCATGATCAGATGCATGGTCCGTGCCAACTCCCGCAGGACATGTTCGGCCTCGGCCTTCGCCTCGGCAGGGCGTCCCTCGTCGATCAGCACCCAGGCACGGAACAACCGGGCCCGCAGCAGCAGCGACCGGCTCGCGCCGGCCAGCTGTTCCAGTTCGACGATCAGGCCGTCGAGTTCGGCCGAGACCGCCGACCCCCGACCGTGGAGGATCGCCGCCGCGACGGCGTAGTACCTGGCCTGCCAGATGGTGACGGGCCGTCGGTCCCGCCCCCACACGCCCTCACGAGCCGCGACGACGGCCCTCGCCCGTTCCTCGGCCGCCTCGAACGAGCCCTCCCGCACCAGGCGGTGGGCGTCCTCGAAAGCGGCCACGTGCCACGGCGCCGCGGCACCCCTCGCCCATCCCGTCCAGGAGGAGACACTCCACACCCGACTTCGCAACGTCACGATCAGCGAGAATACGTCCCCCGCCCGGGGCGGCCGCGGCCGGCGTCGGAGCGCCCGCCGGCAGGGCGCTGCGCCGTTGGATCCCACCGCCGTCGCGGACGGGTCGGCCGGGGCGGGGTCCGTCCTCCGGCGGGTTCCTGATCTTCTCTCAGAACTTTTCGGCACAGGGGCGTTTGGAGGAAGGTTGTCGGGTCAGACGCGTGGTACCGGGAGCCGCTGGTGGTGCAGGGCTTCCGGAGCGGCCCGGCCGCATGACGGCCTTTCCCCCCGGCCTCATGCGGCAGGCCCGCCCGCACGACGGGCTGCCGCCCGGATCCGTACGGCACCCGGACGTCCCGTGTTCCCGGCCTCTCCTCCCCCGGCCGGAAACACGGGGCCGCCCGGCAAGCCCTCGGCGCCGGCGCTCGTACCGCCGCCCCCGGGAAACGGACCTCGGCGGCGGCAGCCCGGTGCACACGCCACGCCACGCGGCCCTCCTGACGCGACACCGGACGGTCACGCCGGACGGTCACGCCGGACGGTCACGCCGGACGGTCACGCCGGACGGTCACGGCCGGGGTGGCGGCTCAGCGGAACGCGGCGATGTCGCGGGAGACCCGGTCGGCGAAGGGGCGCGCCGGGCGGTTCAGCACCTGTCGCACGGCCGGGCCGACACGTCGTTCCGCCTCGGTGGGGGCGCCGAGGATGTCCAGGGTGTCGTCGGCGAGTTCGGCCGGCATCGCCCGGGTCATGGCGGCCTTGGCCTCCTCGCGGGTGAGGTCGTGGAACCGTAGGGGTGCGCCGAGGGCGGTGGCGATGGTCCGCGCCTGCCGGCGCGGGGTGATCACCTGCGGGCCGGTCAGCTCGTACACGCCGCCCAGGTGCCGGTCCTCCAGCAGGCAGGCCGCGGCGACGTCGGCGATGTCCCACGGGTCGACGACCGGTACGCCGACATCCGCGAACGGGGCGGCGACGACCCGCCGGGTGCGGACGGAGGGGGCCCACCACAGGGCGTTGGAGGCGAAGCCGCCCGGCCGCAGGACGGACCACTCCATGCCGGACTCCTGGATCCTCTCCTCCAGTGCGCGCATCGTGATCCGTGTCGCGCCGTACGGCCGGGTCGCCACGCCCTGGGTGGAGAGGAGGACGACCCGGCGGACCCCGCCGGCCGCGGCCCGGGCGACGATCTCGGCCGGAGCTGTCGCCCCCGGGTCGTGCAGGTCCGCGGACAGGAGCAGGAACAGGGCCTTGGCCCCGGCGAGCGCGGGCTCCAGGGTGGCGGGCTCGGTGAGATCGGACGCGGTGACGCGACAAGGCGGTATGACGTGCTCCACACCGACTGTCCCGCGCGTGACGTGGTCGACCACCTGACCAGTCGTTGGGGTGTCTGGGTGCTGACCTCCCTGCGGAGCGACGACCTGCGCTTCCACGGGCTGCGCGAGAGCGTCCAGGGCGTCAGCGAGAAGATGCTCGCCCGGACCCTGCGCGCGCCGGTCCGGGACGAGCTGGTGTGGCGGGCCGTCGAGCCGACGACGCCGCCTCAGGTCACCTACGGGTTCACCGGGTTCGGCAGGGACGTCGGCGAGCCGCTGGTCGACCTGTTCGACCGGATCACCCGCCGCCTTCCGTCGCGCACCGAGGGCCAGGTGTGTGGTCCGGAGAGGTTGGTGCCGCGGCCGGCGGGTGTTCGGCCGTGGAGGCCGGCGGGGTGAGTGCCGCCGCCGGAGGTGCTCCCGTACGCCGCAGTCGTCAGCCTCGGTGGGTCGCCGTGCGGGCCCGTACCTCCTCGGGGGTGAGGTAGTGGTCGGTGTACTCGAAGTCGCGCAGCGTCCCCGGCTTGTAGGTCTGGAAGCCGGTCCGGACGAAGTCGTCGCCGGCGACGGCGTTCAGGAGCCAGTTGGTCATCACCCGGGTCTTCGCGGCGCCGGTGCGCAGCGCCGCCCAGTGGTAGCCGCGGGCCACCGCCTGGGCGGGCATTCCGCGCAGGTCGATGCCGAGGGGGCGGGAGACGCCGTCGCGGCCGGCGAGGTCCACGACCAGTCCGAGGTCCTTGTGGGCGTAGGGGCGTAGGGGTGTGCCGCGCAGGGTGGCGACGAGGTTGTCGGCGGCGACCTTGCCCTGGCGTTCGGCGTGTTGCGCGGTGGGTGGGCACACCGCGTCGTCGTCGCCGGCGAGGTCGGGTACGGCGGCCGCGTCGCCGAGTGCGAACGTGCCGTCCGCGCCCGGTACCCGCAGGTCCGGGGTGACGACGAGTCGGCCGCTCTTGGCGGTTTCGGCGCCCAGGGTGGCGACGAGTGGGCTCGCGGCGACGCCGGCGGTCCAGATGAGGGTGCGGCAGGGCAGGACGCGGCCGTCGGTGAGGGTGACGTCTTCGGGGCCGGCCTTGGCGACGGAGGCGCCGAGCGAGACCTGGATGCCTCGGCGGCGCAGCACGTCGAGGGCGGCCCGGCCCAGCCGGTCGCCGAGTTCGGGCATCAGCTTCGGGGCGACGTCCACGAGGTGCCAGGTGATCTCGCGGCGGTCCAGCCGGGGGTAGCGGTCGACGGCGTTGGTGGTGAGCCGTTCCAGGGAGGCGGCCGTCTCGGTGCCCGCGTAGCCGCCGCCGACGACGACGAAGCCGAGTCGTGAGGCCCGTTCCGTCGATCCCGGTGCGGCGGCGTCGGCGAGGTCGAGTTGGGCGATGACGTGGTCGCGCAGGTGGGCCGCTTCGGCGAGGGTCTTCATGCCGCGGCCGTGTTCCGTCAGGCCCGGGATGTCGAAGGTGCGGGTCACGCTGCCCGGGGCGAGCACGAGGTGGTCGTACGGTTGGTCCACCAGCTCGCCGGTGATCTTGCGGATGACGCAGACCTTGGCCCGGGTGTCGACGCCCACGGCCCCGCCGGGCACGATGCGGGTCCGGTGGCGGCGGCTGCGGCGTAGCGAGACGGCCACGGATTGGGGGGTGAGTACCCCGGAGGCCACCTGGGGCAGCAGGGGCAGGTAGAGCTGGTAGGAGAACGGGGTGACCAGGAGGATCTCCGCCTCCCCGGGTGACAGTGTCCGCTCCAGGCGGCGTACGCAGGAGACGCCGGCGAAGCCCGCGCCGACGACCACGATCCTGGGTCGTGCCATGGTGTCCGTCCCTTCTCGGGTGTACGGGTCCTCGGCGCGTCTTCCCCGGCAGGCCGTTCCATGCACGGGCGTGTGGTGCGGACGGCTGCCCCCTCGCCGCCGTGCCCGCGGACGTCGGGTCGTCTGCGCACGTCGCGGGGGTCGTTTGGATCCGGGATTCGTGATCAGACGAGGAGATGTACGGGGTCCGGTACGGGGTCGTGTACGGGGTCCGGCCTGGGGAAACGAGTGAGGGAGGGGCCTGGATGGCGATCTCGGGAGGCCGTCGGGACGGCGCGGGCGGGGGTGAGGCGTCGGTGGGGCGGGACGTCGTGCTGGCGGTCGGGCTCGTGGGCATCTGCCTGGGCGGTTCGGCCGTGTTCGTGCGGACGGCGGTGGGGTCGGGGGGCGGGATACCCGTGATGCCGATCGTCACGGTGATGCTCCTGGTGGGTGGGGTGGCGTTGGCCCGGTGGGTGCTGTCCCCCGTCCGGCGTCGCGCTCCCGGGTATCCGGGGGCGGCCTGCGCGGCGACCGTGTATCCGCAGGGCCCCGCGTGTCCGTCGTCCGTGGATCCGCGGGCCGCGACGGCGGTCCTCGTCCCGTCCGTCGCTGCCGGGCCGGTGCCGGATCCGAGCGGCGTGCCCGAGGTGGGGCCCGATGCCCTGGATCACGCGGCGGTGGACGCCGACGGCTTCGAGCACACGATCGCCGCGTTGTGCGCGCGCGACGGCTGCCCGCAGGTGGAAGTCGTGGGCGGGGCGGGTGACTTGGGCGCCGACGTGATCGCCACGACGGCGGACGGGCTGCGCGTCGTCGTGCAGTGCAAGCACTACGGCGAAGGCAACCGGGTCGGCTCGCAGGACCTGCAGCGCTTCGGCGGTACCTGTTTCGCCGTCCACGAGGCCGATGTGGCCGTGGTGGTGACCACCAGCTCCTTCACCGCTCCGGCCCTGGAGTACGCCGCCGCCTGCGACATCGTGTGCGTCGACGTCGACGACCTGGCCGCGTGGACGGAGTCGCGGACGCCCCCTCCCTGGGAGACGGCCGCCACGCAGGCGTCGGGGCCGCAGGCCCCGGCGGACGCGGAGACGCGGGCCTGAACGGGCCCGGACGGGCCTGGACGGGCCTGGACGGGCCTGGACGGGCCTGGAGGCCTTCGACCGAGGGGCGCCGTCGGCCGGCCCGCGATCGGCTCCGCGTCCGGGACGGACCCGCCGTTCCTACGGGAGCGGCGGTGCGGTGGCCTTGTAGTCCACCAGGAGCGTGAGCAGGCCGCGGGCTCGTAGGGACCGTCGCCACCGGGGTTCGGTCTCGGCGGGCGTCAAGATGGCGAACCGGTCGAGGAGTGCGGCCAGCGCGATCTCGACCTCGGCGCGGGCCAGCGGAGCGCCCAGGCAGTAGTGGATGCCGTGTCCCAGTGCCAGGTGCCCGGAGGTGTCCCGGTCGAGGTCGAGCCGGTCGGGGTGGGGGAAGCGGGCGGGGTCGCGGTTGGCCGCGGCGAGCGACAGCAGGACGGTCTCCCCCGCCGGGATCGTCACGTCCGCGATGGTGATGTCCTCGGTGGCGAAGCGGCGGATCGCCAGGAGGGCCGGTCCCTCGTAGCGGGCCAGTTCCTCGGCGGCCCGGGGCAGCTTCGACGGGTCCAGGCGAAGGCGTGCCAGGTGCTCGGGGTGCGTCAGGAGCGCGTGGACGGCGTTGCCGATGAGTTGGACCGCGTTCTCGTAACCGGCGGCGAGGACGAGGAAGGCGAGCGAGGTCAGTTCGTCCTCGCCGAGCCGGTCGCCGTCGCCGTCGCGGACCGCGATCATGTCGGAGAGCAGGTCGTCGGCAGGGTGGCGTCGCTTGTGCGCGATGAGCTCGGTGAAGAAGGCGAGCATGGCGCCGATCGCCTGCTCGGCGTCCTGGGGGCGGCTGGGGTCGGGTGCGATCAGTTGGTCGGTCCAGGCGCGGAAGTCCCTGCGGTGGTCGTCCGGGATCCCGAGGAGGTCGCAGATGACGGCGATGGGCAGGGGGGCCGCGTAGGAGGTGATGAGGTCGGTTCGGCCCTCCGTGCCGAGCGCGTCCAGGAGTTCGTCCGCGGTCCGGCGGATCCCGGGGCGCATCGCTTCCACGCGGCGGGGCGTGAAGGCGCGGCCGACGAGCCTGCGTATGCGGGTGTGGTCGGGGGGATCCATGTTCAGGAGGTTGCTGTCCAGGGCGGGCGGCAGGGACAGGCCGCGGTGCGCGCCGCGTGCGGCGTGGGACTTGTCGAGGGAGAGCCGTGGATCGGCGAGGGCCGGGCGTACGTCGTCGTACCGGGTGACGAGCCATGCCGGTTCGCCGGTGGCGCCCGCGATGCGCTGCACCGGAGCGGTGTCCCGCAGATGCCGGTACGCATCGTGGGGGTGGTGTACGAGGTCGCCCTGAAGATCCATGGGATCAGCCTAGGGGCTGGCGGATCGGCCCCTCGGGCGTCGCACGCGCTCTTCCCCGACCGGTGACCTCGTCCTAACGTCGTGTCATGGACAGCGTGCGGATGGACCGTTCGGACCCCGACGTGGTCGACGTGGTGCTGCGCGAGGCGGGCGGGCCGCTCGCGTACGCCGCCGAGCGTTGGCCCGGGGAGGTGATCGGGTCGCTCGCGGCCGGCGTCCTGTACGGCACCCCGCTCTACGTGGTCATGGCGGTGCTCGGGCAGGGGCCCGGCCGGATCTGGGCCGTGGTCGGGATCGCCGCCGTGGTGGGACTCCTCGTCAACACGTTCGCGATCCTGTACGGGGCCTACCGGAACGTGACCCGGCTACGGTTCTCCCCCGCGGCCGCCCCGGACACCATGACCCTCGTCCGGGGCTCCCGGACGGGCCGGCCGAGGCCGCTCGCCGACGTACGGCAGATCTGGATCGACCACCGCGTCGTCGAGTCGTACAAGAGCGACCGGAAGCCGGTGTCCGGCAGGATCGTGCTGCACGTGCTCCTGAGGAACGGGCGCCCGGTCCGGGCCATGCCCGTCTTCCCGTGGACGACCGACACCACCCCCCTGCATCGGCAACTGGAACGGACGCTCGCCCCCACCGCCGTCCAGGTGGACCTGGTCGTCGAGCGCCGCGTGCAGTCCCCTCCGTGGATGGCCGTGGGCCACGGCGGATCGACCGGCGGCGGAGGCGGCTGACAGGGCCCCGCCGCTGTGCCGGGGTGCGTGTGCGGCGGTCCGCGTACGCCGCACCGGGGGCCGGGGGTCAGCCGATGCGGACGGTGATGTCGGGGAGGGGCAGGTCGGAGAGGTTCAGCTGGAACGCGGCCAGGGTCAGGTAGGTCTGCGAGTCGGTCACGGTGGAGGTGGTGGACGGCGCCTGGGTCTTCCCGCGCGTGCTCACCAGCAGGTACCAGCCCCCGCGCTTGTAGCTGCGGGAGGCGTCGGGGCTGTCACCCTTCGGGTTCGGGTTCGACTTCCAGCCCTGGCGCTCCAGGTCGGCGCAGACCGCGTTCATCTCCGCCTGTGCGGCGCTCTTCTCGCGTACGGCCGTCCAGCCCGTCCTCTTCGCGTCGGCGCCGGCCGCGCCGACCGGCCGGCCCTGCGCCGGATCGAGGCCCGCCGCGCCGATCGCGGTCCGGATCGTCTCGTCCACGGCGTCCCGGGTGAGGGGTGGCGACGTGAACTCCGGTTCGGGCTCCGCCGAGGACGGGGACGGTGTGGAGACGGGCGCGCCCAGGTGGACGCGCCCGTCGTCGGCGATCTGGATGTGGTCCGGCATGACCACGGCGGCCAGACTCACGACCAAGGTCGCGGCCAGCCCCGTCCACACCCTCTTCAACAGCGCGTTCAACGCGGAACTCCCCCCGAGTGATCAAGATCAGAGGGAGTCTCACACATACCGGTCGGCGCCCGGCAGTCGTTGTCCGTCGCCGGGCCGGCACGGCAGGACGCGCATGAGGATCCGGGATCGTCCGGGACACCGCCGCCCGCTCCTCGGGGTGGGTCAGGACGGTGTGGGGGCGGGCGACGCGGCGGCCTCCCAGGCGAACCCGTCCGGGTCGGTGAAGGTGTCGGCGGTGCCGCCGAGGACGATGCGGTGCGAGCCGGTGCCGTCGGCGGGGACACCGAGGTCCTTGGCGAGGGCCCGGCGCTTGTACAGCGCCAGCTTGACGGGGCTGTGGCGACCGGGGGCGAACTCGGCGTACTTGCCGCCGAAGCTCTTGGCCACGGTCAGGCCCCGACCGGTGTAGAACTGCTTGGTTGCCTTCACGTCCTCGACGCCGATCAGCAGGACGACCTCGTCGATCTCGCGGGTGGCGGGGCCGGTGTCCTTCTTCTCCGAGGTCGCGATCTTCCAGATCGTCCCGTCCGGGGCCCGGACGACGCCGCCGTAGCCCCACAGCGACTTCGTGGCGGGCTTCAGGACCGTGGCGCCGGCGGCCACGGCGGCGCCGACGAAGTGGTCGACGGTGGCCGGCCCCGAGACCGTGAGCGCCAGGGTGAAGCCGCGGAATCCGGTGGAGTGCGCCTCGGACGCCCGCAGGTGCACGAGCGTGTCCACGCCGAAGGCGCTGTAGAAGCGGCGGGCGGCCTCGGGGTCGGTCACCTCGAGGGTGACGGAGGCGAGGGAGTGGTCGGCTGCGGTGGAAGCGGTGGTTGCCATGTCCCTCACGCTAGGGGCCGGGCGGCACTCGAGGCTTCTCGAATCCTGACCGGTATCGAGGCTTGCCGCCACGCACGCCCGGCACCTGCGCTCCCTGCGTCCCGATCGCCGGTAGGGGTAGGTCCGGGTCAGTTGGCCACGCGGTGCTTGCCGAGTCGGGCGACCATCTCGGGGTCGCGGTGGTCGAAGAACACCGAGGAGCCGGTGTCGAGTGCGCCGATGCGGGCCATCTCGCCGTCGCCGAGTTCGAAGTCGAAGACGTCGAGGTTCTGCGCCATGCGGCCGGGGTCGACCGACTTCGGGATCGTGACGATGCCGCGTTGGATCAGCCAGCGGAGCACCACCTGGGCGGCGGACCTGTCGTGCGCGGTGCCGATCTCGCTGAGGACGGGGTGGGTGAACAGGTTGTTCCTGCCTTCGGCGAAGCCGCCCCAGGACTGGTGCTGGACACCGTGCTCGCGCATGAGGTCCTGGTCGGCGGTGCGCTGGAAGAACGGGTGGGTCTCGATCTGGTTGACCGCGGGGACGATCTCGTTGTTGAGGACGAGGTCCAGGAGACGGTCGGGGTAGAAGTTGGAGACGCCGATCGCCCTGGCCAGGCCCTCCCGATGGAGGACCTCCATGGCGCGCCACTGTCCGTAGACGTCGCCGAACGGCTGGTGCATCAGGTACAGGTCGACGTGGTCCAGGCCCAGCTTGGTCAGGGACGTCTCGAAGGCGCGGCGGGTGTTGTCCTGGGCGGGGGCGTCCTGGACCCACAGTTTGGTGGTGACGAACAGTTCCTCGCGCGGGATGCCACTGGCCTTGACGGCGCGGCCGACGGCCTCCTCGTTGCCGTACGCGGCTGCGGTGTCGAGCTGCCGGTAGCCGGCGGCGAGGGCGTCGGTGACGGCCTGCTCGGTCTGTTCCGGCGGGATCTGGTAGACGCCGAAGCCGAGGATGGGCATCCGGGCGCCGGTGTTGAGGGTGACGCTCTGCATGGGCTCTTCCTTGTCGGTCGGGGGTACGGGGTGTGCGGGGGCGGGTGCGAGGGCGGGGGCGGGTGCGGGGGGAAGGGCTTCGGTTCGTCCGGCAGGGCCTCTCGTGCGGACCACCGGTTTCGAGGGACTCGCCGAGGGAGCGAAGGCCGCGTACGACGTCACCCGGGCCCCGAGGGGCCGCCGGCCGATCAGGTGGGGACGGGGCGTCGGGGCGGTGAACTCCCTGCCGGCGCACCGTCGGAGACCGGCGGTGCGCGGGCCGGCTCGTGCGGGTGGTGGCGGACGGCGGCGGCCTGACGGCGGCGGGATCCCGGACGCTTGCGGCCCACGGTCGCTCCTGGGACTCGGACGGTCGCTGTCGGGGGAAGTATCGGCCCCGCCGCGGCCGGTTCCCCGCCGACAGTCCGCGCACCGTACCGTCGGGCACCGAGGGGCGGTACGCCTGTCGGGCGGAGGAGCGGCTCCGGTCCCGGTCGGCCGGTGCCGGCGCCCGCCGGCCGGTCGAGGTGCTCGTTGCGTCGAACGGATGCGGTCGTCGGGCGGCGGGGCATCCTTAGGGATCACGGCGGCGTCATCGTGCGTTGAACCGTACGAAGGGTGTGCCGCGCGCCGGCACACCGCACCGCCGGCCTGTGCGATGGAGGAGGATCCGATGCATGCCGCCGAGGAGAACCGGCAGGAGCTGGACTCGGTCAGTGTCCTGAACGCGAGGAGGACGCTGCTCCAGTTGCTCGGCCGGGCGGGGGTCTTCGCCGACGACGCGCAGGGCCTGATCGCCCTGGTCGAGGCGGGAGCCTTGGCCGGCGCGTGCGAGGAGCTCGGCGCGCTGGGCGGGTCCGTACCGGGGGACAAGGGCGAGCCGTACGAGTCGGGGTGGCTGGACGGTGCCCGGGCCGTCACCGACGAGCTCGGCTCGATCGCCGAACGGGCGCTGCGGCAGAGCGTCGCCCCCGACGGGCCGAGCGCCGCTCGGTCGGCCCGGCCGCCGGTCGGGCGGATCGAGGTGGAGCAGGCGAAGGCGGCCGTCACCCCGCTCCATCTGGCCTTCACCGCTGTCTCCGACCTCGACCCCGAGGTCACCGAGGAGGTGCTTCGTGCCGTGCTCGGCACGATGACCGCCCGGGAGAGGGCCCGGTACGCCGGCCGGCTGGCGGACTTCGCCGCGGCGCACCGGGCCCGTCTGGAGCGGTTGTACGTGGAGTACGGGCCCGGCAGTGCCACCGCGATCCACAGCCGCTACTCCCTGTTGCATTCCGCCACCGGTGTCGCCGTGCTGGAGCGGCTCGCGACGCGGCCGGCCGCGCTGCGGGAGGAGTGGGACGCCGCCGAGCTGCCACCCGCCTGGCTGGACGGTCCGATGAGGGCCTGGGAGGCGGTGGGCTGATCCCACCCCGGGCCACCGGCCCCGCCACCCGTGCGTGCGTGCGTGTGTGGGTGGGGTGGGGTGGGGTGGGGCCGGGTGGTCTATCCGGCCGCGCGCAGTCGGGTCGCGGCCGTCTCCGCCTCGCGTACGACGCGTTGCGTGTCGACGCCGACGAGCCGGCCGTCGAACTTCAGCGGCCGCCCGTCCACGAACACGGCCTCGACGTTCTCGGGCCGTCCGTTGAAGACGGTCTGGCCGATCCAGTCGAAGCGCGGCGCGAAGTTCAGGGCGGCCGGGTCGACGACCACGACGTCGGCCCGTTTTCCGGGGGTCAGGGAGCCCGTCCGGTCGCTGATCCCCAGGGCCTCGGCGCCTCCGAGGGTGGCCATCCGCAGGACGTCGGGCACCTGCGGGAAGATGTGGGCCTGCGTCGCGCGGGCGCGCTGCAGGCCGATGGCCGTCTTCATCAGCGCGTGGAAGTCCGAGCTGTCGTTGGTGCCGCCGTCCAGGCCGAGGCCGACCTTGACGCCCCGTCGCCCGAATTCGGACAGCCGCATGATGCCGGAGGCCAGCCGCATGTTGCTGAGCGGGCAGTGGGCGGCGCGTACGTCGTGCGCGGCGACGGCGGCGATCTCGTCGTCGGTCAGGTGGATCGCGTGGTTGATCAGGAGTCGCGGGCCGAGCGCGCCGATGTCGGTGAGGACCCCGATGGGGTCGTCGGCGCGTTGCTCGGGGCGTTCCAGGACGTGGGAGTTGAGCATGACCCCGAGGTCCTGGGCGGCTTCCCAGTGCGCGTGGTTGAGGTGTTGGACGGCTCTCGCCGCGTGCGTGGCGACCTGGAAGTCGCCGAGCGGGGCGGGATCGAGGAGTTCCTTCTTCACCTTGGTGACCAGGGTCGGGTCGGCTTCGGAGGGGAACATCGCGTAGGTGAAGCGCACTCCGGTCGCGGCCAGGGCTCGTACGTAGCTCTCGATGAGGTCGTAGGAGAAGATGTCCACCCAGTCGACGAGGGTGGTGACTCCCGACTGGACGGCGTCGAGGGCGGCGAGGCGTACGAAGCTGTGCAGGGCCTCGGGGGTGAGCCGGCCCCGCTGGGGGTCGGTACATCGGGTGAACCAGCCGAACAGGTCCCCGTCGGTGCAGCCTCCGCGGATGACGGCCTGCCAGAGGTGGGTGTGGGTGTCGACGAATCCCGGCATGACCAGCTTGCCGGAGGCGTCCACGATCCAGGTGCCGGGCGGGGGCCGTAAGCCGGTGCCGACGGAGGCGATGGTGCCGCCGCGCATCAGGACGTCGGCGTTGTCGAGGGCGCCGAGGGGGCCGCTGCCGAGGGCCGGGTCCATGGTGAGTACGAGGGCGGCGCCGCGCAGCAGGACGGTCGGGCCGAGCGGGACGGATGGGGCGGGGAGGACGGGTGGGTGTTCGGGGCGGGTGGTGGTGGCGAGGACGAGGGGGGTGGCGGCGGCCAGGCCGAGGCCGGTGAGGATCGCGCGGCGGCTGTGGGCCGGCGACGGGGTGGGGGACGGCTGCATGGCGTAGTACCTCCCGAGGGCTCAGAACGGAAGGCCCGCCCGGGCGACGCCGGGTGGGGGGCGTCGGGCAGGGCGGGAGAACACACGCAGCATTCCCAGCGCACTGTCATTCGATAGACGTTCGCGGAAAACTTTTTCCGTTCCGGTCGCCCGCCGGTCATCCGTCGGTCACCGGTCAGCCGTCCCTCGACCTCCCTGCGAACGGGTACGGACCCGGGCGTCGGTCGTGCATCCGTCCGCGGCTCCCGCGGGGAAGCGATACGTCTGCGGAACATCGATTCGGTCCCACGGGGCCGGTAAGGGGTCGGCTGTGGCGATCACCGTCCGGAGGGACATCCTCGTCGGGCTTCCTCTCGAAGAGTTGGTCGCCTACCTGGAGGACTTCTCCCGAACCGAGGAATGGGACCCCGGCACGGTGCGGTGCGTGCGGGTCGGTGCGGGACCGGTGCGGCAGGGAAGCACGTGGCGGAACACTTCGCGCTTCCGTGGCCGGACCAGCGACCTGCTCTACCGGCTCGTCTCCCGGGAGCCGGACCGGCTGCTGTTCGTCGGTGAGAACAAGACCGTCACGGCCACCGACGACCTGGGTTTCCGGGCCCGCTCGGCCACGACCACGCTCCTCACCTACACGGCGTCCTTGCGGTTCAAGGGATGGGCGCGCCTGGCCACGCCCTTCCTGCGCCCCGAGTTCGACCGGCTGGCCGATGCCGTGGCCGACAGATTGCCTTCCGCGGCCGTCGTCCACCGCGGTTAGCGCGGCCGGCGTCGTGCCTGCCCCGATCCGCCGTGGCCGGACCGGACGAGGAAGACCTCGTCGGTGAAGCACCAGGCCCAGTCCTCGTCGGGCGCCAGGGACAGGACGATCGGGTGTCCGCTCGCCTGATGGTGGGCGTGGGCGTGCAGGCCGCGCGAGCTGTCGCAGCATCCGACGTGGCCACAGGTCACGCACCGGCGCAGCCGTACCCAGCTCCAGCCGTGTGAGAGACAGTCCGCGCAGCCGACCGGCGGAGCCGGCGGCGACGGTTCGGACGCCGCCAGGAGCCCGATGTGCGTACAGGACCGCCCCTGCGGTCGACCGCCGTCGGGCCCGACCCGCCAGCCGGTGCCACCCGCCATCGCCACCACTCCTCACCGGCACGGCCCGTGCCCGGCGCGGCCGCGGACGCGGGAGTTCTCGTATCCCGCTCTCCTTTCGGCCGAGGCGCGCGAACGGATGCGTCCACGGCCGGGGAATCCGTCGTCGTACGCGCCGAGCGGGAACCTCGGGCGCAGGGACTCCGTCCTGCCCGCGGCAGAGGTGGCACCATGCGGTGTCATGGCTCGGGCGGGGGCTCGGATGGCGGGCGTGGGGGATTTCCGGAACGCTGTTCTCCGGGTGGGACGGGTGGTGTGCACCGGGAATTGTCCACCGTGGCCGAATCTTCTCGACGGCCGTCACGACGTGACGGCCGTGGACGAGAGGACCTTCCGTGACCGTTCGCTTCGCCGCCGGGACCGCCGGCGCCGCCGCCCTGCTGGTCGCCGCGCTGACCGTGCCCGCGCAGGCCGTGACGTACGGGACGCCGACGATCGCGCTGTCCGCCGCCTACCTGTCCGGGGCCGTCGGCGCGACCGGTGACCCGGTCGTGGACGTCACCGTCGGTCAGAGCGGGGCGGACCCGTCCGCGCTCACCGTCAGCGTGTCCGCGTCGAGCAAGGCCTCGGTCGCCGGGACCGGGGACGTGACCTTCACGGGCGCCGGGGCGGTGCGGCGGCTGGCCGTCGCCGCGCGCGGCCGCGGCTACACCACCCTCACCGTCAAGGTCACCGGGCTGGGTGGCAGGACCGCCACCAGGACGCTGTCCTACGCGGCCTCGGCCGCCGTGCAGAACCCGGCCGACGCGCGGTACCTGACCGGGTCCGCGGACGCCTCGGCCGCCGTGGACGTGGGCGGCGGATACGCGGTGGTGGCCGACGACGAGTCCAACGTACTGCGCCTGTACGACCGTTCCCGCTCGGGTGCCCCGGTGCGGACCTGGGACTTCAGCTCGCAGCTCGGTGTCGGCAAGGAGGTGGACATCGAGGGCGCGACCCGGATCGGGAACACCGTCTACTGGACCGGCTCGCTCGGCAACAACAAGGACGGCGAGTACAAGGCGCCCCGCAACACGGTCTTCACCACCACGGTGAGCGGCTCCGGCGCGGGCGCGCAGCCGGCCTACGGCCGCTCGTACAAGAAGCTCCGCGAGGACCTGGTGGCCTGGGACAAGGCCAACGGGAACAGGTACGGGTTCGCGGCGGGCACCGCGGACGGGGAGGCGCCGAAGCAGATCGACGGGTTCAACGTCGAGGGCCTGGAGTTCGCGCCGGGCTCGACCAGCACCGCCTACCTGGGCTTCCGGGCCCCGCCGGCGCCGGTCGTGCCGGGCGGCAAGGCCCTGATCGTGCCGGTCACCAACTTCGACCAGGTGCTGGCGAGCGGGGCCGAGGCCACCTTCGGCGCGGGTATCGAGCTGGACCTCGGCGGCCTCTCCGTCCGGGACATCCGCAAGAACGCGGCCGGGCAGTACCTGATCCTGGCCGGTTCCTGGGCCGCGGACGACAACTCGGACCCGTACGCGCTCTACCGGTGGGACGGCGTCCCCGGCCATGCGCCGGTCGGGCGGGCGGACCTGCCGACCACCGACCCCGGCGGCTGGGAGGCCATCGTGGAGGTGCCGGACCTGACGGTTCCGGGCGCCCGGGTGCAGCTGATCACGGACAGCGGGTCCGCGGACCTGTACGGGGACGGCACCGAGGCCAAGGACCTGACGCGCGCGGAGTGGAAGAAGGCCCGGGCGGCCTGGTTCACGCTGGGCTGATCCCCTGCCGTCCTGAGGCCTGTCGTACGGGCGCCGGCCCGGGGCGGGCGGTGGCCGCCGCGTAAGGTGGGCGGAACCGCCCGCCTTCCGCCGCCGCCCGTCCCGGGAAGGAACTGCTGCTGTGCGCATGGTTTTCGCCGGTCAGGTGATCGAATGGCGTGGACCGGCGCCGTTCTACTTCGTCCCGGTGCCGGAGGAGTCGTCCGCCGACGTACGGCAGGTGGCCTCGGCGGCCTCCTACGGCTGGGGAGTCGTCCCCGTCGAGGCCGTCATCGGCGAAGTCGCCTTCGGGACGTCGCTCTTCCCCAGGGACGGCGGGTACCTGCTGCCCGTCAAGAACGCTGTCCGGACGCCGCTGGGGCTGGTGGCGGGGGACGAGGTGACGGTGACGATGACGGTGCGCCTACCGGGCTGAGCGCCGCCGGTCCCCGGGGTGCGACCGCCCTCGGCCCGGCGCTCGTCCGAACGGGCTCAGGCTCCCGTCGGGTCCGCGAGGATCGCGTGCACCTCGACGGGGTCGTTGCCGGGCTTCCCGCCCGGGCCGGGGCACGCCGACGCCCGTGCGGCGATCTCCAGGGCCCGGTCCTCGCTCGCGACGTCGACCAGCCAGTAGCCGGCCAGGATGTGTCCCGGCTGCGCCGGTCCGTCGCTCACCCGCGGCCGTCCGTCGCTCGCGGCCCGCACCGTTTTGACCTGTGAGGGTCCTCCGAGGCCCTGCCCGTCCACCCATTCCCCGGCGGCCGTGAGTTCCGCGTTCAGGGCGTTCATGTGGGCGAACATGGCCTGCATGTCGTCCTCGGAGTAGGAGGACATGACGGCGTCCCACTGGTCGGCCGGCACGTTCATCTGGATCATGTACTTCATGGTCTTCACCCTTCCGGGGCGGCTGCGGGGGCTCTCGGCCCTACGGGAAGGTAGACCTCGGCCGACCACGGAACTCATCGGTGCCCGCCCCGCCCGGTGACGGCCGGGCGGGGCGGGGCTCATGTCACCAGGCGCAGCGCCGTCTGCGCGATGCCCAGTCGTACGCTCTGGCCCCAGGTCAGCTGCAGGGCGTCGCCCTCCATCCCGTCGCCGAACACCACGATCCGGTCCGACTCCACGGTCAGTCGTAGCGCCTGCCCCCGCTCCAGTTCACCGGCGACCTTCGTCGTTCCGGTCGTGGGTGAGGGCCAGGCCTCCCGTACGAACCACAGGAGGCGCCGCTCGCAGGGTGCGGGCAGCCGCGCGGGGCTGGAACGCTCCTGCCACAGGGAGCGCAGCCAGCCGGTGGCGCCGGTGCCGGTGCCCACCAGTACCCCGGAGGACGCCTGGGCCTCGTCCGGGCCGGTGTCGTCGTCGGAGGTCAGGCGGTAGCGGGCGGTCTGGTGACCGGGTGAGCCCAGGTAGATCTCGTTCAGTGCGAGGAGGCGCTGGGTGTCGTCGGCGACGGCCTCGACCATGGTCAGCTCTTCCGTGCCGCTCCCGGCGGCGGTGGCGGCACGCAGCAGGGCGGACGCGTCGGCGCAGCGGTGACGGACCAGGACTCCCGGGTTGTGTCCCGGGTCGGTGTCGATGCCCACCACCGGCTGTCCGTGCAGGTACTTCGCGGTGTTGGCGACCAGGCCGTCCTGGCCGATCACGACCACCACGTCCTGCGGGGCGAACAGGAAGCGGTCCAGGTCCGCCCGTTCCACGCGGGAGCTGCGCCAGGTGAGCGGTACCGCCGCCGCCACCTGGCGCAGGGCCTGCTGGGTGCGGTCGTGGCGGCGGTGCACCTCGTCGATGGAGCGGCCGCGGCTGGAGAGGAAGAACGCGGCCTGTCCGTGCGTGCCGTGTCGGGCGAGGAGTTCCTCGTACTCGGTCCTGCGGTGCACGAGGACCGCCCGTGGGGCCAGGCTCACGTGTCCGTGCCGCTTTCCGGGCGTCCGAGTCTGGTGAGGAGTCCGGTGAGGACGTCGGGCGAGAGGGTGATGCTCTCGATGCGCGGCAGGTTCTCCGCGAGTCGGGTCGCCGCCAGGGCGTGGAGCGTGCCGGGGGCGGTTTCGTCGTGGACGCGGAGCCAGGCGGCCTGGACCTCGGCACGTGCCGTGCCCGTCTCGCGTGCCGCCTCGGCGTCGGCGCGGGCGAGACGGACCTTGCGGGCGGCCTCGGTCTCGGTGCGGATGCCGTCCGCGGCGGCCTTCTCCTCGGCCTCGCGGCGGGCGTTGGTGCCGCGTTGGTCGATCAGTTGTTCTTCGCGGCGGGCCAGTTCGATCTGGCTGGCCAGTTCGTTCTCGGCGATGGCCCGTTCGCGTTCGACGGCGACGGCCCGGCGTTCGTAGGTGGCCCGGTCGGCCTCCTGCTGGATCTGCTCGCGGGCCGGGGTGCGCAGGGCGCGTTCCACCTCGGCCTCGGGGCGGATCGCCACGACGCGTACGGCGACCACGTCGATGCCGGTGGCGGGGAGTCTGGGCTCGGCGGCGAGGCCCGTGGTGACGCTGGTCCGCACGGAGGTGACGCCGTCGACCAGGGCGACGGCCAGCGGGGTGCGGGCCAGTACGTCCAGCGCGTGCTGTTGGGCGGTCTCGGTGAGGAGTGTGGCGATCTGTTCCAAGGGGGCTCCGCGCCAGCTGCCGGTGTCCGGGTCGACGGAGAAGTCGAGCCGTTCCGCGGCTTCGGCCGGGTCGCTGATCCGGTAGGTGACGGTGGCCTGGACGGCGACGTCCTGGAAGTCCGCCGTTCGGGCGTGGAAGGCCATGGCCAGTTCGCGGTCGTCGACCGGGACTTCGGAGAGCGCCGCCGAGAGCGACCGGTACCAGAAGCTGAGCCCTCGCCCGTCGTGGGCGAGTCGGCCGCGCTTGTGGTGGCGGATGTGGGCGGTGGGCGCGGAGCGCAGATGGCGCCAGCCGAAGCGGCGGGTGATGTCGGCCATGGCGGCCCCCCCTTCATTTCGTCAATGCGACGATAAAGGGGCCCGTTCATATCGTCAAGGGGACGAGAACTCGGGGGTCGGCGGGAAGCGGCGGGCGGGTGGGGGTGGCTCAGCCCAGGACGATCAGCCCAGGACGAGGGGGAACCTCACCGCCGCGTCACGCAGTTCGGCCCGCTGCGCGTCGGTGGGCGTGCCGCGACCGGTGCCGACCAGGAGCGCGTCCCGGTCGGTGAAGGAGGCGGGGAACGCCGCCCCGGCGATGCGCTCCAGCATGGCGCGGGAGCGGGCCAGGCCCGCCTCGGGCGGCAGGGTCCGCGCGTCCGGGAGGTGTGCGATCAGGTCGAGGTGGTGCAGCGTCCACTCCAGGACGTACGCGCCCAGGTAGTCGCCGACGGTGAGGACCTCGTCGCGGGTGCCCACCCGGGCCCGCGGGTCGGCGAGTTCGGCCGCGCGGCCGGCGGCGGAGCCGACGTCGTCGAGGTGGAACCGGAGCAGGTGCGGATCCCCGTACGCGGCGGCCAGCCGGACGGTGAGGGCGTCGAGCGGATCCTCGCCGGTCGGGGGCCGGTCCTGGACGTGCCAGTAGGTCACCGCGTCGACGGTCGGCTCCGTCGCGGCCGGGGTGGCGAGGGTGATCAGGACGTCCTGGGCATCGATGACCAGGTGGCACACGAGGTCCCGCACCAGCCAGCCGGCGCAGCCCGACGGCCGTGCGAAGTCCCGGTCCGGGATCTCGGCGACCGCCGTGCGCAACGCCGTCCAGGAACGGGAGAAGAGGTCCACACCCGCACCGTAGTGCGGCGTCGCCGCGGCGGACAAGCACGGCCGCCCGCCCCGACCGGGCGTGTCCCCCGCGGCCCCTGGCACGGTCGTGGTGATCGGGAGCGCCGGGCCGTCGTCGAGCGACTCCCGGCCGAACTCCGAGGGGTCCAGGAGGGCTTCGACGCGTGGGGCCGGGCCCCCCGAGGAGGTCGCGGGCCCAGAGGTCGGACGGGATCCGCCACTCCCCCGTCGGGCCGGCCGTACAGGGCTTCGGCGTCCCCGAGCCGGCCGGCCCCGAGGTGCGGGTTCTCGAAGTCCTCGCCCCCCTTGTCCCGGCGGGGTGCGGCGGGCGAGGCAGGAGGTGTCCGCGCCCTCGCGGCCGTGTGCGGCGGGGCGGGCGGCCCTCGGCGGCCAGGCCACGGGGTCTCCGGTCCGCCGGGCGGGCTCCGCCCGGCGCGGGTGGCGCAGGCGGCACGGAACCGGTGGGCCCGTCGTCTTCGGCCTTCCCGCGACCCGTCGGACCGGCGGGCGACCGCCACAGCGGCCGAGGTCTCGGACGGTCCCGCCGCGGCCCCCCGCGCGGGCGCACGGCGCGGCGCGCGGCGTCATCCGTCCCGGGCGGTCAGGAGCATGACGAGGGCTCGGGAGTGGGTGGTGCCGAGCGCGGTGGCCACCGTCCGGGCGGACACGTCCGCGTCGAGCCCCCGGGCGGCCGCCCGGCCGGCCCGGGTCGCGATCCGCTCCAGGATGCCGGCGGCACGTAGCGCGGCGAGCGGTGAGTCCGCGGCCGTGGTGTCCAGTCGGTCGGCGATCTCGGCGAGGAGCGCGGCCAGGGGTTCGGGCAGCGGCACGGCCTTGTCGCGGACGACGGACAGGTGCGCGGTCCAGTCCGCGAGCGGTCCGGTGAGGTCGACGTCCGCCTCGTAGAGGGGGCCGTCGCCGATCACGGCCTCGTCCAGCGGGTACTCCGCGGCGCCGCGCCACCCGCACGCGCACACGGCGCGCAGGGCCTCGGCGCGGGGGCGGCGCGAGCGGCCGTCGTAGGCCGTCCAGTGCGTCGTCGAGGGCACGTTCGGGCCGCTCCCGACGTCGAAGTACACCGGTCCCGGCTCGCTCCCGCCGATCAGGACCCCCGCGGCGCCCGCGTGGACGTCCCCGAACTCCGCCGTCCGCCAGTCCCGTTCCACCCGATACCCCGTCCTCACGCGTGTCCTTGCCGGCGTTCCGGCCGTTCCGCCGGACCCTTTCCCTGCCCGCGCGGCCGCCCACACCCGGGCGGGTCCAACAACGTCGGCCGTTGGGTGCCGGGCCCCGGGACGGGCGGGCGACCTGCCGGGGCGCGGGCGGTCCCCCGACGCCCGTGCGCTGGAGCGGGGTGCCGTACGAGGAGGAACGGTTCCGGGCCGACGCCGGCGTCCTGGACGGGGTCCGCCTCACCGGCTCGGGCACGGTGGCGGACCGGCTCTGGGCGCGACCGGCCGTGACGGTGCTCGGCATCGACTGCCCGCCCGTGGTCGGCTCCGCCGCCGCCGTACCGGCGAAGGCGCGGGCCCGGGTGAGCCTGCGCGTGCCACCGGGGACGGATCCCGGGGCGGCGCTGGCCGCCCTCACCGCGCACCTGACGGCCGCCGCGCCCTGGGGCGCCCGCGTCTCGGTCGAGGAGCAGGGCACCGGCTCGCCGTTCCGCCCGGCCACCGACGGGCCGGCCTACCGGGCCATGGGGCGGGCCATGCGGCAGGCGTACGGCCGCCCGATGGAGTTCCTCGGGCAGGGCGGCTCCATCCCCCTGTGCAACGTTCTCGCCGGGACCTGCCCGGACGCCGAGATCATCCTCATGGGGGTCGAGGAGCCCCGCTGTCTCATCCACGCCCCCGACGAGAGCGTCGACCCGAGCGAGATCCGCGCCATGGCGCTCGTGGAGGCCCTCTTCCTCCTCGACTACGCCTCGACGCGCTGACCCGTGGTCGGGAGGTGTCCCGGACCGCGACGACGCCGTCGTGCCGGAACGTGCCGGAACGCGTCGAGGTTCGGGGCCGTCAGGCGTGGCCCGTCCCGCGGACGACGCTCCCGAGGACCGGGCGCGGTGCGTACGAGGCGGCGAGGGCCGTGAGGGCGGTGACGGCAGGCCGAGGAGGAGGACGCCCGGGGGCTACGGCCGCGGCTGCGGTTGTTCGAACGGGGAGGGCACCGGGAAGTAGGCCTCCAGGAAGGCGGCGACGATGTTGTGCTGCTGCGTGGCGGTCAGTCCGTCGCCCGGGTCCCCGGCCTCGGTGGGGGCGTCCTCGTCGTCGGCGAGACAGAACGCGTCGTGGCCGCGCTCGGCGGCCAGCGGTGGCAGCTTGTCGATCACGTCGTGGCGCGCGGTGCTGACGTAGGTGTGCACGAGGTGGCCCTCGACCGCGTGGCCCCGCGCGAGCGCGAGGTGGGAGGCGAGGGTGACGGGGGCGAGGTCGTCGGTGCTGCGGAAGACCGAGCGGGCGGTGGCGGCGAGCCGGCCGGGCAGCAGCTCCTCGACGTGGGTGAAGAGGGAGCGGGTGAGGGGGTAGGGGGTGTGGGCGAGGATGTGCGGATAGGTGCGTCCGACAACCTCCTCGACGGCCTGCCGGGTGACCTTCTGCGAGGAGGTGAAGACGTCGTCGCCGACCCGGCTGCCGGGGTCGACGGCGCGCCGGTCGTGGAACACCTTGGGCAGCCCGGAGGGCAGGAAGTAGTCCTGCGGGCGCTGCGGGCGGCCCAGGAGGATGTCGTCGTTGAAGTAGATGAAGTGCTCGGCCAGGCCGGGGATGCGGTGCAGCCGGCTCTCGATGGCGTGGGAGTTGAACACCTCGGGGGCGTCGGGGTCCGTCAGGAGCTCGCGGTGGTCGACGACGGTGACCCGGGGATGGTCGGTGTCGAGCCAGTGGGGGGCCTGGTCGTCGGTGACGAGGAAGACGTGCCGGATCCAGGGTGCGTAGGCGGCGATGGAGCGCAGGCAGTAGCGGAGTTCGCCGCGGTCGCGGTACCGGTTGTCCGCGAGGTCCGTCGCCGTGTCGCGGCCGGTGTCGCGGGCGGCGGCCCGCGCGGCCCGGTCCCTGCGTCGGCGCCAGGCGGGGTCGGCGGCGTCCACCCAGGTGATCACGGCGTCGACGGGGAAATCGATGTCGTCCGGGAAGCGGCCCGCGAAGCAGTCGACGACGGGGTAGTCCCGGTCGCCGACCCGGTGGGTGGCCGAGGCCGTCAGGGAGGGGACCCACCAGCCGTAGGGGGTCTCGCGCAGCGTGGCGATGGCGCCCTCGCCGGATTCCGGGGCCTCCCAGAACTCCAGGTCGCAGCCGGTCTCGGGGCCGTAGGTGAGGGTCCGGCCGGAGGTGACGACCGGCTGGTGCAGGCGGACGGCCCGCACGAACGTCTCGGCGGCGTCGACCGCTGCCACCAGATCCTCCGCCAGGACGTCGGCCCCCGCGTCCGCGGCGTCGCCGTCGGCGGTGACGAGGCGGGCGTGGACGGGAAGCCCGGCGAAGGCCGCGGCGCAGGCCTTCAGTGCGGCGCCCCGGTCGCCCGGGGCGACGGCGACCCGGTGGGTGAGCCGGCCGTCGGGGACGAGCCCGTAGGGGACGGAGGCGGCTTCCAGGGCCTCGGCGAGCGCGCGGAGGTTGGCGTCACGGGCGTCGGCGGGGAGCAGGTCGTCCCGTACGAGGGCGAGCCGGCCGCGGTGGCGGACCAGGTTCGGCACGGTCGCCAGCAGTTCCTCCTCCCGCTCGGCGGCCCGGCTGCGCCGTGCGGGCGCGTGGCCCGTGCGGGGCGGCCCGGAGGGGCCCGGTTGGGGCGGGATGCCGCCGCGGCGACGTACGGTCCGGGCGAGTCTGCGCAGCCCGGCCGGAAGGGGAAGCCGGCGTAGTCCCTGCATGTACGTCCTCGGTGTGCGGCGCTGATGAGCGGCTGCCGGTCTGCTGAGTGCTCCGGGGCGGGAGTGGTGCCTCGGAGCATGGTGGATGCCTTGTTCAGCGATACGTTTCCTTTTGTTTACGTTTCATGCAAGGGTCCGGGGACCTGCTGTTGCGACTCACAGCGAGTTCTCATGTGGGGGGGTGCGTCCGCTCGGGTGCCCGAGGCCTCGGTGTCGTGCCGGAGCCGGACGTGGTCGACCGGCTGGGCCTCGTTCCCGCTCTCGGCGAGGTCGGTGTCGACCGGTACGAAGCGGGCGCTCCGGTAGCGGCGCAGAGCCGTGCCGTTGTCCGGGTGCACGCGCAGGAAGACGTCGTGAAGGCCCGCCCCGAGGGCCTGCGCGAGGAGTCTCCGTACCAGCACGCGGCCGAGTCCCCTGCCCCGGACGGCGGGGGCCACGATGATCCGGGCGAGCTCGATCTCGTCCTCCTCGGCGTCGAACCACGGCTCTCCGTGGCCGACGGGCTCCTCGTCCTCGACGAGGACGTGGGCGCGCGCGTCCTCGTCGCGCTGCCGGTCGGTGATCGTCCGGGCGGGGACGGGGAACTCCCGGCGCCCGCACCACAGGGGGGCCTCCTGGGCGGAGGGTCGGCCGGCCACCGTGACGGCATGGGCGTCGGTGAAGGGGAGCAGGTCCATGCGTGTCGTTCCGTCCGGGGTCATGGGGCGAGAAAGGGGTGCGACCGGTGGGCGGGCCGGCACGGGGGGCCGTCCGTCCCGATCCGCCCCGGCGTCCATGGGCCCGGCGAGGTGGTCGCGGCGATTGTTTCCGCCTCGACCGCGGCCGCCGGGGCGTCGACGGTTTCGTCGGCGCCCCGGCGGGGGGAAGGGGGTGGGGTTCAGCGCGTGGCGGCGGCCAGGAGGCGGGGGGCGGCCGCGTGGGCGGTGGGGGCCCAGCTGAGGAGGGTGGAGCCCACCGTCATGCCGCCGCCGAACCCGGACAGGAGCACCACGTCGTCCTCGGCGAGCAGGCCCCGGCGGTGGATCTCGTCGAGGGTGACGGCGACGGACGCGGCGCCGGTGTTGCCGTAGCGGGCCAGCTCCAGGTGGAGGGCGGCGTTGTCCAGGCCGAGCGCCGGCCACACCTCGCCGATCATGACCGCGTTGGCCTGGTGCGGGACGAAGTGGTCGACGGAGCCGGCCGGCAGCCCGGTACGGGCGAGGAGTTCGGCGACGGCCGCGGGGAGGTTGTCCTGGACGAAGGCGCGGACCCCGCGGCCGTCCATGCGGAAGTGGTGCGCGCCCTCCCGCAGGGTGCGGGCGGAGGCGGGGCGGCGGCTGCCGCCGGCCGGGACGCCGATCAGTTCGTGCTGGTCGCCGCGGGTCACCAGGCTGCTACCGAGCATGCCGTGGCCGGAGGGCGAGGGGCCCAGGACGGCGGCGCCCGCCCCGTCGCCGAAGAGGATGGCCGTCCTGCGGTCGGTGTGGTCCAGGATCCGCGAGTAGATGTCGGCGCCGATCACCAGGCCGTGGGCGCCGCCGGGTTCGGCGCGCAGGAGGCGTTCGGTGACCGTCAGGGCGCAGACGAAGCCGCTGCAGACGGAGTTGACGTCGAACGCGGCGGCGCCCGTGGCGCCGAGCAGGTGTTGGACCAGCGCGGCGGTGGCGGGCTGCGGCTGGTCGGGGGTGGAGGTGGCGACCACGATGTAGGAGAGGTCGCGCGGGTGGATGCCGGCCTGTTCGAGGGCGCGGCGGCCCGCGTGGGCGGCGAGGTCGGAGGTGGCCTCGTGCGGGGCGGCCCGGCGGCGTTCGTGGATGCCGGTCTTGCGGACGATCCACTCGTCGCTCACTCCGGCGGTGTGCGCGACCTCGTCGTTGTCGACGATCCGCTCGGGCAGGTAGGAGCCGGTGGCCAGGACCGCTATCGGGTCGGCCGGGTCGTGGGGTCCGTTCGTCACGTTCTCGTCTCCTGGTATCGGGGTTCGACGGCCGCCGGGGTGTCGGGCAGCCGCTCCCATCCGGCCAGCTGCGCGTGTGCGGTCAGTACGGGGTCCGAGCCGACGACCACCGGGTGGCCGACGGCGCGCAGGAGGTCGAGGTCGCTGCTGTGGTCCCCGTAGGCCGAGCAGTGCGCGAGGTCGAGGCCGTGGATCGCGGCGACGGCGTGGGCGGTGCGGCCCTTGGTCGCGCCGATCAGCGGGGTGACCACCTCGCCGGTGAGGAGGCCGTCGCGGATCACGGGTCGGGTGCCGAAGGCCCGGTCGGCGCCGAGGTGTTCGGCGATCGGGTCCAGGCAGGCGAAGAAGGATCCGGAGACCAGGACGGTCAGGTCGCCGTTGCGGCGGTGGGTGTCGAAGCGGGCGGTGGGGGCCGGGACGAAGGGGGCGCCGGCCAGTTCGTGGGTGAACCAGGCCCGGCCGGAGGCCGCCAGGGACGCCGCGCTCTCCCCCGCGTAGAGGCGGTAGTAGCGGCGGTTGACCTCGGCGCGTGGGGCGCCGTCGGCCGCGGCACGGTGGAGGGTGGCGGTGAGGCGCTCGTAGGTGCCGGGGGCCGCTCCCCGGCGTTCCAGGTGGAACGCCAGGAAGCGGAACATGGTCTTGAAGCCGATCAGTGTCTCGTCGACGTCGAAGAACGCGGCGGCGGTGTTCATCGCGGGTTCCGGACGCGGGCGAGGTCGAGTGTGAGCAGGCACAGGCTCTCGCCGTCCTGGTGGGCCTCGACGCGTACCGGTACGCGGTCGGTGTCGGGGGTGCTCTCGTCGCCGAGTTCGACGATCCCGCCCTGGGTGTAGTAGGAGGCGGACTCGGTCGGGCGGCCGGCGTCGCGGCGGTCGCCGACGACGGCGGTGAGGGTGGCGGGGCTGTCGAGTTCGCCGAACCGGCTGAAGGTGACGGCCAGGTCGGTGGGGTAGGTGCGGGAGGGCGACATGCCGCGTACGTCGAGGGCTCCGTAGAGGGCGATCTGGCGGGCGGCCTCGGCGATGACCATGCCGGGCAGGTGGTCCTGCGGGTGGTCGAACATGCTGGGGTGGCTGCCAGGGGTGCGGATCCCGGCGGTCAGGGTGTCTCCGGCGACCTCGATGCCGGTGAGGACGACGTTGTCGGCGTTGGCGCGGCCCACCCGGTACGGCTCGACCGGTGCGCCGGTGGCGCTGCCCGGTGCCGGGTGGTCGGCGGAGGAGGGCAGTGGTCTCTGGTCGCGGTTGCGCAGCCGCAGCGCGGTGTAGGACTCGGGTGACTTGAAGCGCAGGCCGATGCCGGCGCGGCCGATGCTGAGGTCGCCGACGCGTAGGTCCACGTCGTAGTCGAGGCCGTTGGTGCGGCCCTCGCGGACGTAGTGGTTGCTGGTGGTGACGTGGAGGGTCAGCTGGCAGGGGGTGGGGCCGACGGCTATCCGGTCGGGGCGCGAGAGGTGGACGCGCAGGTGGGTGAGGATGAACTTGTCGGTCCGGGGCACCGAGAAGTAGGCGTGGGCGCCGGCGAGGGCGGCCTGCCGGCAGGCCTCCAGCAGCAGGACCGGGTCGTAGACGTTGGGGTTCAGCAGGTGGTCGCCGTAGTAGGCGTGGGAGCGCGGTAGTTGGGCGGCGGCGACGTAGGAGGCTCCGCCGAGGGGCCGGAGGTCGGTGAGGAAGACTTCGCCGAGCGAGTCCCGGTGGACCAGGGTGCGGTCGACGGTACGGCTGTAGCTCAGCTCAAGTGCGGCGAGGTCCTGTTCCAGCGGCGAGGGTGCGGTGGTCACGTGCGGAACCTGCTTTCTCGGGTGGTGTGCTGTTCGTGCTGCGTGTGCGTCGTCGTCTCGTGCGTGGTCGTCTCGTGCGTGGTCGTCCCGTGCGTCGTCCGGGCGGTGGTCAGCGGCGTTCCAGGAGCACTCCCGTCCAGGTGAATCCGGCTCCCGCGCCCAGCAGGAGGACCCGGTCCCCGGGGTCGAAGGTGTGGTGGCGTTGCAGGTGGTCGAGGCCGGCGATCTGGTCGCCGCTGCCGAGGTGGCCGACGGTGGCGCCGAAGTCCCACAGGGAGGTCTCGGCGCCGCCGGGGAATTCGGGGAAGTAGTTCTCCTGGAGCAGCGGCAGGCCCAGGTTGGGGTAGACGACGCGGCGCAGTGCGGGGTCGGTGCCGTGGGGCAGGAGGACCTCGCGGATCTCGCGGACCGCTCGGCGGGTGGCCTCGCGCAGGCTGTCGCTGCCGTGGGCGGCGAGGTAGCGCTTCTTGGCGGCGCGCACGTCGTGTTCGGCGCCGAACAGGGCGCGGGTCTCGGGGGCCGGTTCGTCGAGGCGGTGCAGTCCTTCGAGTTCGGGGTCGCTGACGCTGTGGGTGGCAAGGACGCGCCAGCCGGGGGCCCGGAGGGTGGCGGGGCCGTCGGCGGTCAGGACGGCGGCGGCCGCTCCGTCGCCGTAGACGATGCCGTAGTCGGCGGTGAAGCGGTCGAAGCCGGAGGCGGCGAAGCGGTCGGTGGCCACGACGAGGGCGGTGCGTCGGCCTTCGGTGGACAGGAGGTCGGCGGCGAGGTCGAGGACGAGGAGTTGGGCGTTGCAGCCCTGGGCGACGGTGAAGGGCAGGGCGCGGGTGGCGCCGAGTCGGGACTGGAGCCAGGAGGCCGGGGACCACAGGCGTTGGTGGCCGTGCCGGTGGATGGCGGTGACCGCGATGAGGTCGATGTCGTTCGGTGCGGTGCCGGCGGCGGCCAGGGCCCGTTCGGCGGCGAGGAGGGCCATGTCGCCGGGGTAGAGGTGCTCCTCGGCGGCGATGGTGCGGTAGCCGGTGGCGCGGATGCGTTCGGCGTCGGGATCGGGGTGGCGGGCGGCCTCGGCGGTCAGGTCCAGGCGCCGCTCGGGGAGGTAGCTGCCCGTGCCGGCGATGCTGATGCCGGCCGGGGGGCGGGGTGGGGCCGTGGTCATGCCGCCTCCTTCTCGGTTTCGGCGGTGGCGCCGGTCGGGGTGGTGGTGGTGTGCGGGTCGGCGCCGGCGGTGCGGGCGACGTGGCCGTCGGGGCGGACGAGGACCGCGGTGGCGCCGGCGGGGAGCCAGGCGCGCTGGGTGGGGGTGAGCTCGGCGGTGCGGGTGCGCGGGGGCAGGTGGGTCCGGTCGGGCGGGGTGCCGGGCAGGTGCAGCCAGGTGTGGTGGCCGGGTTCGGGGCGGTGGCCGGGGACGCGGGCGCCGGGGTGCAGCCGGTGCTCGGCGCGCGGTGGCAGCGCGGGCCGTCCGGCGGCGGCTCCCCCGGCCGCGGTACCCGCGTCGGTGGTGTCCTCGGATGCGGTGGCGGCGGTGGTGTCCTCGGGTGCGGTGCCGGTGGGGCGGTAGCGGAGGTAGAGCTGGCTCCAGGCTTCCGCGTATCCGGTCAGTGACTCCTGTACGGAGCTGCGCGTGGGCGCGGTGGTGGCGCGGCGCATCGCGTCGAGGAGGGGCAGGACTGCGGTGGTGCGGGCGACCTCGGCGGCGGCGGCGCGGCGTTCGCGGTCGTAGTCGGCGAGGAGGGCGGCCCGCTCGGTGTCGCCGGGGGCGGCCAGGCGCCAGGCCAGGGCCCAGGCGTCGCCGAAGCCGGTGTTCATGGCCTGGCCGCCGGCGGGTGAGTTGAGGTGGGCGGCGTCTCCGGCCAGGACGGTGCGGCCGCGGGTGAAGCGCTCGGCGAGCCGTTCGTGGACCTGGTAGTGGGCGATGCGGTCGACGCGCTCGAGCCGCAGGGCGGGTCCGTGGCCCAGGGTGTCGACGGTCTCCTGGAAGTGCCGGATGCCCAGTTCGCCGTCCCGGTCCAGGAGTTCGGGTGAGACGGGTCCGGCGATGCGTACGGTGCCCTGCGGCAGCGGCAGCAGGGAGACGGCGCCGGCCGGGCCGATGTACATGGCGGAGGCGTCCGGGTCGACGGGCCGCAGCGGGGCGCCTTCGGCGAGGAGGTAGCTCATGGGGTAGGTGATGCCGGGGAAGTCGATGCCCAGGGCGGTGCGGACGGCGCTGCTCGCGCCGTCGGCTCCCACGAGGTGGCGGGCGGTGATGGTGTGCGGGCCGTCGTCGGCGACGGCCTCGGCGGTGACGGTGTGCTCGTCCTCGTGGTGGCCGGTGTAGCGCAGGCCGCGCAGGAGCCGGCCGCCGGTGGCGGTGAAGTGGTCCGCGAGGACCGCTTCGACCTCGGGCTGCGGGACGTTGACGTAGTAGGGGAAGGTGGTGTCGAGTGCGGTGAAGTCCACGGTGAACAGGGCTTCGTGGGGGGTGTGGAAGTCGATGCGGAGCTGACGTACGCCTCTGTCCTCGACGGCGGTGCGCAGGCCCAGGGTGTCGAGGATCTCGAGTCCGGCGGCGTGCACCATGACCGCGCGGGTGCGGGGGTCGATGTCCTCGCGCCGGTCGATGACGGTGCAGTCGACGCCGTGGTGGGCCAGGAGGCAGCCGAGCATCAGTCCGGTCGGGCCGGCGCCGACGACCAGGACGTCGGTGGTGCGGTGGTCGTTCGCCCGGGCGCTCGGGGTGTTCCGGTTCATCGGTGCGTCGCCTTTCTGTGCGTACGGGCGTGGCCGTCGCCGGGGGCCTCGGGGGTGGTGTGGCCCCCGGCGACGGTCGTTCGGTGCCGGCGGGTGTCGGTCAGTGCCGGGCGGCGGTGCGGCGGTTGCGGAGGAAGAGGGCGACCAGCAGGGCGACGCCGATGAGGATCAGGCCGTTGACGAGGATCGCGAGGTTGATGCCGGACAGGGTGGCGTCCTTGACGGGTTCGCTGGAGAGGCCGCGGATCTGGGCGGTGGCGATGGCGCTCATGATCGGGATGCCGATGGTGATGCTGACCTGCTGGGTGAGGGTGGTGATGCCGGTGGCCAGGCCCTGCTGTTCGTCGGGCAGGCCCGAGGTGGCGGTGACCATGAAGCCGACGATGGCGGCGACGTGGGCGTAGCTGCTGAGGAAGGCCAGGCCCAGGACTCCGTAGAGCCAGCCGCGGGCGTCGCCGGCGAAGAACAGGGCGCCGACGGTGATGCCCTGGACGAGGAGGCCGGCGACGAGGACGGCCCGGCTGCTGCCGAGTGCGCCGATCCAGCGGGGGGCGGTGACGCCTCCGAGGAAGGCGCCGACGCCCAGGACGCCGAAGGTCAGGCCGGTGGCGATGGCCGAGTAGCCGAGGACTTCCTGGAGGTAGAGGGTGAGCAGGAAGATCATGGCGGTGAAGCCGATGAAGGTGGCGGCGCCGCCGATGTTGCCCCAGGTGACGGTGCGGCGGCCGAGGATGCGCAGGGGTGCCAGCGGTTCGGCGGCGTTGAGTTCCACGAAGCCGAAGACGACGAGGAGGACGACGCCGACGGCGAGGGAGATCAAGGTGGTGGGGTCGCCCCAGCCGTACTGGCCGGCGGCGGAGATGCCGTAGACCAGGGCGATGAGGCCGGCGCTGACGGAGACGGCTCCGGGGATGTCGAGCTTGCCGCCCGAGGAGCGGGAGCCGGCCTTGATCAGCATGGGGGTGACGACGATCAGCAGGATGCCGATCGGGATGTTGATGAAGAAGCCCCAGCGCCAGCTCAGGGTGTCGGTCAGGAGGCCGCCGAGGATGGCGCCGCAGGTGAAGCCGGCGGAGAGCATGGCGCCGTTGAGGCCCAGTGCGCGGTCGCGCAGGGGTCCTTCGGGGAAGGAGGTGATGAGCAGGGCGAGGCCGGCGGGGGTGACCATGGCGGTCGCGAGGCCCTGTGCGACGCGGGCGGCGAGCAGCGGGCCCGCGTCGTCGACGAGGCCGCCCGCCAGGGAGGAGAGGGTCAGCAGGACGAGGCCGGCGAGGAAGACCTTGCGGGCTCCGATCAGGTCGGCGATCCGGCCGAAGAGGAGGCTGAATCCGGCGGCGCTGAGCGCGAAGGCCGTGGCGATCCACTGCAGGTTCTCGGTGGCGAAGTCGAGCTCGCGGCCGATGACGGGGACCGCCACGTTCATGATGGAGAAGTCCACCGCGAGGGTGAACTGTGCGCCGAGCAGCAGGAGAAGGATGAGCGTCTGTCGCTTCGTCATCTTCTCCGGCGCGGGGGCGGCCGGGCCCGGCGGCTGATCCGCCCGAGTCTCCTCGGGGCTGTTGACCGTTGACATGAGAGACCTTTCGAGTTCCTGCCGGTTGGGGTGTTCCGAGCATCTGCGCGGGGTGGGGGGCTAGCCAGTACCCGCTGTTTCATAGGGCTGCGGTGGGTACCACTGGCTGGGTCTGTCTCATGCGGGCCGGCCGTGAATACGTTTCGGGGCATGACGAATTCCACACTCTCCGTGGTCGAGGACTTCTTCGGTCGGCTCGGTGCGGGCGAGGC
Organism: Streptomyces sp. NPDC048331; assembly: GCF_043201215.1. Lineage (NCBI taxonomy): Bacteria > Bacillati > Actinomycetota > Actinomycetes > Kitasatosporales > Streptomycetaceae > Streptomyces > Streptomyces sp. NPDC048331. Next base: position 25,308 of record NZ_JBICYT010000036.1, on the reverse strand, counting down.
CGACCGGGCGCTCGAACTGCTCGCGGAGCCTCTCGACTGGTTCACTCCCGGTGACACCGCGCTGATCCCGTGGATGGGGCGGCGTACCACCCGCGGCGAGGTCGCGGACTTCTTCGAGCAGGCGGGTGCGAACCTGACGCCGGAGGAGTTCGCGATCGAGCGGATCCTGGCCGAGGACGGGACGGCGGTGGCGCTGGGGCGTTTCCGGTACCGGGTGAACGCCACCGGTAGGTCGTTCGCCTCCCGGTTCGCGGTCGAACTGGAGGTCTGCGACGGGTTGATCACCCGCTACCGCATGCACGAGGACAGCTACGCCATCTCCTTGGCCTTCCTCTGAGCCGTCCGGCCCACTTCGATCCGGCTTCGGACGGCGAGCGCGAAAGAGGCTTCGATGACCATCCGGTACCCCACTGAAGAAGACGCCGGCGTGGACGCCGGCGTGGATGCCGCGGATGCCGCGCGTCGGGGCGCCTGCGACGTCCTCGTCGTAGGTGCCGGCCCGACCGGGCTGACCGCGGCGTGTGAACTGCTGCGCCGGGGGGTCCGCGTCAGAATCGTGGACGCGGCTTACGGCCCCAGTGTGCATTCCAAGGCGATGTTGGTGTGGCCGCGCACCCTGGACGTCCTGGAGGACCTCGGGCTCTCCGGGGGTGTGGACCAGGTCGCGGTCAAGTTGCGGCAGATGACCTACTACTCGGAGAAGAAGCCGGTCACCCGGATGCGGATGGCCGACGACATGGCTCCTTACTGTCTGCCGCAGCGGCTCACCGAGGAGGTGTTGACCGAGGGTCTGCACCGGCTCGGCGGCCGTGTGGAGCGCGGTGTGCGGCTGGTGTCGCTGCAGGACGTGGACTTCGGCGGGGCGATACGTGAGGACCGGCCGGTCACCGCGGTGCTGGAGCACGCCGGCGGGGGCGTCGAGCGGTTCACCGTGCCGTGGGTGATCGGCGCGGACGGTGCGACGAGCGCGGTGCGCCGTCAGCTCGGTATCGCCTACGAGGGCGCCACGTACGAGAACCGTTTCCTGATCACGGACGCGAAGGTGGCCGGCGATCCGCTGGAGAGCGACGAGATCCACTACTACCAGTCGCGGATGGGTGTGCTGGCCATCGTGCCGCAGCCGTTCGGGTTGTTCCGGTTCTTCACCAACGCTCCCGCGGACATGGCGGACGGGACGTTGGCGGACATGCAGCGGCTGGTCGATCTGCGGGGGCCGGGCGGGTTGCGGCTGACCGACCCGGACTGGGTGACCACCTTCCGGGTGCACCGGCGTCGGGCCGCCTCCTTCCAGCTGGGCCGGGTCTTCCTGGCCGGTGACGCCGCCCACGCGCACAGTCCGATGGGTGGGCAGGGTCTGAACACCGGGATCCAGGACGCGCAGAACATCGCCTGGAAGCTGGCGTCGGTGGTGCGTGGTGAGGCGCGGACCGTGTTGTTGGAGAGTTACACGCCCGAGCGGGCGGCGGTGGCCGACGCGGTCGTGCGGGACACCGATCTGCAGACCCGGGCGGCGATGTGGACCCGGGGCAGTCAGGTCACGTTGCGGGACACGGCGATGCGGGCCCTGGACCGTACGGGGGTCCTGGACCGTTTCTACGTGCCGGTGGCGGCGGGCCGGCGTTGGGTCTACGGGCCGGTCGCGGACGGGCCGAGGCGTTCCAGGCCGGTGCACTGGTGCTCGGCGCGGGCGGGGTTGCGCCGGCACGCCCGGGAGGGTGCGGCGCTGCCGCGGCCGCTGGCCGTGGCGTTGGGGGTGGCCGGACCGGCCGCCGATCCGGTGCGGCTGCACCTGGTGGTGCTGCCGGGCGTGAAGGACCCGGACCGTGGTCTGGCCGAGGCGGTGCGCCGGTTGGTGGGGCCGTGGGCGGGCCAGGTGCGGGTGGTGGACACGGCCGTTGTGCCCGGGCGTGGGCCGGCGGTGTCGGCCGCCCGTGAGCTGCGCTGCCGGCACGCCGGTTTCCATCTGGTGCGGCCGGACGGGCACGTGGTCCTGCACGGGCACCGCGAGGAGTTGCGCGAGCTGTACGACACCCTCGACCGCCTTCTGGTCCCCGGGGCGGGCACCGCTTCGGGGGCCGTCCTTTCACCGATCGACGAACTTCCGCTGGAGGAAGAAGACATGTACCAGAGCGCCGGTTCCGTTCCCTTCGCCCACACGGTGGGCTCCGGTCCGCACAAGGTGATCGTGCTGCATTCCCTGTTCGGTGGGCACCAGTCGTTCTCGCCGTTGTGGCCTTACCTGGACGGGTCGCGTTTCAGTTACGCGTTCATGGACGCCCGTGGGTTCGGGCGGAGTCTGGAGGTGGCCGGTACGTACACGACCGACGAGATCGCCTCGGACGTGTTGACGCTGGCCGACAGCATGGGGTGGCAGGAGTTCTCGCTGATCGGGCATTCGCTCGGTGGGCAGCCGATCCAGCAGGTGCTGCTGAAGGCTCCGCAGCGGGTCCGGTCGATCGTGGGGCTGAGTCCGGTGCCGGCGGGCGGCATGCCCATACCGGACTCCGACTTCCCGTTGTTCGCGGAGGCCGCGCACAAGGTGGAGAACCGTCGCATCGTCATCGACATGACCACCGGGAACCGGTTGTCCCCGCACTGGGTGACCTCGTTCGCGGAGTCCTCGATGAAGGAGGTCGGGCCGGTCGCGTTCCGCGGTTACCTGGATTCCTTCCGTACCACGGACTTCGCGGACCGGATCAGCGGTGCCCAGGTGCCGGCGCTGGTGGTGGTCGGTGAGCACGACCCGGCGGTGACGGCGGAGTCGATGCGGGAGACGTGGATGAAGCACTACCCGAACGGGCGGCTGGCGGTGGTGGGCAACGCCGGTCACTACCCGATGGTGGAGACGCCGGTGGCGCTGGCGACCCTGCTGGAGGAGTTCCTCTCCCAATAGTCCTGGTTGCCCCTCCCCCGTCCCCCGCGGGCGGGGCGCCGAGGAGGCGAAGGCGGATGTCCGGTGACTCTCCTGTCGGTTGCCCGGGCGTCCGCCTTCCGTCTTGTCCGGGACCGGTCGCGGGCCGGCGGGAGCGGGAGGAGGGTGGGGGGATGCCCAAGGTGACGGCGGCGCCCGTGCCGGTGCGCGGGTGCGGGTCGGGGCTGGTGGCGGTGGTGGCCGGGCACGAGCTGACGGCGTTCGTCAGCGCGGCCCTGGAGGTGGCGGGGGCCCGTCCGGCGGACGCGGACCTGACGGCACAGGTGTTGGTGGCCGCCGACCTGGCGGGGGCGGCCCGGCACGGTGTGGTGCGGCTGCTGCCGTACGTGCGGGGGTTGTCGGGCGGGACGATCAACGGTGCGGCCCGGCCCGAGATCGTGCGCCGGTACGGGGACGTCACCGTGATCGACGCGCATCACGGGCTGGGCCAGCCGGCGTTGGCCTTCGCCGTGGACCGGGCGGTGGAGCAGGCGCGGGCGCGGGGCGCGTGCGCGGTCTCGGTGCAGCATTCACGCCATGTCGGCATCACGGGCTGGTTCTCGGGGCGGGCGGCGCGCGGGGGTGTCCTCGGTGTCATCACCACGCGTGCGGCCGGGTCCGCGGGGGGTGCGGGGGCCTTGTGGCAGGGGGCGGTAACAAGCCAGTTCTTGATGTGCCGGGACCGGACCGGCGCGGACGGCCCGCCGCCGTCGGTGTCGGGGTTGCCGGCCGGTGCGGGGGCGGTGCGGCCGCGGTTGACCCTGCCGGTCGCGGTCCTGGAGGAGTTGGGTCGGATCGCGGCTCTGGTCAAGGTGACGCCGGTACGGGCGCTGGACCGGCGTCGGCCGACCCGTTCCGAGGAGCCTTGAGTAAACACTCAGGTCTTATTTCATTTACCGGTGGCGTGGGAGAACACGCGGGAAGGCAGGTGGTACACACCCGAACCAAAAATCGTACACACCTCAACAATCGAGGTGGATTTACGCGGTAAGAGACCAGTAACGACGACGTCGGCGGCCCGCACGGGAATGCGGCGGGACGTGGCTGAATTGTCGTCGGTGTTCTCCCCCAGGGGGAGGCGCCGGTCCTGCCCTGCTCGCCAAATCGCCTTGTGGCGTGGGATCTTGGCCCCCGGTCCTGCGGAGTGACGGATGTCACGGGCCGGAATTCGCCGTTCCGGGTTTCCTTTGTAAGGAGGCCCGTGGCGTGAATCCGACCGGCCGCGGACGGGCACTTCCTCACGTTCCCATCGGCTAGTATTCGGCGGATGTTTCAGCGCAGTGCGCGGGCAGCGAAAGGCGAAAAGAGAATGCAGCGGGCGGCGGGAGTTCGAGATTCTGATCTTGGAAAGTTCCTTCAGGTACGGCGCAGCCTGCTGACGCCGGACGACATCGGCCTGCCCGGCGACGGCAAGAGACGCCGGGTGCGGGGGCTGCGCAGGGAGGAGGTCGCCCATATCGCCCAGGTCAGCGTCAACTACTACACGCGCCTGGAGCAGGGGCAGAACCGCAGCGCCTCTCCCGAGGTCCTGGACGCCATCGCCAACGCGTTACGCCTGAACCCGGGCGAGCGGGCGCATCTGCACAACCTGTCACGGGCCGCCGAGCTGGCGCGCCCGGCCAAGGCCGCCGAGGAGGTGCGGCCCGCGGTGGCCCGGATGATCTCCGCCTACCTGCAGGGGCCGGCGGTCGTGCTGGGCCGGCAGATGGACATCCTCGCCTGGAACGCCCTCGCCCGGACCATGTTCTCCGGCCACATCGACATCGAGGAGCTCCTGGCGCGGGACGCGCCGCCGAACCTGGCCGAGCTGGTCTTCCTGCATCCCGGCGCCCGCGCCCTCTACCCCCGCTGGAACGACGAGGCGGTCGAGATGGCGGGATACCTGCGGATGATGGCCGGCCGGTTCCCGGGCGACCCGGAACTGGTCGAGCTGATCGAGCGTCTTTCCCTGGCGAGCCCGGAGTTCACCGAGATCTGGTCGGGGCACGTGGTGTGGGACAAGACGTTCGGTACGCGCCATCTCCACCATCCGGCCGTCGGGGAGCTGACCCTCGCCTTCGAGAGTCTGCGCCTTCCCGACTCCCCCGACCAGTGCATCGTGCTGTACCACGCGGAGCCCGCCTCCCTTGCGGAAGAGGCGCTGCGCGTCCTGCTGGAAGGCCGCGGCGGCGGCTGACCGCCCCGGCCGCGGGACGTCGGCGCCGGTCCGGCCACAGTCGAGAATCCGTCAATACCCGTTGAGGATGACCAGCAGGGGCAGGCGAGGGGATCAACGCCTCGCCGAGACTGGACCCATGGACTCCTTCGCCGACCTCAGCCAGTTCCTGCGCTCCCACCGCCTTCGCACGACCCCTGAGCAGACGGGGGTCCCCACGGGCGCGGGGGCGCGGACCGCGCCCTGTCTGCTGCCCGCCGAACTGGCCCGGGCCGCGGGGCTCGACGCCGACCGCTACACCGACATCGAGGACGGCCGGGCCGGCCGGGTCTCCCTCGCCGTCCTCGACGCGCTGGCATCGGCGCTGCACCTCGACGCCGACGCCCGGGCCGAACTGTTCCGACTCGGGGCCTCCCCGGGAACGTCCCGGCTGCGGGGGCTGGGCCACCTCACCCGTGCGGTGCCCATGCTGCCGGTCATCGCCTTCGACCACCGCTACGACATCACCGGATGGAACCTGCCGGGGCAGGCGCTGCTCGCCTGGGGCCTGGACTGGCCCGTGGAGCACGTACAGCCCAACCTCGCCCGGATGCTCTTCCTCGACCGGGCGACGCGGGCACTGTACGGGCACGCGCAGCGCCAGGTCTGCGGCCTCGTCGGGGCCCTGCGGCGGGCGACGGAGCAGCGTCCGGACGAGGAGCTGGCCGCCATGGTGGTCGAACTGGCCGCCACCAGCCCCGAGTTCGCACGGTTGTGGTTCCGTCCGGTCGAGGAGCGCGGCGGCGAGGAGGACTGCGGGGTCCTGGTCCGCTTCGAGCATCCCGCGGTGGGCCCGATGGAGCTGTCCCGGGTGGTGCTGGAGGAGGGGGCGCAGAACGGGGAGTGGGCGGTGGTGTTCAGCCCGGAACCCGGTTCCGCGTCCGCCGCCGCGCTGGACGAGCTGCTCGCCCGCGTCTCCGGCCGGTCCGGCTGAGCCGGACCGGCCGGGCGCGAGGGCGGCGGGAGGGTGGGAGGGCGGGGTCCGGCCCGTTCAGGCGGGCGGTCCCGGCAGCCCCGGATAGGCGCGGTCCGCGCGCGGGGGCACGGCGAAGGTGGCCCGGCTGCGGACGTCCATGAACGCGTTGATGCCGTTGTTGCGCCGCACACCGATCCCCCCGTGGTGGGTGGAGGCATCGGCCGCGTTCATCATCGCCCGGGTGGCGTGGAAGTCCTCCATGGTGCGTTGCAGGGACACGAAGTGGGTCCCGGGCACCCCGTGGTCCGTCGTCGCGAAGTCCCGGCGGTTGATCCGTGGCCGGCCGGCGAGGCGGGCCCGCCCGGTCGCCTGGGCGTGGCCGACCCGGCCGTGGGCGGCGGCCACCGCCGGCAGCTCCGTACGGTCGCTCTCCGCGTCCTCGACCAGGGCGTGCGCCTCCTTCGCGGTCGTGCGGGGCGAGTACATCAGCGCGGCCCGCTCGTCCTCGTGCTGCTCGTACCAGCTGTCGGTGTCCAGGACGATGTAGCTGACGTGCATGGTCGTGCCGCCGGCCAGCGGCCCCTCGGTGATCGAGACCTCCTCCTCGGTGGCCTGGTTGCGGCGCAGTCCGGAGTGGAAGCCCAGCAGCAGCGGGGCGTTCGCGGGTACGCCTGCCTGCGGTCGGCGCACGGCCGGCAGGCCCTGGCCCACGAAGCCGCTGCGGGTCTCGCGCAGTGCCAGGCGCCCGCGCTGGTCGAGCGGCCCGGGCCCGAAGAGCGCCGCGGCGGCCCGTGTCAGCGTCTCCTCCCGGTCGGAGGCCAGGTGCAGGCAGGCGTCGTAGGCCTCCAGCACCGGATTCTCCCAGCGGGCCATCGGGACGGGCCGCCCCACCGGGGAACGCAGCGGTGTGTGCCGCTCGAACCAGCCCGGGCCCCAGCCCATGCACATCAGGATGCCGTCGGGCCCGTGCCCGTGGCGGTCCTCCAGGGCGGCGAGCGCGGCCTCCAGGCGGTCGGCGTCCTCCCGTAGGGGGGAGCCCACCACGTCGAGCATCAGCAGCCGGTGGTGGCGGGGCGGCAGGGCGCGGCCGGCCTCGTCGGAGCGGAAGGTGTCCTCCCAGGCGTGCTGGGCGGCGGGTCGTAAGGGCATCACAGCTCCTCCTGCGCATCGTCGCGGCGCAGGGCCGCGAACGCGGCGGCCCAGTCGGCCACGGGCGCGCCGGGTTCGTTGAACAGGCTGAAGGTCGTGCACCGGGCGGCGGGTTCCTCGATGGCCGCGACGATCGCGGCGGCCATGTCGGAGCGGGCCACCATGCCGTCCCCGTAGGGGTGTTGGCTGAAGGTCAGGGCGTGGCTGCCGGGCGGGTCGTCGGTCATCCAGGTGGGCCGCACGATGGTGTAGGGCAGGCCGCCGGTGCGCACCAGGTGCTCGGCGGCGACCCGGGCCGGCAGCAGCGTGTCGTCGATCCGGTTGAGGGGGTGGGCCGGTCCGTGGCCGACCGCGAAGGAGCTGAACAGGACGAAGTGCGCGCCGGGTCGGTGGCGTCGGACCTGTTCCAGCAGCACCCGGGTGGCCCGTTCGGTGTGGATGCGGGCCTCGCCCCGTCGGGGCACGAGGACGACGGCGTCGGCGCCCTCCAACACGGTGGCGGCGTCGGTCAGTTCGCCGAGGTCGCCGGGCCGGTCCGTATCGCCGAGGTCGGCGACGTAGCGGACGGTGTGGCCCCGGTCGGTCGCCGTCCGGGCGATGATGCGGCCGCTGCCGGCCCGGTAGGGGGAGCCGACGACGACGATCCGTGCCATGCCCTCACGCCCCGTCGTGGACGAGGAGGGTGGCCTTGCCGGCGATGCGGCGTTCGCGGAGCGCCGTCATCACCTCGGGGAGTCGCTCCCAGGCGTCCTGGTGGCCCAGGACCGGTCGCAGCCGGCCGAGGTCGATCAGGCGGACGAGCAGTTCCAGGTCCTCGCCGACGGGCTCGCCGGACCCGAACACCCAGAAGGGGTGCAGGGTCTGGCGGGCGTGGGGCACGAAGGAGGAGATGCTGAGGCTGGCCGTGCGGCCGGAGGAGGTACCGAGGACCACGATGTGACCGAAGGTGGAGAGTCGCCCGAGGGCGGAGACCAGGACCTGGCCGCCCACGGATTCGAGGATCACGTCGAAGTCGCCCTCGGCGTCGGCGAGGGAGGTGACGACGTGGTGCGCGCCCAGTGCCTTCAGGTCCAGGTCGCGGTGGGTGCCGGTCAGTGCGGTCACCTCGGCGCCCTCGGCGGCGGCCAGTTGCACGGCGAAGGAGCCGACGCCGCCGCTCGCGCCGGTCACCAGGACGCGGCGGCCCAGCAGCGGCCCGCCGCGGCGCAGGGCCCGCAGGGCGGTCAGTCCGGCGACGCCGAGGGTGGCCGCCTCGGTGAAGGCCACCGCGTCGGGGAGGACGGCGAGGCGGTCGACGGGGACGGCCGCGTACCGGGCCCAGCCGCCGAAGTCGTTCATCGCCGCGATCCGGGTGCCGGCGGCGGGTCCGCTGCCGTCGGCCGCGGCCCGTACGACGGTCCCTGCCAGGTCCTGCCCGGGGCGCCAGCCCTCGGCGCGGCGCCGGAACAGGTTCAGTTCGCCGCGGTTGACGGAGAAGGCCGCGACGCTCACCAGTGCCTCGTGCGGGGCCGGTTCGGGCAGGGCGACGATGCGCAGGTCGGGGCCGTCGGGGGTGCCGATCCAGGCGCGCATCCGCTGCGGGAGGATCGGTGGTACGGGGTGCGCGGGGGCGGGGGATGTGCGGGAAGAGGTCATGCGTCGACCGTAGGCAGGGCGTCGGTCGGGAGGGAAAGACCGGCTCTGTCTCGGTTCATAACTCCCGGGTATGAATGGGGTGGCGGCCCTACGATGGCGGGGTGACGATGCCGGAGGCGAGACTGTTGCGGTACTTCCTGGCCGTGGCCGAGGAGGGCAGCTTCACGCGGGCGGCGGCCCGACTGCACATCGCGCAACCGGCGTTGAGCACGCAGATCCGCCGGCTGGAGAGCCGGCTGGGGGTGCTGCTGCTGCACCGCACCACCCGGGTCGTGCGCCTGACGGAGGCCGGGCAGGCGGTGTACCAGCGTGGGGCGGGGGCGCTCGCCGCGTTGGAGGACGTGTGGGAGGCGGCCCGTCGGGCGGGGCGCGGCGAACTGGGCCGGCTGCGTCTGGTGTACAGCACCAGTACGGGGTACGGGACCGTGCCGAGCCTGGTGGAGGCGTTGCGGGTGCGGCTGCCGGACGTCCAGGTCGCCGCCGAGGTGCTGCGGACCCCCGACATCGCGCACGCGGTGCTCGACGGGCGGGCGGACGCCGGGGTCGCGCGTTCGCCGGAGGTGGTGGCGGGCGTCCGGCTGCTGCTGGTGCGGACCGAACCGCGCGGGGTGCTGCTGGCGGCCGCCCATCCGCTGGCCGGGCGGCGCGAGTTGACCGTGGCCGAGGTCGCGGCGTTCCCGCTGGTGCTGCACGAGCGGCAGGCCAACCCCGGCCACTACGACGAGGTGCTGGCGGTCTTCCGGGGGGCGGGTGTGGTGCCACGGCTGACGGAACGCCCGATGGCGTTCGACCCCACGCAGAGCGTGCTGCGGGACGCCCGCACGGTGGGTCTGGTGGCCGCTTCGTCCGGCGACCAGTTGCCGGGGTGGCTGCGCTGGGTCCCGCTCGCCGCGGGGACGAGGCCGCTCGCCACCCACCTGGTGCTCCCGGAGACCGCGCCGTCGCCGATCGTCACGCACTTCACCCGTGCCGCGCTGGACGCGGCCCGGGATGCGGGCTGGCTGGACGGCGGGCCCACCGGGCCGCCGGGACGACCCGAGGCGTGACCGGGGGCTGGGCCGGGGCCGAGATCCGGGGCGGGGCCGGGTCGGGGCCGGGTCCGGGGTCCGGGTCGGGGTCGGGGCCGGGGCCGGGGTCCGGGTCGGGGTCCGGGTCGGGGCCGGGGCCGAGATCCGGGCCGAGGTCCGGGGTTCGGGTCGGGGCCGGGGTTCGGGGCGGGGCCGGGGCCGAGATCCGGGCCGAGGTCCGGGGTTCGGGGCGGGGCCGGGGTCCGGGGCGGGGCCGAGGTCCGGGTCGGGGGGTGAGGGGCGCGTCCTCGGCTCCTCCGCCTCCGGTGCGTCGGAGAATCCGAGGGCGGGGGCGCGGGTGGGGGTGCGGGTGCGGGTGCGGGCGGCCGGCGTCGCCCACGCGCACCGCAGCCACCGCGGGCGTCGGCCGGCGGTGGCTCGGCCCGAGCGTCCTCGCCCGGGAACGGGGGCCATCACCGGATCACCGGATCACCGGATCACCGGATCACCGGGACGGTTCTCCCGGGTCCCCGCCCTGCTGCTGCCCCGACGCGCCGCCGGGGTTCGTGCTCGTGCTCCCGCCCGGCCCCTCCCCCGGTACCTTCCCGGGACGGTTGCCGGGACCGCCGCCCGAGTCCTGGCCCGGCGCCTTCCCGGTCTTCTGACCCCGATCCCGGCCTTGATCCCGGCCCTGATCCCGGCCCTGATCCCGGCCCGGCTCGTTCCCGGGGGTCGTTCCGGGAACGTTGCCGGAACCCTTGTCCTGGGCGCTGCCCGGCTCCTGGCCGTGCTCCTTGCCCGTGTTGTCGTGCCCAGGGGCCTTCCCGGGGTCGTGGCCGGAGTCCGGCGCCTTACCAGGAGCCGTGTCCGGAGCCTGGCCACGCTCCTTGCCCGTGTCCGTTCCGGGTGCCTTGCCCGATTCCTGGCCGGGTACCTTCGCCGGGTCCTGGCCCGACTCCTGGCCGGGCACCTTTCCGGGAGCGTGACCGGACTTCTCGCCCGACTCCTGACCGGACTCCCTGTCCCGCTGTTCGCCCGGCTCCTTGCCGGACTCCTTTCCGGGCTCCTTGTCCCGCTGCTTGCCGGACTCCTTGCCGGGGTCCTTGTCCGGCTGCTTGCCGGGGTCCTCGGCAGGCGCCTCCCCGGGGGTCTTGTCCCGGTTCTGGTCGCGCTCCTTGCCCGCGTCCTGACCGGGCTCCTTGTCCCG
>NZ_JBICYT010000036.1:0-14191 GCF_043201215.1 Streptomyces sp. NPDC048331 | reverse complement strand
GTCCTCGGCAGGCGCCTCCCCGGGGGTCTTGTCCCGGTTCTGGTCGCGCTCCTTGCCCGCGTCCTGACCGGGCTCCTTGTCCCGCTGCTTGCCGGGCTCCTTGCCGGGCTCCTTGTCCCGCTGCTTGCCGGGCTCCTTGCCGGGCTCCTTGTCCCGCTGCTTGCCGGGGTCCTCGGCAGGCGCCTCCCCGGGGGTCTTGTCCCGGTTCTGGTCGCGCTCCTTGCCCGCGTCCTGACCGGGCTCCTTGTCCCGCTGCTTGCCGGGCTCCTTGCCGGGGTCCTCGGCAGGCGCCTCCCCGGGGGTCTTGTCCCGGTTCTGGTCACGCTGCTCGACCGTGTCCGGTCCGGGCTTCCTGTCGGGTTTCCGGCCCGGTTCCTTCTCGCGGTTCTCACCCGACTCCTTGTCCGGCGCCTTCTCGGGGGTCTTGCCCGGGTCCGTGTCGGGATCCCGGCCCGGCGCCGTCTTCGGTCCCTCGTCCGGGTCCTTGTCCGGCTTCCGGTCCGAGGGCGAGGCCGGTTCCTTCCCGGGGGCCCGTTCCGGGGCATCGCCCGGGGTTCGGTTCGGGGGCGTGCCGGAGGGCGGCCGGCCCGATCCCTGGTGGGCCGCCGGCAGGACCGGGTAGGCGGAGCCGGCGGGCTGGCCCTTCGGGGGCGGTACCGCGCGGTCGTGCCGGCCCTGCGCCGCCCCGCTCGGACGCTCGTACCATCCCCTGCCCTCCTGGTCGAAGACCGTGACGGTCTTCACCGGCTCGGCGGCGGGCTTGACCGCGACGAGGCCGGAGGAGCGGAACGAGGACCACTTCGCGCCGCTGTACGTCTGCCTGCCCCGGACCGCGACGGGCGGGTCCAGGGGGTTGCCGCAGGCGCAGCGGACCCGGGGCACGCCCTGGGCGTCGACCAGCACGGAGGTGCCGGCCTGCAGGACCGCCTGATAGCTGGTGGGTGCGCCGTCGCGGTATCCGTGGTTGGTGACCCTGGTGTCCCAACCGAGCCGGACGGGCGTCAGTGAGCGCAGGTACGAGGGGACCTCGGGCTGCCGGACGTTCAGCGAGGCGGCGAACGCCCTGCCCTTGTCCGGGTGCTGCGTGAGGAACCGGATCTGTTTCTCGACGTCGCAGGCGGCCACGTTGCGTGTTCCGCCGTAGAGCCCCGGATAGCCGCCGTCGACCTCGAGCGTGCGGGTCCCGTCCGTACCGCCGGTGGTGCCGGTGGTGCCCTTGGCGTTCGTGGCGTCCTTCGTGTTCGCGCCCGGGTTCATGGGCATGGCGTTGGCGACGCTCTCGGCCTGTGTGGCCGTCGAGGGGGTGAACGGGTCGGGCCCGGCCTCCGGGGCGGCCTGGAGGAAGACCTCACCGCCCGCCGCGGTGTTCCCGCCGAGCACGGTGAAGCTGAGAACCACCGCCGAGACCACGGCCACCGCCGTACCCGCGCTCAGCAGGACCCTGCGTGAGCGCTGTCCGCGTACCCGGCCACCGCCGTCCGTCGGCGGCGGCGGGAACCCGCCGGACGGGGCCGGGAGGGGCCCCGACGGGGGCCCCGAGGGCGGCGGAGGGCCTGGTGGGGGCGGCGGGGGCGGGGGCGGTGGCTCCGGATGCGCGCCCCGGCCGGACAGGGGGCCGGGCGGCGGGCCGGTGGGATGCTCGGAGGAGGGGGGCAGGGAATTCACGACGCTCGCCCCCCGGCACAGGGCAGTGGGTGACCGGTGGTGACTCGCATGCGCTCACTCCTTCCGAACCGTCGACACCTCCACATCCCGGAGGTGGGACCTGGAGATCTGGAAACGCCCCGGCGGGAACCGTCCACAACGCGTGCGTCCATCTCCCGAGTAAGCCCCTCTCCCCCGCACCACGTCATGCCGCGACCTTTCGGGACTTGACAGAGCCCCCCGCACGGGCGGGGGGCCGTTCCTCGGCCTGTCGTCGGGGTCACGTCCGGGCGGTCCGGGCCGGCGGGGGTGTCGGCGCGCGGACCGGGCTTCCGGCCGCCGTCACGGCGTGACGCGGAGGCGAGCCGGTCCGGGTACGGCGTGCCCCGGAGCCGTCGTCCGGGACGGGCGGGGTGGCGGGCGGCGGCGGGTCGGACCGGTGTGCGAGCGTGTGCGTGCGGGCGGGCGTGCGTGCGTGCGGGGGGATCGTGTCGTCGGGTGGTGGAGGGGGTCGGTGGCAGTGGTGGGTGACGGTCGGGTCGGTGGGAAGTTCCGGAAGACGCGGGTGACATGACATGGATCTGTTGCTGACGCCGCCGGTCGCGGCGGGGCCGGTGCGTCTGGGAAGTACGTACGAGGAGGTGCTGGTGGCGGTCCGGCCGTGGGGTGAGCCCCGGGTGCTCGGGCCGACCTCGCGCAGGGCGCGTCGGCTCATGTGTGATGCCGACGGGGTGGGTTGCACGGTCTTCTTCGATGCGCGTGATCGTGTGACGGCCGTGGAACTGTGGTGGCCCGGTGAGGGCCGGCGCAGCACCACGCGGGTCCTGTTGGAGGGGTGTGAGGTGTTCACGAGCCCGGCCGACGGTGTCCTCGCGGGGCTGCGTGGGCGCGGGTGGACCGTGGACGCCGCGGATCCGCAGGAGGTGGTGGTGCCGGGTGTCTCGCTGGGCTTCACCCGCCGGACCTCCCAGGAGGTACCGCGTGACGGGCAGGGCCTGCCGCTGTGCTTCACCTCGGTCCTCGTCGCGGGCCCGGAGTACTACGACTTCCGCTCCCGGCGGTAGGCGTGGGGGTGGTCGGGTGTCGTTCGCGGCCGGCTTCCGCACGGTTTCGTCCATCGTGCATTTATCGCGTGTCGGCATGATCGACGGGATCGACCGTCCACCTGTACGACCGACATGACGGAGTGTTTCTCTTGACCACCGACCTCAGGCGTGGGGCGGGGACCGGACCACGGATGTTATCGGCGCTGATCGCGGTCCTGTGCGCCGTCGTCGGCGCCACCGCGTCGGGTGCGGCCCCGGCGGCGGCCGCCGACGGGCGTCACCCGATCTACGCCGTCGCGCACCGCGTCGACACCCTGGACGGCGTGGACGCCGCGCTGCGACACGGTGCCAACAGCATCGAGATCGACGTCTGTGCGTGGTGGAACCCCGACGAATGGCGGGCCTACCACGACTGTTCCTCGGCCGGGGACAACCGGCTGGGCCCCGGTTTCGACAGCATGATCGACCGTATTCTCTCCCACGCCGGTTCGGGGCGTCGGCTGTCGATGGTCTGGTTGGACATCAAGGACCCGAGCTACTGCGGGGAGCGGGAGAACCGCGGGTGCAGCGTCGCCGGGCTCCGCGACAAGGCGCAGCGGCTGACGGCCGCGGGGATCCAGGTGCTGTACGGGTTCTACGAGTACCACGGCGGCGACATCCCGGACGTCGGGGGCAGGGGTTGGAAGAGTCCGGAGGGGCGGCTCGGCGCGTCGGAGGGGATCACGACGACCGGGACCCGTGACCGGGTCCAGGGTGCGTTCGACCGGTCCGGTTCCGGTTTCCCGGCCGGTCGTCGGGTGATGGACTACGGCGACAGCGACATCACCAAGGGGTTCGGGAACTGCACGGAGGCCACGTACTACACGTGCGCGGAGCTGAGGAAGGGCGCCGCGGACCGTGATGCCGGACGGCTCGCGGCGACGTTGTCGTGGACGACCACCTACAACGATCCGTGGTACGTCGACAAGCTGTTGGGCGAGGGGCGGGTGGACGGCATCATCGCGGGCTACGGGGCCTTCACGGGGGTGCGTGAGTACGACGGCGGTCGGGAGTGCGCCGACTCCGTCGCTCTCGTCCGTGACTGGGTGGACCGGCACAGCGGCACGCATCGCATGGCCGTTCCGGGTGACCGCCTGTTCCGGTAGGCCCCGGATCCGGCGACCGGTGACCGGTGGCCGGTGGCCGGTGGTCGGTTCCCCTCCGCCGTGCGACGGGAGGGCGTGACGCCCGGCCGCCGGCGTCGTTGAACCGGTAGGTCAGCGAAGTGCACGAAGGCCCCGGGTCGATGTCGGGGCCTTCGTGGTGTCCGCCGGTGCGCGGCCGTGGAATCCGACCCCGCCCGACCGCCCCGTGGGCCCTTGTCCCGGGGGTGGTGGGGGTGGTGGGGGTCGGTGGGGTCATCCGGTCCGGAGCGCGGCCAGTCGTTGTGCGAAGGGCACCACCGTGAGGCCGTTCGCGGGATCCGTGGAGGTGATCGCCCCGGTCGGGGAACGGGGTGCGAGCGCCGCGGCGGTGTCGACGTCGGGGGCGGTGTCCGGGGAGGTGTCCCCGGTGGTGTCCCGGGTGGTGGGGCGGGTGGCGGCCATGGAGCGGGCGAGTTCGGTGCCCGCGCGGGTGATCCTCTGCGCCAGGCCTTGTGCGCCCCAGTCCTCGGAGGCCGCGTACACGGCGGTGGGTACGACGGGTGCGCGCAGGTGGGTGAAGAGCGGGCGCATGGCGTGTTCGGTGACCAGGCCGTGTCGGGCGGTGCCGCCGGTCGCGCCGACGAGGACCGGTGTGCCGGTGAGGGCGTCCTTGTCGATGAGGTCGAAGAACGACTTGAACAGGCCGCTGTAGGAGGCCGCGAAGACCGGTGTCACGGCGATCAGGCCGTCCGCGGCCGCCACGGCGTCGAGTGCGGCGGCCAGTCGGGCGGGCGGGAACCCGGTGACGAGGTGTCGGGCGATCTCGGTGGCGAGTTCGCGTAGTTCGACGGTCCCGGGTTCGGCGTCGAGGTGATCGAGGTGATCGAGGTGATCGAGGGTCGCGGCGGTGAGTCGGTCGGCGAGCAGGCGTGTGGAGGAGGGTGAGCTCAGTCCCGCGGAGACGACGAGGAGTTTCATGCCCGCGTCTCCCGCGTCTCCCGCGTCTCCCGCGTCCCGTGCTGCTGCGGGGTGGTGCGGCGGGCGGCCGCGACGCGGGCCGGGTGGGTCGGCGCGTCCGGTACGCCGGCGGGGCGCAGGTTCGCGAACTCCTTGCGCAGGACGGGTACGACCTCCTCGCCGAGCAGGTCGAGCTGTTCCAGGACGGTCTTCAGGGGCAGGCCCGCGTGGTCCATCAGGAAGAGTTGGCGTTGGTAGTCGCCGGCGTGGTCGCGGAAGGACAGGGTGCGTTCGACGACCTGTTGGGGCGAGCCGACGGTCAGCGGGGTCTGTGCGGTGAACTCCTCCAGGGAGGGGCCGTGGCCGTAGACGGGTGCGTTGTCGAAGTAGGGGCGGAACTCGCGGACGGCGTCCTGGGAGTTCTTGCGCATGAACACCTGGCCGCCGAGTCCGACGATCGCCTGTTCGGGGGTGCCGTGGCCGTAGTGGGCGTAGCGCTCGCGGTAGAGGTCGATCATCTGTCGGGTGTGGGAGGGCGGCCAGAAGATGTTGTTGTGGAAGAAGCCGTCGCCGTAGTAGGCGGCCTGTTCGGCGATCTCCGGGGAGCGGATGGAGCCGTGCCAGACGAAGGGTGCGACGCCGTCGAGGGGGCGGGGGGTGGAGGTGAAGGACTGCAGCGGGGTGCGGAACCTGCCCTTCCAGGTGACGGTTTCCTCGTCCCACAGGCGGCGCAGCAGGGCGTAGTTCTCGACGGCGAGGTCGATGCCGTCGCGGATGTCCTTGCCGAACCAGGGGTAGACCGGTCCGGTGTTGCCGCGGCCCGTCATCAGGTCGACGCGGCCGTCGGCGACGTGCTGGAGCATCGCGAAGTCCTCGGCGATCTTCACCGGGTCGTTGGTGGTGATCAGGGTCGTGGCGGTGGACAGGATCAGGTTCTCGGTGCGTGCGGCGATGTGGCCGAGCATCGTGGTCGGTGAGGAGGGGACGAACGGCGGGTTGTGGTGCTCGCCGGTGGCGAAGACGTCGAGGCCGACCTCCTCGGCCTTCTGCGCGATGGTGAGCATCGCCTTGATGCGTTCGTGCTCGCCGGGCACGCGTCCGGTCGTCGGGTCGGCCGTGAGGTCACCGACGGTGAAGATCCCGAACTGCATGGGTTCCCCATCCCCTTCCAAGATTGTTGATTGTTCAACCATACCGGGGAACCGGGGGTGCGCCCGGGGTATTCCCGGGCCGGGCGGGGCGGGAGAGGACGGGCCCGCCCCCGCCCGGGAAGCGGGGGCGGGGGCGGGGGGCACCGGGTCCGGGTGGTGCGTGCGGGGCGGGTGGGTGCGGGGCGGGTGGGGGTCAGCCCTGGCAGACGCCGCGGGCGTGGTCGTACGTCGCGGTGGCCCGGGAGTAGCGCCACTGCGGGTCCAGCAGGTCGCTCTCGAGCTGTGCGGCCGCGGCCGGGCTCTCGACGACGTACCCGAAGTCCTGGAGCCAGGACGGGTACAGGTTCTTGGAGCCGATGTAGAAGGCGGCCCCGTCGACCGAGACCAGCTTGTGGTGCTGGGCGTAGGGCTTGCCGTCCGCCCAGGTGGGCCGGTCCGAGGCGCGGAACGTGGCCAGTTGGAGGTTCTCGCACAGGGCCGTGCGCGCCCGGCCCGTGTCACCGGTCAGGGCCGTCAGGCGGCCGCGCAGGGCGTCGCTCACCTCGGAGAGGGACTTGATCTGCGAGTAGCCGCCGCTGCCGATCGTGCCGCGGTTGGCCGGGTCGCTCACCACGATACGAACCTTCACGCCGGAGACGAGCTTCGCGGCGAGGGTGTCGTAGAGGCGGACGTCGTAGCGGGGCAGCGGCGGGCAGGTGGCGTGGACGTCCTGCTGGGAGATCTCGATGTGCGAGGTCGCGCCGGCGACCAGGGCGCGCAGGGCGCTCTCCTCCGGGTTGACGGTGTCGTAGTCCCGGTCCGCGTTGGTGCGGTCCGCCACCCCGATGCCGCACCGGGTGTCGCCGGCGGTGGGCAGGACCGGGCGGAAGAAGGAGGTGGGGTCGCTTCCGCGGATGCCGACGCCGAGGCCGCCGACGGCGAGGACGGGCACGTCCCCGCCGCCCGTCGGGGCGGCCGGTCGGGGCAGGGAGGGCATGCAGTCGGCGCCGGGGGAGGCGGCGAACCAGACCGAGGCCCAGTTGCCCCTGTTGCGGCAGGTCCAGTCCCACAGGGTGTCCAGGTAGCGGCCGGCGGAGCCCGCGGCCGGTCCGGTCAGCGCGAGGTCGACGTCGCTCACCGGGTGCGAGGTCTCCAGGTAGTCGCCCTTCCAGCTGTTGACGCCGCCGGTGATCACCGAGGTGCCGTCCACGACGACCAGCTTGGAGTGGTTCCAGGAGAACGCGGTCCTGGAGGTGGTCATCGAGGCCACGTTGAGGGTGATGTTCCCCGCGGCGGCCGGTCCCAGCTTCGCGAGGAGCTCGTCGCGGTAGGACGAGGGGATCACCGTGGAGTGGTAGATCGGCGCGGCGCCGACCAGGACGCGGACCTTGAGCCGGTTGCCCCTGCCCGCGGACTCCTTCAGGCCCGCGACGATCGCGTCCTGGTAGCCGCCGTCGGGGAAGGGCGCCAGCGTGGATATGTCCACCGTGTCCCGGGCGGCGGCGATGTCCTGGCGCATCTTCTCCAGGAGGCGGCGGGATCCGGGCCGGTCGGCGCAGGTGGCGTCGCCCCAGCAACCGGGGGTCTGGAGCAGCCAGTCGGCCCCCCCGGGGACGGAGGAGGCGAGCCGGTTGCCGGCGGTGCGCTCCCACACCGAGCCCTCCAGGCCCGGCGAGACCTGACGCAGGGTCCGCTCGACCGCGTCCAGGTGGGGGGTGGGGGCGTCGGCGGCGGACGCGGGGGCGGCGGCGCCCAGGAGGGAGAGGCCGAGCGCGAGGGCCGTGGTGGGGACGAGGGCCGTCGTACGGACGGTGCGGCGTGCCAATGTGGTTCCTTGACTGGGGGGTGGCTCCGGCCGGGAGCGTGGTCGACCACACCCCGACCTTGATCAACTCCCGTAAGTTACCAGCACGTAGCCTTCTGTTCGCCCGCCTCGGACGAGTTCCGGCCACACGAGGGCCGGGCCACCCGCCGGCCGCAGGGAGCGGGAACCGCCGGAGGCCGAAGGCGAGCGGGAGCCGCCGGGCGGGGCCGGGAGCCGTCGGCCGCGGCCGGGAGCCGCCGGCCGGGACCGGGACCGGGAGCCGCCGGCCGGGACCGGGAGCCGCGCCGGGCGGGGGCGAGCGGGAGCCGCCGGCCGGGACCGGGAACCGTCGGCCCGGGGCGAACACCCCCTCGGGGTGGGGGCCCGTGACTCCCGGGACGCATCGCGCCACCCACGCAACGGCGACCCGGTGCTCCGCCCAGGTCGTCCCGTTCGGATCTGTCGGACGAGCCCGGGTCGTCCGGTGCGGTGTCTCTCCCCCGGCCACCGCCGGGAGGGGCACCCGGGCGGAGGGGCGCCCGTGTGTACCGGACGTATCCGGGTGCCCCGACGACCTGGGGGTCCCCCCCCCGGACGGAGTCCGGGGGGACGAGGTGCCGTGCCGGGCGGGCCGGGCCGTGCCGGGCCGGGCGGGCCGGGCCGGATCCGGAAGAGACGTCCCCGCACCGAACGGGCCGGTGCGCGCGGCCGGTTCGGGCGAGGGGCCGCGGGCACGCGGTGGCGCGGGCTCCGCCCGCTCGCGCGAGATCCGCCGATCGTCGGCGGGCCGGTGGCGCGGCCCTTGCCCGTGACGGACCCCGCCACGGCGGCCCGGGGGCCTCCTGTGCGGGTGCCGCGCACGGGCCGGGGCCTGCGGGACGACGACCGCACGACCACCGCAGGGCCCCCGGACCGGGCCGAGGCGGGGACGGGCGCCGAACCCGACGCCCCGGCCGGGGCCCCCCGTCGCGTGCCGGGGCGATCGGCTCCTCGTGGACCTGTGGCCGTGGCCGACGGGCGGCCACGACGGGAGGGCGCGCCCGGGAGCCGATCGGGAGGGTGTGCCGGTGCGCCACCGAGCCGCGGGTGCGGGCCCGTACCGGGCGGCGGCCGCCGGCACACCGTGCGATCACCGTGCGGGGCGGGTGGGCGGGTGGGCGGGTGGGCGTTCCTCAGGAGGCGGCCAGGGCCTCCAACGCGGGGACCGTCTCGGCGGGGGTCGGCAGGGCCGCGTTCTCCGCGCGCAGGCGGCCGGCCGCCTCACGCAGGGTCGCGTCGGCGGTGAGGCGGGCCAGGAGCGGGGCGTCGACGTCGTCGGAGGCGCAGCGCAGGGCGGCGCCGGTGGCGGTGAGCGCGTCGGCGTTGGTGAAGTGGTCGGCGCCCTGGGGCAGCAGGAGCTGGGGCAGGCCGGCCTGCAGGGCGGTGAGCAGGGTGCCGGAGCCGCCGTGGTGGATCAGCGCGTCGCAGGTGGTCAGCAGTTCGGCGAGCGGGACCCAGGGCAGCGGGCGGACGTTGTCCGGGAGGGTGCCCAGGGGGGCGAGGTCCGCGTCGCCGACGGCGAGGAGGAACTCGGTGTCCACCGACGCGGCGGCCTCGATCAGGCCGACGATGGCGCGGACGCCGTCCAGCTCGGTCAGTACGGTGCCCAGGGTGACGGCGACCCGCGGACGGTCGCCGCGCCGGAGCAGTGCGGCGGGGACGGTGCCGCCCCCGTTGTAGGGGAGGTAGCGCACGCGCAGGCCGCCGGCGTCGCCGCCGAGCGAGGCGGGGACGATGTTCAGCGCGGTGGGCTCGGCCGGGCCTTCCACCCCGTACCTCTCGTACGCCTCGGTGAAGTCGGCGGCGAGCCGGGCGACCATGTCCAGGCCGGAGGTGACGCCGAAGTTGTGGACCACCGACGGGATCTCGAGTGCGGCGGCGACCAGCGGGGCCGCGGCCTGGAAGGAGTCGTGGACCAGCAGGTCGGGACGCCAGCTGTCGGCGGTCTCCAGCAGACCCTCCACGGTGGGACGGGAGACGAGCGCGAAGCCGTGGGCCGCCCGGTCGAGGATCTGGTCCGTGGTCATGTCCGGTGCGACATAGCGCACTTCCTCGTCCGAGAGCTCCTCGAAGACGTCCATGACGGTACGGCCGTCGCCGATCTCCACGATCGGGAAACCGGCCTCGCGCAGCGGGCCGAGCGGCTGCGAACCCGCGAACAGCACCTCGTGACCGGCGGCACGTAAGGCCTGCGCGGTCGGGACCATCGGGAAGAGATGGCCGGCCGCGGCCGGTCCGGTGAAGAGTATGCGCACGGGTTTCTCCTTGCCGTCGGTCTGTCGGTCGGGCCGGGCCACGTGCGGGGCGGCCCGTCCCCTCCGATGAACCGACAAACGCACACGCCACGTTCCCCCAGGAGGATCGATAATCGGACGTTCTGGTACGCGGCCGGCCGGACGGCAGCCCACGTGCGGCGGCCCACGTGCGGCGGCCGTGCCCGGAGGGCGTGCGCGGGGCCTCGTGCGGGGCCGCGGGGGCTGTGTGCGGGGGCCGGACCGGACGTCGGGGCCGGGAGCCGGTCCGTGGGGCGGGTCGGTGTGGCGGTCCGTGGGGCGGGTCCGGGGGCGGGTCCGGGGGCCGGTCCGTGGGGCAGGTCGGTGAGGCGGGTCGGTGAGGCGGTCCGTGGGGCGGGTCCGGGGGCCGGTCCGTGGGGCGGGTCCGGGGGCCGGTCCGTGGGGCAGGTCGGTGACGCGGGTCGGTGAGGCGGTCCGTGGGGCGGGTCCGGGGGCCGGTCCGTGGGGCAGGTCGGTGAGGCGGGTCGGTGAGGCGGTCCGTGGGGCGGGTCCGGGCGTCGGGTCCGGGCGTCGGGTCCGGGGGCCGGTCCGAACGTCGGGTCCGGGGGCGGGTCGTGGGGCGGGGCCGGGCGTCGGGTCCGGGGGGCGGGTCCGGGGGGCGGGTCCGGGGGGCGGGTCCGGGGGGCGGGTCCGGGGGGCGGGTCCGGGGGGCGGGTCCGGGGGGCGGGTCCGGGGGGCGGCACCGATACGATCCGGGGACGGGCGGGGCCGTAGCGCAGAGGTCGACGCGCGCGGTCTCCAACACCGCGAGGACGCCGGTTCGATTCCGGTCGGCTCCGCCCTCCCCCGGCGCGTGCCGGTCCCCCCGGGGCTCCGCCCCTGTCAGGATGGGTGCCGTGACCGAATCTCGTGCGTGGGCGGCCCCGTGGTGCCGCGGTGACGGGTCCCGCCTCTCCCTGTGGTCCAAGGACTCGGTGCTCTCGATCGGCTCGGTCGGCTCGGTCCTGTCGATCGGCTCGGTCGGCTCGGTGCTCTCGATCGGCTCCGTGGGCTGCGCGCTCTGCGTCGTGTCCCTCGGATCCTGCCTGTCGGCGCTCTCCACCGCCTCCTGGCTCAGCACCGGCTCGCTGCTGTCCGCGCGCTCGCACCGGTCGGTGCTGTCCTGGCGTGCACGCGACGGCTTCATGACGGCCCGCGCCACCACCGGACCCACCACCGGGATCGCCACGGCCGGGCTCACGTGCGTCGGGCCGGTCTCCGTCGGGCCGGCCGTCGCCGGGATCGCCGTCGCCGGGGCGGCCGTCGCGGGGATCGCCGTCGCCGGGGCGGCCGTCGCGGGGTTCGTGCTGCGCATCGGTGGACGTCGCGGCCGCTGAGGGACGTCCCCTCAGGGCGTGCATGCGTGCGGGGTGGCCGTACGGGAACGCCCGATCGGAGGTCCGGCCGAGCGTGAGCGTGCGTGCGGGGCGGCGCCCCCTGGTCACGGCGCCCGGCGCCCGGCGCCCGGTGCACAAGACCGCCCGGCCGGGGTGTCCTTCGACAGGTGATCTTGACCGATCGACAGGTGAGTTCGACCGCTGGGCCCAAGGAGACAGCTCGCCTGCGGGATCGGTGTCGGCGGTCCCTGCGAGCATATGGATCATGAAGCGATCCGACGATCTCCTGGCAGGGCTGGACGACATCGACTGGGCGGCCCTGGGGCACGCCTACGGCAGCGCCGAGGACGTGCCCGGCCGGCTCCGGACGGTGTGCGGGCTGGACGAGGAGGCCCGGGAGAGCGCCTTCCGCAGCCTGTTCGGCAACATCTTCCACCAGGGCACCCGGTACTCGGCCTCCCCGTACGCCGTGCCGTTCCTCACCCGAATCGCTGTCGCGGGACCGGTCGGCGCCCGGGCCGACGCACTGCTGCTGCTGACCCGTCTGGCCATTGGTTGGCACAACGAGTACGACCTCCCGCTCGGCATCGACACCGCCGCGTGGCGCGCCGCAGCCATCAGCCCCGAAGAGAATCTGCGCCGGTACGACGAGCAGATCGCCGCCGAGACCGACGAGGAACGGCTGAAGAACCTGTGCGAGGGACGGGCGTACTGTGCGGCGGGGCACCCCGTCGACGCCCGCGAGGGCGCACTGCGCTCCTACGACGCGGTCCGCGCCCAGCTTCGCGTCCTGCTCGAACTGCTCGACGACCAGGACCCGGAGATCCGCACCAGGACCGCCTACCTCCTCGGCTGGTTCCCCGAGGAGGCCGACGCCACCCTGCTCCCATTGCTGGCCTGCCTCGACGGCGAGCGGGACCCGGTCCGCGTCGCCACGGTCCTCGTCTCGGTCGGGCTGATCGCCGACCACGACCCGGACGGCCGACTCCGGCACCACCTCGACCACGAGCACCCCTTGCCGCGCTGGGCCGCCGCCACCGCCCTGGCCCGCTTGCTGGTGGCGCACCCGGCCGCCGCGCCCGACCTGCCGCCGGCGAAGCGCATCGCCACCGAGCTGGCGGCCTTCGGCGCCGGGCCGGCCCCCGAGACCGCCACCGCCCACCACGCGGGCGACCTGCACAGCTACACCGTCCGCAGCCTGCTGCACCTGATGGGCGCCGCCGAGGACCCGGACGGGGTCCTCCTGGAGATCGTCCGCGCCCTGCCTCGTATCGAGGAGACCGCAGTCGTGCCCCGCCCGCCGGCGGTCCGCGCCGGGAACCTGCTGGAAGCCCTGTTCGACCCCGCGGACACCGTAGCGGTGTTCGCCGAGCTCTCCCCCGGGCGCCGGGAGTTGCTGACGGTCCTGGCCGAGCTGCTGACCGCCGCGGACTTCCAGCCCGTGCCGTTCGGCTCCGACCTCCACGAACGGTTCACCCGGTACGGCCTCCCCGGTACCCGCCCCGCCCTACGCGCCTACGTCGGACTGTCCACCGAGGGCGAGGACCCGAGCGCTCCCCTTCCCGACCCCTGGGCACCGTTCCGCAACCACTGATCCCACCGCCCCTCACCGAGCACCGGCCGCCGGCCGAGATCGGGTGACAGAAACCGAGCAGCGGTCGAACTCACCTGGCGAACGATCAAGATCACTTGAGGGCACGGGGGTCCGGCCGGGCGCAAACATGCGCGTGCGCGCGTGACGGCGTCCCCGGCCACAGTCCGGCCGGAAGCCCCGCCGGAAGCCCCGCCGAACGTAGGGCGTGCACGCGTGCATGCGTGCGGAGCGGCGCCGCCGGTCGAGCCCGGGAACCGGAGAACCGCCCGGCCGAAGATCCGGCCGAGCGTGAGCGTGCGTGCTGCGTGCTGCGTGCTGCGTGCTGCGTGCGGGGCGGGTACCCGGTCACGGTCCCGGGAACGCGAGAACCCCTGCCCCGACCCCGGAAACCCGGCCGAACACCAGCATGCGGGCGTGGTGGGACCTGCGCGCCCACGACCGCGGGAACACGAGAACACCCCGCCGAAGATCCCGCCGGACGTAGGCACGCGTACCGGCCCGCCCGGCGGCGACCCCGGTCACGGTCCCCGCCGCAAGCCCCGCCGAACGAAGGACGTGCACGCGTGCGGGCCGGCGCCCCCCACGTCACGGCGCCCGGTACGAGAACGCCCGATCGGAGGCCCGGCCGAGCGTGAGCGTGCATACGTGCGAGCCGGAGCCCCCTGGCCAGCCCCGACACCCGAGAACGCCCGGCCGCCCGTCCGGCCGAGCAGGTACGTGCATGCGGGGCGCGCACTCGGTCACGAGCCCACGAACCGGAGAACACCCGGCCGAAGACCCCGCCGAACGGAAACGTGCATACGTGCGGGACGGCGCCCCCCCTGCTCACGGCGCCCGGTACACGCACACACCCGGCCGAACGCCCGGCCCAGCGCGTGCGAGCGTGCGTGCGGAGTGGCGCCCCCCTGCTCACGGCGCCCGGTACACGCGAACACCCGGCCGAAAGCCCGGCCGGGCCCGTGCGTGCGGGGCGACGCCCCCGTGCTCACAGGCCGACGCCCGCTACGCGCGCACACCCGGCCGAAGATCCCGCCGGGCGTGCGCGTGCACGCGTGCGTGCGGCGGGTGCCCGGTCACGGTCCCGGGAACGCGAGAACACCCGGCCGAAGATCCCGCCGGGCGTGCGCGTGCACGCGTGCGTGCGGCGGGTGCCCGGTCACGGTCCCGGGAACGCGAGAACACCCGGCCGAAGATCCCGCCGGGCGTGCGCGTGCACGCGTGCGTGCGGCGGGTGCCCGGTCAC